>CAXUIF010000068.1:0-14564 GCA_964250995.1 uncultured Acidobacteriaceae bacterium
GTTGGGGGAGGGGCATGCTGGTGGGTCCTTGAGGTTTGTGGCGAGAACGCAGAACGCGGGTCTCTCCACGGCGCTTCGCTTCGGTCGAGAGGACAATGAGTGGTGCCGCGGACGGAACGCAGATTCCCTTCGGGAAGGACAACTAGAGAGCAGGGGAAAAACCTACACGGTACCGGTGTAGGTGATGCCGGTGGCCTTGGGTTCTACGCGGCCGAGTTCCCAGACCCGGAGATGCGGGTACCGCTGGAGGAGGTCTGCGATCTGGCGGTGCAGGCCGGCTGGGGCGATCAGGACGAGGCCTACGCCCATGTTGAAGGCGCGAAGCATTTCGGCGTCGGGGATGTCGCCGAGGCGCTGCATCATGCCGAAGACGGGCGGTGGGGTCCAGGTGCTGCGGTCGATGGTGGCGCCGAGGCCTTCTGGAAGGACGCGGGGGACGTTTTCTGTGAGGCCGCCGCCGGTAATGTGGGCCATGCCCTTGATCTGTAGCCCGCCGGGGAGGGCCGCGTCGAGCAGCGCGTGGATCGGAGCAACGTAGTTGGTGTGCGGGGCGAGCAGGACGTCGGCAAGGGAGCGGCCTTCGAGCTCAGGCGGGGTGCTGTCGACGGAGAGACCGGCGATCTCGAAAAAGAGCTTGCGCGCCAGGGAATAGCCGTTGGTGTGGAGGCCGGAGGAGTTGACCGCGTAGAGGGTGTCACCGGGCTGGATGGTGGCGCCGGTGAGGAGTTTGGGGCGGTCGACGAGGCCTGTGACGAAGCCGACGACGTCGAGGTCGCCGGAAGCGTAGACGGCGGGCATCTCGGCGGTCTCGCCGCCGACCAGGGCGATGCCCGCGTCGGCGCAGGCGGCGCTCATGCCGCGCACGAGCGACTCGATGATGGCCGGGTCGACCTTGTGAACGCCGAGGTAGTCGAGAAAGGTGAGCGGGCGGGCGCCCATGACGGCGATGTCGCCGGCAACGGCAGCGACGAGGTCGCGGCCGAGGCTTTCGTAGGCCTCCGGTGTGTTCACCATGACGGTGACGAGCGTTTTAGTGCCGCAACCGTCCGTGCTTTGGACCATAACGGGGTCGACCATGCCCTGGATTGCGTCCGCGAGCGAATACAGGGAGCCGAAAGCGCCCAGTTGCGTGAGGACAGAGGGCGTATGGGTGCGGGCGACGTGCGCCTTCATGCGCCGGACGGCTTCGTTGCCGGCCTCGATGTCGACGCCGGCGCTCTTGTAGTCGACGGGGGAGCTCACCAGCTTAGGGTATCGCGGGATTGGCGCGTGGGGCGGGACGGACGGCGCCGCCGGAATGGCTGGAACGCTGAGATCAGAAGGCGAGATCTGTGGAGGCGGAGATCGCCCGCCAATCTTCTAGGTTCTGGGTGTCACGCCGGATGCGGGTCTCCATGTAGGTGATCGCGTCACTGCCCATCAGCAGATGCAGGGGCTGCTGCTCCGCCAAGGCAACCTCGTGCAACACTTTGGCGAGCTTTGCCGGATCACCCTCTTGCTGGTGATTCTTGCCGTTGAGCCAGACCTGCATCTGCTCGAGCCCGGCCCGGTATTCGGGCTGGGTAATCTTCGTGTACTGCACGGAGGTGGGATCGAGGAAGTCGGTGCGGAAAAAGCCGGGCTCCACGGCAGTGACCTGGATGCCGAGCGGCTGAAGTTCGGCGGCCAGGGACTCCGACCAGCCTTCCAGCGCGAATTTGCTGGAGCAGTACAAGGAACTCATCGCCCCTCCCTGCAGACCGGCGATGGACGATATGTTGAAGATGCGGCCGCTCCTTTGCCGGCGCATGGAGGGGAGCACGGCACGGGTAACGTGCATGACGCCGAAGACGTTCACGCGGTACTGGTCTTCGATGTCGGCGGCCGAGGCTTCTTCAAAGGGACCGAAGTGACCGTACCCGGCATTGTTCACCAACACGTCGATGCGGCCAAATCTGGCGATGCCCGCCTGAACAGCGGCTGTGGCCTGGGCCGGATCGGTCACGTCCAGCGGCAGCACGAGGAGCTGCTCCGAGGTGCCTAGCGCTGTATGGAGCGGCTCAGGCCGCCTTGCTGTGGCAATGACACTTTCCCCTGCGGCTAACACGGCCTTAGCGATCTCCCGCCCGAGACCGCGGCTTGCACCTGTAATCATCCATACCTTGCTCATTCTGCTCTCCTGTCCTGCTTCAAGGTGGAGCATAGGCTCGGAAGATCGCTCGGCGGTAGACTGAACCAATGCGATGCTTGCCTGATCCTCTCAGAGGAGGTCTGGCTGCGATTCTGGAATGAGGGAAAGGAGAAAAGGATGACGCCGCTCGAAGAGCTGCAAGGAAACATTCTGCGCCATGCCGCCGCCCCGGTGACGCAGACGGCGATCGCCGGACTCACGCTCTACCACGCCGATTGTGACGTGCCCGCGAGCGCGCAGCTGATCTACACGCCCATGGTGTGCCTCATGGCGCAAGGCGAGAAGAAGGTGTTTCTCGGAGATAGCGTATTTCGGTACACGCCTTCGACCTATCTGATTAGCTCGGTGGACCTGCCGGTGACAGGCATGGTGTGCAATCTGGAGCCGGGGCGGCCGTATCTGGCGCTTAGCCTGGCGATTGACATCTCTGTGCTGGGCGAGTTGCTGCTGGCCATGCCGGCGCGGGAGAGCGCTGAGGAGCCGACGTGTGGGCTGGCGATGGGTCGTCTGGATGGGGTGCTGCTGGATTGCTTTGTGCGCCTGACGCGTCTGCTGGAGGAGCCGCAAAGTGCGGAGTACCTAGCTCCGCTGATCACGCGCGAGGTGCTGTACCGGCTGCTGCTGGGAGACCAGGCGCACACACTGCGGCAGATCGCTACACGCGACAGTCGCACCGCACAGGTAGCACGGGTGATTCGCTGCATTCGCGAGCGGTATGCCGAGCCCTTCTCCATGCGCGCCCTATGCGCTGTGGCGAACATGAGTCCGGCTTCACTCCATCGCCACTTTCGGGCCGTCACGGCGATGAGTCCCCTGCAGTATCAGAAGCGGGTGCGACTCCAGGAGGCGCGGCGACTGCTGGTGGCGGAGGGGCAGGATGCCGCCACGGCCGCCTTCCATGTGGGGTATGCGTCACCTTCGCAATTCAGCCGGGAATACAGCCGGGTCTTTGGCAGTCCGCCGCGGCAGGATGCGGCTTCGTTGCTGACGCGTGCGGGGTCTGCCGCCGTGCTCTAAAGTGTGCCCTGGAGCTCTAGCCGACCCACAACCGTGCGTTGTCGAACAGGCGCTGCCAGGGGCTGGCCGGAAGCCGGCGGGTCCAGGTGTTTTGCAAGGCGAGGCAGATGCGCTCGGGGTGCGGCATCATGAGCAGGGCGCGGCCGTCAGCGCTGGTGACCCCGGCGGTGCCCTGGGGCGAGCCGCTGGGATTCAGCGGGTAAACCTGTGTGGGGCGACCGTAGGTGTCGATGTAACGGAGGGCGATCAGAGGGGCGGGCGGCATCGCGGTGGCATGGCCTTCACCGTGGGCGACGGTGATCGGCATGCGCGCACCCGCCATGGAGATAAGGAAAAGGGAGTTGGTCGCCGGGATCTCGGTCATGCAAAGGCGGGCTTCAAAGCGCGACGAGAGATTGCGTTCGAAGCGCGGCCAGCCCTCCGCGCCGGGAATCATCTCGGCCAGTTGCGCCATCATCTGGCAGCCGTTGCAGATCCCCAGTGAAAAGGTGTCCGGGCGCGTGAAGAAGGTGGCGAACTGGGTGCGGAGTGCCTGATTGAAGAGGATCGTCTTGGCCCAGCCGGAGCCCGCGCCGAGCACGTCGCCGTAGCTGAAGCCGCCACAGGCCGCGAGGCCGATGAAGTCGGCAAGGGTATGCCGGCCCGTGAGGAGGTCGCTCATGTGCACGTCGACAGGGGCGAAGCCAGCGCGCTCAAAGGCATAGGCCATCTCGTATTGGCCGTTGACGCCCTGTTCGCGCAAAATGGCCACCCGTGGGCGATGCGTGTTGAGGAAAGGAGCGCCTGGACTCTCGGCGGCGGGCGCCAGCCAGGGACCACAGACCCGTTCGGTAAGGTCGAAGGGCACCTGGACGGTGAGACCGGGGCGGTCGGGGTCGTCGAGAAGCGCGAACTCCTGTTGAGCGCAAGCAGGGTTGTCGCGCAGGCTGGCAATGTGAAAGCTGGTCTCCGACCACAGCTTGTGCAAGCCCGTGCGGGTGTTCCGGTAAAGCTCGCGTTCCCCTGTGCGAAACACGATCTCGTTGCCGGGAACCGGGTTGCCAATCTCGCGGGCGGGCACGCCAGCCTGCGACAAGAAGGCGAGAACCCGGTCCGTATCGGCCGTGCGTACCTGAAGAACAGCACCGAGCTCCTCGCTGAAGAGCATACCGAGCGGATCGAGAAGCGGGTCCTTGACGCTTTCTGCGGGAAGCTCGATCGCAAGGCCGGTGCGACCGGCGAAGGCCATCTCCAATAGCGTGACAAAGAGGCCGCCGTCCGAGCGATCGTGGTAGGCGAGCAGTTTGCCATCGCGATTGAGCTGCTGGACGGCGTCGAAAAAGCACTTCAGCCGGGCGGGGCTGGGTGTGTCAGGGGTCTCGGCGCCGGTCTGGTGGAAGACCTGCGCGAGGCAGGAGCCGCCGAGCCGCTTCCGGCTCTCTCCGAGGTCGAGAAGGAGCAGGCTGGTCGGTTCGCTGGTTTTCAGTTCGGGGGTGAGCGTGCGCCGCACGTCGCACACCGGGGCGAAACCCGACGCGATTAGCGAAAGCGGCGACGTCACGGATCGGTTCTCGCCGTCGTCCTGCCAGCGCAGCTTCATCGAGAGCGAGTCTTTGCCTACCGGAATCGTGATGCCGAGCGCGGGACAAAGCTCCATGCCCACGGCGTAGACCGCGTCGAAGAGCTTCTGGTCCTCCTGACCTTGGCCGGCGGCGGCCATCCAATTGGCGGAAAGCTTAATGTCCGAGAGACGTTCGATGGCCGCGCCGGCGAGGTTGGTGATGACCTCGCCCACCGCCATGCGCGCAGAGGCTGGGGCGTTGAGAACGGCCAGCGGCGTTCGTTCGCCCACGGCCATCGCTTCGCCGGGGGCCTCCGTCATGTCGGCGCAGTCGAAGGCGCGTAGGGTGACGGCGCAGTCGGCCACCGGGACCTGCCAGGGGCCGACCATCTGGTCTTGCACCACGAGACCACCCACGGAGCGATCGCCAATCGTGATGAGGAAATTTTTCGAGGCGATCGTGGGCAGCCGTAGCAGGCGCTCGGCGGCGTCAGCGATGGAGACGCCTGCGAGGTCGAGCCGCGTGGTCGGAAGGGGCGTGTGGTCGAAGCGACGTTCGGTCTTTGGGGGCTTGCCGAAAAGCAGAGACATCGGCAGGTCGATAGGCTGTCCCTCGCCTTGGTGCGTTGTTGGCGGGTGGGGAAGAACCGCAGGTCTCTCCCCTGCGGCCTGCGGCCTGCGGTCGAGCTGACCGTCTTGAGACGAGCCGTCCGTAAGTACGAGGCGCTTCTCTTCCGTCGCATGCCCGATCACGGCAAAGGGGCAGCGCTCGCGACGGCAAATCTGCTCAAAGGCAGGGAGATCTTCAGGCGCGACGGCAAGAACATACCGTTCCTGGGCCTCGTTGCACCAGGTCTCCAGCGGGCTGAGGCCTTCTTCCCCGCGAGGAATGGCATTGAGATCGAAGCTGCCGCCGCGGCCTCCATCCTTGACTAGCTCCGGAAAGGCGTTGGACAGGCCTCCTGCGCCGACGTCGTGGAGGAAGGCAATGGGGTTCGCTTCGCCGCGTTGCCAGCAGCGATCGATGACCTCCTGGGCGCGACGCTCCATCTCGGGGTTATCGCGCTGGACGCTGGCGAAGTCGAGCTCCTGTTGGTGCGTGGGGCCCATGCCGGGATGAGGCGCGTTCGGGGCTTCACCGCCCGTTTGCGAGGAGGCTGCGCCGCCGCCGAGGCCGATGAGCATCGCCGGGCCACCAAGAGCGATCAGGGCGTAGCCGGGCATGATCTCGCCTTTTTCTACGTGTTCGGCGCGGATATTGCCCAGGCCGCCGGCGAGCATGATGGGCTTGCCATAGCCGAAGCGGGTGCCGTCCGGGCCCGTCTGTTCGAAGGTTCGGAAGTAGCCGCACAGGTTGGGCCTGCCGAACTCGTTGTTGAAGGCGGCGGCGCCGAGTGGGCCCTCCATCATGATGTCCAGCGGACTGGCGATGTGGTCGGGTTTACCGTAGAGGTCCTCCCAGGGCTGGGGGGCTTGCGGCAGATGGAGGTTGGAGACGGTGAACCCGGCAAGGCCCGCCTTAGGCTTGCCCCCGCGGCCCGTTGCGCCTTCGTCACGGATCTCGCCGCCTGCCCCGGTTGCCGCGCCAGGGAAGGGCGAAATGGCCGTAGGGTGGTTGTGCGTTTCGACCTTGCACAGAATATGGATGTCTTCGGGGTGGGCGCGGTACTCGCCGGTGGCTGGGTCGGGGAAGTAGCGGCCGCCTTGCCCGCCGCGGATCACGGCGGCGTTATCGCGGTACGCCGAGAGCACGTCGGGGTCGCGCGCGTGCTCGTAGGTGTGGCGGATCATGCCGAAGAGCGAGCGTTCCGCGGGCACGCCGTCAACGGTCCAACGGGCGTTGAAGATCTTGTGGCGGCAGTGCTCGCTGTTGGCCTGCGCGAACATATAGAGCTCGACTTCGGTGGGATCGCGGTTGAGCCCGGTGAACTCGCGGACAAGGTAGTCGATCTCGTCCGGCGCGAGCGAAAGGCCGAAGGTGCGGTCGGCTACGACAATCGCCTCCGCTCCGCGGCCGAGCACATCGATGTGGGTCAACGGTTTGGGCGTGCGCGGGGCGAAGAGCGTGGCGAGGTCGTCAGGGTGGGAAAACACGCTCTCGGTCATGCGGTCGTGCAGCAGGGGTGCCAGCCGGTCGAGATGCGTCGCCCCTTCCAGGCAGATGACGCGGGCGCGTTCAATGCGCTCGACGTTGCTGAAGCCCGTATTGTGAAGGATGTCGGTGGCCTTGCTGGACCAGGGCGACTGCGTGCCCGTGCGGGGCGTGATCCAGAGGCGGGGGCCGTCGGAGACAGTGTGGGCCGGGCCAAGGAGTTCGCGAAGGCGGGCTTCGTCCAGGTTTGTGGCAACGGGCAGATGAAGCAGGTAGACGAAAGCAGCATCGACGCCGGTGATGGCAGGATCGCGTTGCTGGAGTTTGGTGAGGAGGCGTGCGGCTTCGAAGGCGGTGAGCGCGGCAGGGCCGGACAGTACTCGGAGTGAAACGGGCGGGACTGCCGACGCATGCGACGGCTCACCCGGCGAGTTGAACACGACCTTCGCTGCGCTCAGGATGACCACTCCTTGGAGGAACTGCTTTGCAGCCCTGCTATCAGGGTATCGCGTGAGGTAGGGAAGGCGGGAGACTCGGGATGATTGCTCGACACGAGAGACTTGTGGGTACTCGGCAAAACGGCAAGTCTCGTCGCGCCATTCCCTCTGCCACGACGTAAGCTGTCTCTATGAGCAGGCGGCGAGTTTCGCAGATCGTGCTGGGGTGCTTTCTCGCCCTGCTGCTGCTCGCCCCGTTATACGAGTCCTTTGACCACTGGGACGGGTTTCCTCGAAGTGGAAATGACACGGTGCTCAACCTGATCGGGTCCGTCGTGTTCTGCGGCCTGGTTCTGGTTGCCGTCAAGAGTCTGCCTTCCTTGCTGCGGGCGCTCCTAAGCGCCTTCTCGGTCGTCGAAACGTTGTTTCAGGTTCGCTCGTCATTCCTCTCCCTGGGGCTTTGTTCATCCATCGGTGAATCCCCACCTCCGCTTCGTCTCTCTCCACTTCGGATCTAGGCTCTGATTCCGTCCGTTGCCCTGCACGCGCCCATGCGCGGTGCCTTGCGGTTTCGTGTCTCGAATCAGAGGTTCTTTCAATGTCTGCAATCGATCTCTCCAGCTACATCGGCCTTGCCGCGCTGTTATTGCTGACCGGCAACATTCTCCTAGGCCTGCTCATCTCCGTCCGCTACAGCCCGGTCAGAAGTTGGCCTCATCGCAAGGTCAACATCTTCGGCCTGCATAACTGGACGGGGTACACAGCCCTTTGTGTGGCCACTCTCCATCCGATCGTCCTGCTGTTCTCACGCACTGCCGGCTTTCGTTGGACGGATCTCCTGTGGCCGGTCCACTCTCCCACGCAGCCGCTCATCAACTCGCTGGGCGCGGCGGCGCTTTATTGCCTGGTCTTGGTCGTCTTCACGTCGTATTTTCGGGTGGAACTGGGCCGCCGCGCCTGGAAGACGCTGCACTATACCGCCTATGCCGCAGCCACGCTCTTCTTCGTGCATGGAATCTTTACCGACCCCGAACTGAAGGGCCGCCCTACCGATTTCCTCGATGGAGAGAAGCTGGTGGTGGAAGGCTGCCTGCTGGTTGTCCTTTTCGCGGTGGGATGGAGAGTCCGTTATGCGATGAAGGGGCGGGGTCGCGCATGAGGGAGGTGGTTGCCTTCGTGCTGCTCTCTATCCCTTTCGTTGCGAACGGCCAGACCCAACGCCCGACGCAGCCCTCGGTTCCGCCTGGACAACAAACGACGGCGGGATCGGCAACCGAGACGGCTCCCACCACCCGCAAGGAAGGCTGGGGCTACGACCCAGACGCAGGCATTGTGCTCCAACATGGGGATTTCAAATGGACGAGCTGGGGATACGGAGAGCACGTCTTCCGGCCACAAGGCGATGATTTCTGGCGGCGGGTCCGGCAAGGCATGGAGTTCGATCTGCCACGCTTCACGCCTCATTACCGGAGCGCCATCGTCTATGAAGTGGACTTCACGGATACCAATTTCTTTCGCGATCGCTCCAAGCTGAACATTGTCGAAAACCTTTATTGGGCGGTTCAAGACGCGGAAGACCCCGGCAAAACGCGAGCGCTTTTCGGCGAGAATACCCACATCCTGAGCCGTGAAGACAATCTCTCCTCTGGCAACCTGCCTACAATCAATCGCTCTCTGGTTCTGGAGGAGCATGGTAGCGTTCGTAGCTTCGGAACCCAGTTCGGAGTGGAGGCGTTCAAGAGTCTCACGCCGCGCTACGTGATTGCATTCTCGGCGCTCGACAACCGCGGCTCCCTGAACACCTCCAACCCTCGTTATGTGGTGGGCAACAGTCTCGCCGTGAAGCTGACCGGACAACTCTTCAACGAGGAGAGGCGAGGCCGAAAGCTCAGCGTTGGCGCCGCACTCGACCAAACACGGGACATCCGCAATGGGACCTGGACGTTCATTTCCGCTGTGGCCGGTCAAGCGATAGGAAGCGCTCCGGCCTCCGGCAATGAGCTGAACGTCGAAGGCGAGATCGTGTACACGGATCGGCTGCGGAGTCACCCCTACACGCTCGAATCGGAACATATCGTTTCGAGCTTCTCAAAGTCCCAAACCTTCCTGCCGGGAGGCTATGTCCTGGGCCAATATTCCGTCTTCGATACGCGCCGCTGGGGCGACCTGAACCCATTCCTGCGTTATGACTGGGTGCATCTGTCCACACCCACGCTCCCAAGTGCGATTACGCAACAGGCGCTCCGGACGGGGATCAATTGGAACCTGCCGGACACCCGCAAGCTCATCAGCTTTCATCTCGAATATGGCCGGAACTCTACTGCCGGGCCGCTCACGGCTATGCCGCACAATGAACTAGGCTTAGAGCTGCGCTTCAACGCTACTCGATATATCCGGCAGTGAAGCCGTAATCCCCCGCCACCTTCAGCCGATCGCCATTCTTTCACTCTTCCCAGCCCATAGTCGCCTGGCTGGCAAGGGCACAAGAAACCGCCGATGTGCTCAGGTTCAGTGGTTAGGGACTATAAGTGCGCAGCCAAGTTCCGTGTGATGTGCGTCGCGACTTCCTCAGTCTGTTTGGCGGCGTCGCTGCGGGCGCGTTGGAGGTTGTTGAGGTACTTGCGGGTGATGTCGCCGGTGATGTATTTGCCGTCGAAAACGGACGCCTCGAAGTTGCAGATGTCAGGGCGAACGTCCTTGACTGAGGCTTCCAGGTCCGCAAGGTCCTGGAAGATGACGCAGTCGGCGCCGATTTCTTTGGCGAGTTCGGGCACGGTGCGGCCGGAGGCGATCAGCTCGGAGCGGGCCGGCATGTCGATGCCGTAGACGTTGGGGTAACGGACGGGCGGCGAGGTCGAAGCGACGAAGACCTGCTTGGCGCCGAGTTCGCGGGCCATTGCGATGATCTCGCGGATGGTGTTGCCGCGGACGATGGAGTCGTCGACGAGCAGGATGTTGCGGTCCTTGAACTCCTGCGGGATGGGGCTGAGCTTGCGGCGGATTGATTGCCGGCGCTGCGCCTGGCCCGGCATGATGAAGGTGCGGCCAATGTAGCGATTCTTCATGAAGCCCTCGCGGTAGGGCTTGTCGAGGCGCTGCGCGATCTCGAGCGCGGCCGTGCGGCTGGTCTCGGGAATGGGGATGACGACGTCGATGGGCACGTGCTTCCACTCGTGCTTGATCTTTTCGGCCAGGCGCGTGCCCATGTTGATGCGGGCCTGGTAGACAGACACGCCGTCCATGATCGAGTCGGGGCGCGCGAGGTAGACGTATTCGAAGAGGCAAGGCGCGACCGGCTGCGCGAACTTCGACATCTTGTGCCAGAGCTTGCCCTTGATGTCGATGAAGACAGCTTCGCCGGCCTGGATGTCGCGTTCGAGATGGAAGTCGTTGACGCCCAGGGCGACGCTTTCGCTCGCGACGATGTAGTCCTTCAGCCTTGCCTTGCCCTTGCCTTCGACAATGCGACTGCCCATCACAAGCGGCCGAATGCCGTGCGGGTCCCGAAAGGCAAGCATGCCGATGCCGGCGATCATGGCGACCACGGCGTAGCCGCCTTTGCATCGCTCATGGACCTCCTCTACCGCGGCGAAGATGTCGGCGGGCTTGGGGACGAGGACGCCGCGGCGCGTCAGCGCGTGGGCGAAGACGTTCAGCATGACCTCGGAGTCGGAGGTGGTATTCAGGTGGCGGCGGTCGTTCTGGTAGACGTTTTCAACGATCTCCTGCACGTTGGTGAGGTTGCCGTTGTGCGCAAAGACGATGCCGTACGGCGAATTTACATAAAAGGGCTGGGCTTCAGCGACGGACGCGCAGCCGGCGGTAGGGTAGCGCACGTGGCCTATGCCCATGGTGCCGAGAAGTCGGGCCATGTTGGTGCCGTTGAAGACGTTGGTGACGAGGCCGTTCTCCTTGTGGAGGTAGAAACGGTCCTGGTAGCAGGTGGCGATCCCTGCTGCGTCCTGCCCTCGATGCTGTAGCATCGAAAGCGAATCGTAGATAACCCCGCTGACCGGATGGTGTCCGAAGACGCCGACGATCCCGCACATAAACCCTCGTTCTCCGCTGGCTGTGATTGCGAAAGGCGAACTTGCCCGGAGCCGACGTGTCTAGCATCTCACGAGGAGCGAGGAAAACGAGGCCCGAACGCGCCCCTGCGGCACGCGTGAATTGGATGATCGAGAGGCGCTCAGGTTGCGCCCCTGCCCTGGGGCGGCAGGGGACAGGCTTCTTCCTTGTCGGAGGGCAGTCTCAAGGAGGAGGGCCGCCCGGCATGCCCGTCGCAGCAAGATACAGCACGAGGGCGATCGTACGCACGTCCCGAATCTCGCCCGTGCGCACGAGGCGTATGGCGTCGGCGAGCGACATCTCGAGAACCTGGATGTCTTCACCCTCGTGAAGATTGCCGCCCCCGGCGTGCTGTCGCTGGTCTTCACGGTAGGGGGCGATGAAGTAGTGAACCTTTTCGCACACCGAACCTGGCGTGGAATAGCCTTCGAACACCCTTTCCGCTGCACCGAGTG
This sequence comes from uncultured Acidobacteriaceae bacterium, assembly GCA_964250995.1. Taxonomy (GTDB): domain Bacteria; phylum Acidobacteriota; class Terriglobia; order Terriglobales; family Acidobacteriaceae; genus Granulicella. The sequence goes on from CAXUIF010000068.1 coordinate 11,780, forward strand.
TGATGCCGAGTTCCTCGAGAGCTTCGTGACGGAGGGTCACCTCGGGATCAGGGTCGTCCAGGATGCCGCCACAGACCTCCACCAGCATCGACTCTTCAGGACGCTTCAGGTAGACGGGCATACGGAACTGGCGCGTCAGTAGAATGTTCCCGGTGGCCGGGCAGTAGGGAAGCAGGGCGATAGCGTCGCCGCGGTCGAGAAACTCGCGTTCCTGCGCGAGCCAGGTGCCGTCGGCGCGGCGCACACGGTAGCCGATCCGGTGAAAGGTCGACCAGCGGGAACGGTCCTCGAAGTGGTCGAGGACATCGACCTCGGGCACCCTGGGCTGCGGGTCCGGCGAAAAGAGGAAGCCCGCGTCCGACGGGGCAAAAGGCATGGGTTCAGGGTACCCCGAACGGGCAGAAAGGCGTCTGCTGCGAATGGGGGATTACCGAAGTGATGCATACGGAACGGCTCCGGGACGGTAGAGTGGAAGCTTAGCGGCGAATCAGAGAAGCAGAGAACAGGAGTTCGCATGAAGAAGGCGCTGATCACAGGCGTCACAGGGCAGGATGGCGCTTACCTGGCAGAGTTTCTGCTGGGCAAGGGCTATGAGGTGCACGGCATCAAGCGGCGCTCGTCGCTGTTCAACACGGGGCGTATTGACCACATCTATGAGGACCCGCACCAGCCGCACCAGCGGTTCAAGCTGCATTACGGCGATATGACGGACTCGTCGTCGCTGCTTCACATCGTGCAGAAGGTGCAGCCGGACGAAATCTACAATCTCGCCGCGCAGTCGCATGTGCAGGTCTCGTTTGAGGAGCCGGAATATACGGCCAATTCGGATGCGCTCGGTGTGCTGCGTATGCTGGAGGCGATCCGCAGCCTTGGCCTGACGGAGAAGACGCGGTTCTATCAAGCCTCTACGTCGGAGCTGTATGGCCTTGTGCAGGAGACCCCGCAACGGGAGACCACGCCGTTTTACCCCCGCTCCCCCTATGGTGTCGCGAAGCTTTACGGCTACTGGATCACGGTGAACTACCGCGAGGCGTATGGGATGTACGCCTGCAACGGCATCCTGTTCAACCACGAGTCGCCTACGCGCGGAGAGACGTTTGTGACCCGCAAGATCACGCGCGGGCTGGCGCGGATCAAGGTGGGCTTGCAGCAGCAGCTGTTCATGGGCAACCTGGACGCCAAGCGCGACTGGGGACACGCGCGCGATTACGTGGAGATGCAGTGGCTTATGTTGCAGCAGGAGAAGGCGCAGGACTTTGTGATCGCGACCGGCCAGCAGTATTCGGTTCGGGAGTTCATCCGGCGCTGCGCTGAACGCCTGGAGCTCGACCTGACGTGGAGCGGTGAGGGCATCGACGAGAAAGCCGTGAATCGCAAAGGAGAGGTGGTGGTTGCGGTGGATCCACGCTATTTCCGGCCTGCGGAAGTGGAGACGCTCCTCGGTGACCCGGGCAAGGCCAAGCGCGAGCTGGGATGGACGCCCAAAACGAGCTTCGACGATCTGGTGAAGGAGATGGTCGAGTGCGACTTGCAGGCCGCGGAGCGCGATGCCCTTGTTCTCCGCCATGGGTACCAGGCCTACAGCGTGCGGGAGACCTAAGCTGATGGCGACATTGACGACTGATCCTGAGGCCGGCGCAGCGAGCTCTCCAGCGATGCCGCTAGGAGCCCGCGTGTATGTTGCCGGTCACCGAGGGCTGGTGGGCGCTGCGCTTTCGCGGGCGCTTACCGGCGCGGGTTACACGCACCTTCTGCAGCGCACGCATGCGGAGCTTGATCTGACCGATGCCGTCGCAGTTGAGCGCTTTTTCTCCGAAGAACGTCCGGAGTACGTCGTGCTGGCCGCAGCCAGGGTCGGCGGCATTCTGGCGAACAACACCTTTCCCGCCGATTTCATTCGCGAAAACCTCGCCATTCAGATGAATGTGATCGAGGCCGCGCGCCGAAGCGAGGTAAAACGACTCCTGTTTTTAGGGTCCTCGTGCATCTATCCCAAGCTGGCCCCGCAACCGATGCGGGAAGACGCTTTGCTGACCGGCCCACTGGAGCCAACCAACCGTCCCTACGCTCTGGCCAAGATCGCAGGGATTGAGATGTGCTGGGCGTATAACCGGCAGTACGGCACGCAGTACCTGGCGGCCATGCCGACGAATCTCTATGGTCCGGACGACAACTTCGACCTGAACCACTCGCATGTGCTTCCGGCGTTGTTGCGCAAAGCGGCTGCGGCGAAGGCGCGCGGCGAGCAGGAGCTCGTCGTTTGGGGCTCGGGAACGCCAAGGCGCGAGTTCCTGCATGCGGACGATCTGGCCAGCGCCTGTGTGTTCTTGCTCAACCTTCCTGACGAGCGGTACCGCCGCTTTTTAAACGAGAAGGACGCTCCTCTGGTCAACATCGGAACTGGCAAGGATGTCACAATTCGCGAGCTGGCCGAGATGGTGCAACGGGTGACCGGCTTCACGGGAAGACTCGTCTTTGACGACACGAAACCCGATGGCACCCCGCGCAAGCTCATGGACGTGGGTCGCCTCCATGAGCTTGGCTGGCGACACACCGTAGAGCTCGAAGAGGGAATCCGAAGTGTGTATGCGGCAGTCAAGGACCGTTTCGCCGCGTGAACGGCGTGCGGATCAGATATCCGGCGAAGGGCTCCATCGCCGGTGCTGCAATCCGTGAAGAGCGCCGAAGGAATACTGCTGCCAATAACAGAGTATGGCTTTGGCCAGCAGAAAGCCCTTGGGGTTTTTGGCAAAGGACCGCAGTCGTGCCGCGCTCAATCTGAGCG
>CAXUIF010000069.1:0-14430 GCA_964250995.1 uncultured Acidobacteriaceae bacterium
GCGCTGGGGAGGTGGAGCCGCAGGCGCCATTGGAGGTCCAAGGCTGGCCGCTGCCGCTGCCCCCGTTGTTGGTCGCAGGATTCTGGCCCTGCGTCCACCAGTTCGCCGTGTAGTTCACGTTGTTGACGCTGGCGGCTTTTCCGGCGGTGTAGACGGCTGCGCCGTTCCAGGTGGACGCACAGGTTGCCGCGGCGGCATGGGGCGTGACGAATGCGGCGGCGATTGCTGCGGCAAGACAAGCAAAGGGAAAATTTCTCATCACATCTCCTAAAAGCAGGCTAGAGCGGCGTTAGGGGCTGGCGGATGCTCGTTGCGGAGGGGTCAAGGTAACCGCTCGCTACAGACCAAGGTGTATACGGAAGTGCATGCGCATACTACATAAGTCGCGGTTAGGTGCCTAGCGCTTTCGAACGGCGACCCTGATCCGCGATCGTTCCGGGCTACTCGCGTTCGCAAAGCTTCACCGCGGTAGGAAGTTTTCTGGAATCCGTGACATCGCTTCCGTCTCGTTGTAGCCGTGACTGGGTCAGGTACGGTCATCGGGCGCAGGGCGGCGTTGAAGATTTTCGGCTAAGCGCAGGGTGTCAGGGTGAAGTCCGCGGGTCCCCGATTGCACTAAGATGGACACACATGGCAGAGACCCAACCCAAAGCTGCTCCTCCCCAACCTGCGCCTGTTCCCGAAGCCTGGCTGAAGACAGAGCTGGCGCGACACCCGCAGCGTCCCTATCCGATGGACTACCTTGAAGCGCTGTTTACGGACTTCAGCGAGCTGCATGGCGACCGTCAGTTTGGGGATGATCCGGCGATGGCAGCGGGGATGGCGCGCTTTCAGGGTGAGCCCGTGATCGTGATCGGCAACCTGAAGGGGCGCACGCTGAAGGAGCGCGTGACGCGGAAGTTTGGGTCGCCGGACCCGGAAGGGTACCGGAAGGCGTTGCGGGCGATGCGCCTGGCCGAAAAGTTTGGCCACCCGGTGTTCAGCTTTATCGACCTGGCCGGCGCGAACCCAGGCCTGGGTGCGGAGGAGCGAGGGCAGGGCGAGGCGATCGCGCGCAACCTGCTGGAGATGAGCCGGCTGCGCGTGCCGACCATAGCGACGATCACGGGCGAGGGGGGATCGGGCGGTGCGCTGGCCCTGGCGGTCGCGGACCGGGTCCTGATGCTGGAAAATGCAATCTACTCGGTCATCTCGCCGGAGGGCTGCGCGAGCATCATGTGGAAAGACGCCGGCAAGAAGCAACAGGCTGCAGCGGCGCTGCGATACACGGCGGTAGATGTGCAGCGGATGGGGTGCGTGGACGACGTGATTGCAGAGCCACCAGGTGGAACGCATGCAGACACCGCCTATGCGATGGAACTGGTGGGTCAGTGTCTGGAACGGCACTTCCGGGAGCTGAAGGCGCAATCCCTGGAGCGTTTGTTGGCACGCCGGTACGAGAAATTCAGGAATCTCGCGCAGTTCTATACGGTGGCGTAGGCTGCTGCTGGGGCGCGAACGAGGAGTGGAACGACGTTGGCTGTGATGGGCAGGGACCGGCAGGGCGTGCCACGATCGCTCGAGTTTGCGCAATTTGCCATTGGGCTGCTGTGGCTGCTCGCGGCGCGGTCCGGTGCGGCCAGCGCGGCTCAGGGGATCGCACGGCTGGTCAGGGCCGATCTGCTCCGGCCCTTGCTCGAAGAGCTGTTTTTGCTCGTTCTGCTACTCACCGGGTACACGGCGCTGCATTGGGTGGCTACCCGGAACGGCAGCCTTCGCCAGACCCATGCCTTGCCGACCCGGCCTACGGCAGGGCGCGAGTGGCAGAAGGGGGTGGCGTTTGGGTGGGCGCTTCTGCTAATTACACTGATCCCGATGGCTGTGGTCGGAGATCTGCACCCACAATTCTGGCTTTCCGCACGGGCCTGGGGCGTGGCTCTGCTGTCGTTGGTGACGCTGTTCTTCGGATCGCTCGCCATTGAGATGGCGTTTCGCGGCTTTCTTTTTCAGCGGCTGATTGGAGCGACCAGCCCGGCTGTCGCCACCGTTCTGCTGTCTGGCATGTTTGCGTTTCTGGTGACGACGCCGGTGAACAATACGCCCTTTAGCTTCGGCGTTGCCTTCGTCAGCGGCGTTCTGTTTTGCGTGGCCTACCTCCGCACGCATGCGCTCTGGCTCGGCTGGGGCATCCGCTTTGGCTGGATGGCGTCGATGGGTGTTTTGTTCGGGCTGCCGCTGGCCGGCTCGGCGGATTTCTCGAGTGTCGTGGCGACGGACAGCTCTGGCAGGATATGGCTCACCGGCGGCGCGTATGGTCCGGAAGGTGCCGTGTTCACGGGGCTGGTGTTGCTGGCGGGGGTCGTGGCGCTGTACCCGCTCACGCGTGACTATGCGTGGAACTACACACATCCGTCGATCGTGCCTGGCGGGTACCCCATGCATGTGCCTCCGCCGGCGGCGCACGCTGCGATGGAGGCAGCCGCCCCAGCCGGGACGCAGTTGGTGCAGATCGGTGGGTTTGGACCGCCGGACCTGCAGCAAAGGCCGAAGCCCGTGGACGAGCCCGGAGCCGGCTCCGAACCTCATTCCGAAGGAAACGGGTAGCCGCCCTTCTCTCGACAAAGTCCGTGGGGCAGTATCGGGGGCGGGGCAGGCGCAGTACGCGTCAGGGTGTGTGAAGTTCCCCTTGGCTGACCGGTTTGTGGCACCCAGGTGGTCTTGCGTAGCAGGGCTGTTTAGGCGCAGAATCTTTCCATTCAGAGGTGGAAGATGGGCTCCCGTACATGCCAGACGCTGTTGTTTTGCGGAACATTTCTTGGGACTGTACCTATGCTCCGGGCCCAGGTATTCGTCGTGGGAATGAAGACCGCTACGGCGGACGTGACGACCGAGTTCCATCCGACGCACGTGGCGCTACCGGATCAGCCTCTGGATGAACACGGGCGATTGGACCTGATTCGCAATCTTGAAGCCGAGCAGGGCTTTGCGCACCGCGAGTTGCCGCTGGGCGCGGGCCTGACCCTGCTTGCCAACGGCAAGATGACCCCCCGGGAAGCTGAGTTCAAGCGCATGCTGTACGAGAAGGGCCAGTCGGCCGGCGTTGGCGATCGCATGGAGGTCAGCAATCTGCAGTTCAAGGGCGACCGGATTGTGATTGATTTCAATGGCGGACCCTACGCAAAACACAGGTTTCTGAGCCATATCTCCTTCAATGACATGCCCTTGGCCCAGCAGGGACCGATGGCCACGGGCTGCCGGGTGACGCTGGTCTTTGAAGGTGGCGTTCCGGACGTTACGGCGGCGGAGGTCAAGGCGCTGCTGGATCCGTTGGTCGACTTCAAGGCACGCAGCAGCGCGGAGGCCTACGCAGACACGCTCCCGCCCAAGGTGCGCGAGGCCGTGGAAGCGCACGAGATCCTGGTCGGCATGAACCGCCGCATGGTGCTGGCGTCTGTGGGGGAGCCGAAGACCAAGCACCGCGAGCATACCAAGCAGGGCGACGACGACAGCGCCGTCTACGAAGAGTGGATCTACGGGGAGGCGCCTCAGCCGACGCGGTTTGTGCGCTTTCAGCACGATCGTGTGGTCCGGCTGGAGGTCGCGGCTCTTGGCAAGCCCCTGGAGATTTACGAAAAGAGCGAGGTCGGGACCCAGGCAGTGCCGACGTTGGAGGCGCGGACGATTGTGAATGGAGACCGTCATCCAGCTGCTGGGGATGGCGCGCCGCAGGGGAAAGCGCCGACGCTGCGGTTACCGGGCGAACCTGAGGAGCAGGGTGCTGTACCGGGACTGGGCAAGGTCGCCATACCGAAGGACGCGTCGACCGGTGCGCCGAGGATGGTGGGACGTCCGTTGTAGCGGGTCAGAACGTGGCGGCTCGGGAGTAAGGCGACAGCACGCATCCATTCGAGCAGGCTCTTGCTTCTGGTTGCCTGACGTTCCTGTCCGAACGCGCTACCGAGCGCGTGTAGACTACAGGAGAGCCTTTCCGAGCTCGGTTTTGGCGCGTCTACGGTCTGCTTGAACGCCCTCGCTGCGAGCACTGGTCAACGTGCACCCCGGAACAGGCAAAACAAGAGATAAGAGGAATCTGAGATGGCCAAGATCGCCAAAACTGCTGACCGCCAAAAGGTTATGGATACGCAGAAGAGCACCGACTGCCCGAAGTGCTCCAAACCGACGAGAATTGTGAAGCGCGTCAAGGACCGGGAGCGTGGCGTTCCTGGCGGAGTTTATATCGCCTGCTCGGCTTGTGAGTTCTTCGAAAAACTTTAGCCGCAGCTGCGCGGAAGGGCCTGCGTGACCTCGCAGGCCCTTCCGTTTTCAATCTTTGGGAAAGACGTGCGCTGGCTGACCGGAATGCGGGTACGAAGGCCTACGCTGGCCACCTGTGGCGGTGGCCTGAACTTAGGGCCGGATCGTTTCGGATTGTTCCTGGGTGGAGAGCTGCGCCAGCAGCGCATGGGTGAGTTCGGGATCGTTTGCCGACACTTGCTCCACCCGGACGGAGGCTTTTCCGAGCAGACCCACTCGCTGCGCGGCCGCATACGAGAGGTCGACGATAGCGTCACTCTGGTAGGGACCGCGATCGTTCACGCGAACGAAGGTAGAGCGGCTGTTGCGCAGGTTGGTGACGCGCAGCCAGCTGCCGAGCGGAAGTGTGCGATGGGCGCAGGTGAGAGCGTTCATGTCGAAACGCTCACCGGTAGCCGTGCGCTTGCCCTGGAAACCGCGGCCGTACCAGGAGGCCTTGCCGATCTGGTACCAGTGGTGCCCGTTGTTGCGCTTGATCGCGGGGCTCTGAGCCGTCCGGGAGGGCGGACTGGCCAGCACGGAAGCCGACACAGCCAGGGCGAGCACGACGCTCACAGGACGAGGGCCCCTTTTGCTGAGCCGGCGCCGCAATAGGAAAAGGCCGGTACGAAGATCAGTTCTCACAAGAAGAATTGTCTCGTTTTGAAAACCGTAAGTCAATGATCTACAAGCACTTGTAAGTAGATGGAGAACTTGCGTCCCACCTTTGGGCTATGGTAGGCAAAGGGGGAAAGCAGTGGCCAACACGGAAACTTCCGGACGAAACCTGAAGGGGCAAGCGAGCACGCAGCCCAGCACTGTTCCCCAGAAGTTGCACCCGGAGCGGCCCCGCGTCGTGTGGTCCGTGGCTGGTTTTGACCCGTCCAGCGGCGCCGGGGTGACGGCGGATCTGCTGACCTTTGCGGCGCACGGGCTCTTCGGCTGCTCGGCGATCACAGCGCTTACGGTGCAAACGACGATCGGTGTGTCCGCCTGGAGCGCGGTAGATGCCTCTGTGCTGGAGGCCACACTGTCGCAGTTGGCGGACGACCTCCCAGCCGCAGGTGTCAAGATCGGGATGCTCGGAACCGCGAACGCCGCGTCGGTCGTTGCACGATGGTTGGCCACGCATCGCCATCCGAAGCCACTGGTCGTCTTTGACCCGGTGCTCCGCTCGAGCTCAGGACGGGATCTGTACCCGATTGCGGAGCTCCCCAAAATCTGTCAGGAGTTGTTGCCCCATGTTGACTGGATCACGCCTAATTGGGTGGAGTTGGCGTTGCTCGCCGGGCGTTCGGTGAGATCGTTTGCGGAGGCAGAATGCACGGCCCGGGCGCTTGGCGAGACCTGCCCGGGGCTGCACGTGGTGGTCACAGGCGGGGACCAGACCGAGCCAGTGGACCTTCTGTTCACCCCTGACGGAGGACTGGAAAGCTTTATTGGAAGGCGGATACTCACAAACGCGACGCACGGAACGGGATGCGCCTTTTCCTCGGCGTTGCTCTCGCAACTGGTGCTTGGGAGTTCAGCTGCGGACGCGGTAGGGCGTGCGAAGGCGTTTGTGGAGGGCGCGCTGGAGCGGGCTCCGGGGCTGGGCCGTGGGCGTGGCCCAATGGATCTGCTTTGGCCCTTGCGGGTTCGCGCTACGGACGACCGATGAGCCTTGCTAGGCTGTGAGGTGAGGCATTCGTGAAGCTGATCGTAAACGGCAAGGAACGTGAGGTCGCGACCACGGAAGGTCCAGTGATGCTGGATAAGGTACTCGCTGTCCTGGAATTGCGAGCCGACCGGGTTGCTGTGGAGTTGAACGGCGAGCTGAGACCGCGCGCAGGGTGGGCGACGACGGAGGTGCGCCCAGGCGACCGGCTGGAGGTGGTGCACTTTGTAGGGGGTGGGTCAGCTGGTGAGGCGAGGGTCCCGGGTGCTTGGGTAACCGATGCACGCACTACGACGCGTCGGGCAGGGAACCAGGTACCCCGTAGCGCTCAGAAGACGCGTCTCGCGTCAGCGTTCCCCGCTCCCTGAGCAGCTGAGCGAGCAGCGCCTCCCATCGGTCACCGTACGCTCGCCAGCCGCCAAGGTGTTGCACACGCTGCAGCGCGGCAACACGCATGCGTCGCTGCAAGTCTGGGTCGTCGGCGAGTCGTTGCATGCGATCGGTGAGAGCATGTGCGTCGCGAATCGGGACGATGAAGCCTTCCGCGCCGTCCGTGAAGAGATCTTCGCCGCCCGTATGGGCCGAGCAGAGCACAGGGCAGCCACAAGCCAGGGCCTGCGCCTGGACCAGGGCAAGGCCTTCCTCAACCGAAGGCAGAACGAGCAGGTGACTACGGCTCATCAGGGTGGCGAGCTCCGCCTGGGGAAGGGCGCCAAGGAAGTCGACGTGCTCGGTGGGAAGCTGGGCCAGCAAGGGGCGCAGCTCTGGTTGCACGGCGCCCGCGAGGAGAAGGCATTTGCGCGGGTGACACAGGGCGGCGAAGGCCTGGAGGAGGTAGGGCACGCCTTTGCGGAGACCGACCGCTCCGGCAAAAAGGACGGAGAAGGTTCCGGCCTCGGGTTCGGCCGTGGGGGCGAAGTGTTCCAGGCGCACGCCGTAAGGAAGCACGTGGACCTTGTCCGCCGGGACGCCCCTCTGCAGAAACGACCGGCGAGCGAAAGAAGAGGGTACCGTGATAGCGTCGGCGAGGGCGTAGATAGCTTCTTCCCGACGAGTATCACGCGGGTCGGAGACGGGGCGGGTCGCGCCCCACAGCCGAAACTCTTCCGCGACGAGCTCCTCCTGAAAACGTTGGTGGGTGGAGCCGCGGTCGCACACGAAGAGCCCCCCGGCACGCTGCAAACGCTGGCCCGCGCGGAGGCTGGAGCCGGAGATGCCGATCAGGACGTCAGGGCACTGGTTCTGACGCACAAGCGCGGCCAGGTGCCGGTCCGTCCAGCGGTCGAAGGCGAGGGCGTTACTGTATCCCAGCTGGTCGACCAACCAGGGTAGGTCGATGCCGGAACGGCCAAGCGCGTACTCGGGAAGATGCAGCCAGGGGAAGGTGCGGACCCTGGCCCGCGGCAGGCCTTCGCGCTGGAGGCGGCGCCACGGCCAGGTGGAGTAGATGGCCTGCAGGTGCCCGCGACGCTCGAGCTCGCGGGCGAGCTCGAAATGGTGGAAGACCCCGAAGACCGTTTGGAGGACGCGCATGGTGCCTTGGCGGGCGATTCAGGTTTGAGGGTAGCAGGGAGAGCGAGTCGGAGCAGACTGTCACCGCAGGCCGACTCGCGAAGAGGCCTCGTTTCGATAGGAAACGTGAACGAAGGAGTCCATGTGCTGGATAGAATGCGGTTGTGAACACGGTCAGCTTTGAGGCGTTTGCACGGTCGGTAGCGGCACTGCGGCGCGCGCTGGAGCAATATCGCGAGAATGAATCAGGAGCACTGCGGGTGATGGCTCGTGACGCCCTCGTTCTGAACTTTGAGATTTGTTATGGCCAGTGCCGGCCGGCGTTGTTGCGGTGCTTAGAGAGCTACGATGGCATCGACGGGCTTGCGCTGGACGATATGACCTACGCAACCCTGATCCGCACGGCGAATGAGCGCGGCTACCTTCAGACGACTTGGGCGGAGTGGAAGGAGTTCCGCGATGCGCGGAACATCACCGCTCACGCGTACGGGGAGCCCGCCGCGGAGAAGATCGTGGCGCTGATCCCCGGCTTCCTCGCCGCGGCCGCTGATCTGCTGGAAGGCATGAACAGAAAACGAAAGCAGGCCTGAGCATGGTCGGAAGCCCCCATCCGCAAAGGACCATTGTGCTGGATGCAGCCGAGCTCGCGATCGTGCGAGAGTCGCTCGCTCGCCACATCCCGAACCATCGCGTTTGGGCCTTTGGATCGCGGGCCACGGGTCAGCAAGTAAAGCGCTTTTCGGACCTGGATCTTGCAGTCGAAGGGGAGATCACCTGGAGGGAGCGCGCCGATCTCCAGGAGGAGCTCGACGAGTCGGACCTGTCGATCAAGGTGGACGTGCTGGAGCTCAACCTGGTCGATCCGCACTTTCGTGCGTTGATCGAGCCCCACTTTGTGCTGCTACAGGAGCCTCTTCCATCCGTTGGCAGCTACGAGGTGTAGTCGGCGTTGATCGACACGTACTCGTGGGTGAGGTCGCATGTGATGAAGCGCGACCGTCCCTGGCCCTGGCCCAGGTCGAGGCCGATGGTGTACTCGCGGGCGCTCATGGCGGCGTGGGTGGCGGCCTCGTCAAAGTGCAGGGAGCGCACACCTTGCGCAAACACGGGCAGACCGGCGATCTGGATGGAGACGCTAGCCGGATCCAAGGGGACCCCGGCGGACCCGGCCGCGGCGAGCAGACGACCCCAGTTCGGATCAGCGGAGGACCAGGCCGTTTTGCACAGTGGGGAGTGGGCAATGCTGCGCGCGATCTGTCGTGCTTCCGCGTTGTTGCGTGCGCCCGTGATCTCCAGCGTGACGACGTGTGTAACGCCTTCGCCGTCGTCCACGATTTGATGTGCAAGCGATTCGCATACCAGGCGAAGGGCCTCGGCGAAGGCGCTGAGGACCCGGTCAGAGGCTCCGACCCCGCTTTTGCCGCTGGCAAGGAGCAGGACTGTGTCGTTCGTAGACATGTCGCCGTCCACCGAGATGGCGTTGAAGCTGGTCTCAACAGCGTGGGCCAGAACCGATTGCAGCTGCGCCGGTGTGGCTTCCAGGTCGGTGAACAGATACGCCAGCATGGTTGCATGCGGGATCAGCTGAGGGCCAATCATGCCGGAGCCTTTGGCGCAGCCGAACAGCTGCACGGGTTGGCCGTCCTCCACCTCCAGCGTCGCGCGGGCTACCTTGCGCTTTTTGTCTGTCGTCAGGATGGCATTGGCGAAGGCGAGCGCGTGGTCAGCCGTGCTCCCCAGGGCGTTCTTGGCGGCGGGGAGCGCGTGGATCAGCTTTTCCGTCGGCAACGGAACACCGATGATGCCGGTCGACGAAGGGAACACCTCATCGAAGACGCAGCTGAACTGTTCGGCCACCGCCACGCAGGACTGGTGACAGGCTTGTACCCCAGGCTGCCCGGTCGCGCAGTTCGCATTTCCGGAGTTGACGAGCACCGCTGAGACGCGGCCGCTGGTGGTGGACAGATGGTGGCGACCTACGATCACCGGGGCCGCGACAACCTGATTGCTGGTAAACAGAGCGGCGGCACTGGCACCCCCCTCACAGATTGCTAGCGCGAGGTCGGGCCTGCCGCTGGACTTGATCCCCGCGGTTGCAGAAGCCCACTGGAAGCCAAGAGGAAGTGTATTCGCCGAAGGGCGGGCAGCTTGTGTGCTCACAAAGGAACTGTATCAAGGCACGTGGCTTGCGCCGGCGAATCTTGATCCTGCTCGTTGTTGCTCCAGCGTTGCGGGTCCAAGGGTCAGCTGCACGACGCTGTGGGCGCGGCGGTGCGCGTCCACTGTTCGGTGCGGCCGAGGGCTTTGATCCCGATGTAGCCCCGCAGCGATAGCTGGTTGCCGGCACTGGTCATGGTACCGCGATAGGTTTTGCCGGACTTCGGGTCGTACAGATGGCCGTCCTCGGCGTGAGCGGGATCTACCGGTTGAAAGCCGTACCCAATCTGCAGGCCGCACAACTTGCGCGTGCGCTCGGCGGGGTTGGGGTTTTTCCCGTCGACGAGCGCGGGCGGGTTTGGCTCGAGCTGCAGGAGCGTAGCGCACAGGGCTTTTCCGTCCCCGCCACAGGGTGCAACTCGCACGACGGCACCGCCGGGGGTGCGCCAGTCCCCACGGACACCTTTGTCCTGGGCGGAAGCAACAGCAACAAGGCTGAACAGAACGGCAAGGGAACGAGACACGCGAGGCATGCCTCATGCTACTTCGCGCAGCCCGGCGTCGTATACTTTGGCCAGGCACACGGGTGTTTTCGCGGGAAGCAGGCGGCGGACCCGAGCGGGAGACTCGAGGCTATGAGCACATTCGATAACGGGATCGCAACAGCCCAGCAGAACAGCCAGACGCAGGATGCTGAGACACGCTACGGCGTGCCGCAGCCGCGCCGTGATTGGATCGTGAAACGCAAGGAAGAGGCGGCGCGCACGGGCGATGGGAACATGAGCCAGATGCACTTCGCGCGCAAGGGCCTGATCACCGAAGAGATGGCGTTTGTGGCGCATAAGGAGAAGCTCGCGCCCGAGCTGGTGCGCGCGGAGATCGCTAAAGGGACAATGATCATCCCTGCGAACATCAACCATCCGGAGTTGGAGCCGATGTGCATCGGTGTGGAGTCGCTGTGCAAGATCAATGCGAACATCGGCAACTCGGCGCTGGTCTCGAATGTGGACGAGGAACTGCGCAAATTGCACACGGCAGTGCACTACGGGGCGGACACAGTGATGGATCTGTCCACTGGCGGGGACATCCCGATGATCCGCGAGTCCATCCTGCGGCACTCGCCTGTCCCGATCGGGACCGTGCCGCTGTATGAAGCGCTGTCCCGTGTAAAACGCGTTGAGGACCTGAACATCGACCTGTACCTGGAGGTCATCGAAGAGCAGGCGCAGCAGGGGGTGGACTACTTCACCATCCATGCGGGCGTGCTGGTGCAGTACATCCCGATGGTGTCCAAGCGGATTACGGGCATCGTGAGCCGTGGAGGGGCAATCCTGGCCCAGTGGATGACGGCGCACCACAAGCAGAACTTTCTTTATGAGAACTTCGACCGCATCACGAAGGTTATGGCGAAGTACGACGTGAGCTACTCGCTGGGGGATGGGCTGCGGCCGGGATCGGTGGCCGATGCTTCGGACGAGGCGCAGTTTGCAGAGCTGAAGACGCTTGGTGAGCTGACGCGGCAGGCGTGGAAAGACGATGTGCAGGTGATGATCGAAGGCCCCGGGCATGTGCCGATGGACAAGATCAAGGAGCAGGTGGACAAAGAGGTCGAGCTCTGCGACGGAGCGCCGTTTTATGTGCTCGGGCCTCTGGTAACCGACATCGCTCCTGGGTACGACCACATCACAAGCGCCATCGGGGCGGCGATGATTGGGTGGCACGGGGCGGCCATGCTTTGCTACGTCACGCCTAAGGAACACCTGGGCTTGCCGAACGAGAAAGACGTGAAAGATGGCATTATCGCGTACAAGATCTCGGCCCATGCAGCGGACATCGCGCGGCACCGGCCGGGGGCGCGCGATCGGGATGATGCGATCTCGCATGCGCGGTACACGTTCGACTGGGATAAGCAGTTTGCGTTGTCGCTTGATCCTGAAACTGCGCGCGGTATGCATGATGAGACCCTGCCGGATGACTACTACAAGGAAGCAGCATTCTGCTCCATGTGCGGGCCCAAGTTCTGCTCGATGAACTGGTCGAGCAAAGTGGACAAGTTCAATGAAGAGGTCCATGGGCTGAAGAAGCCGGACCTGACGCAGATTGTGACCGAGCAGATGGCGCTGCGGGGCTGAGCGTTGTGTGGGCAGGTAGCCGCGTCCGCAGACGGGTAGCAGCTCGATGGCATCAACGACCACAACGCGCAACAAAGCGACGTGCCGAATCGCGATTGAGGCAGACGGCACACGCTAGCGCAGGCGAGGCGAGGCCCAAACGAGGCCCGGGCTCTGCGCGGCGGCTCGCCGGAGGATGCGGCGACGCTCTGCCCGGCCCTCGTAGACGGTGAGCAACAACTCTAAGGCAAGCGGCGACAGGATCACAAGGGCGACACACACAACGAGAAAGAGCGAGTACATGAGTTGATCTCCGCGGGCGGTGAGATTCGCCTGCAAGATCAATATCGGCAGATCGCGCAAAAACTTCACTTCCTCGTTGTGGGGGTACACCGAGGTAACTACCGCAAAGGGGGTGTGGCCGCGGCTTCGAGCACCGCGGCCGAGCGGTTCAGGGCTGCCGTCAGCGCGTCCAGTTGGGCCTTCGTGCGAGCGGAATCACCAGCATCGATGCCTTCATTCACACCGGGGATCACCACGGCGGCGTAGCCGGTGAACTCGCCGGGCGCGTAGATGGTGTGTTTGAACCAGGGACGCTTGGGTAAGCCAGCGTCATTCAGCAGGGCGCTTTCGGCGTCCCGCAATGCGACATTCAGGGCCTTGCGTTGGTCAGGATCGGCTGTGGAGCCTGACGCGGAGAGTGCGGTCTGTCGCAAATAGATACGGTCCCCGGCAGATTGGAAATGTGAGACGGCTTTGAGCACTGCCTCAAAGCTGGTGTTGAGCTTTGCGTCCGAGGCACGCTTCTGCGCCGCGGTGAGGTAGCTGGCGACCTCGCGGGCATAGGCGCGGTAGTCGTAGGGCAGGACGTCCGTGTTGGCCATGTGAAGGATTTCCAGGCCAAAGACGCGCGCCATCTGCTGCTCATACACAAAGGTAGGGTCGGCGTTCCGGATAAACCAGTTGTAGTTGTCGAAGACGGAGTGGTAGACGCCGTAGGGGCCATCGGAGCCGACGTCGGTGGCGGGTACGCCTAAGTGCTGGATGAAGGGCGTGTAGTCGGACCCGGAACCAAGGTCGCCGACCCGGACATCCGCCGTGGCGGCGTTGGAGTTTGAGGGTGCGCTGAACGGGTTCGCGGCGCCGCGACGGCCGCGGTTTTCGGCCTGGGCCTTCTGCCACTGGTCGTAGACGGTGCCGCCTTCGGGGCTGGGGACCTCGCGGGTGACGTCGCGGACGAAGGCCTTCAGCGAGGGCACGGCGGCGGCGTTGAAATCGGGGCCAGAGACCCCGACGTCGGTGTTGAAGTAGGCCACGGCGTGGGCCAGGTGGTTGGCGTGATCTTCGGCCCATTCCGTGGAGCCCATCAGGCCCTCTTCTTCGGCGTCCCAGGAGGCGATCACGATGCGTCGCTTGGGCTTCCAGCCCTGCTTGAGCAGATCGCCCAAACCATGCACGGTTTCGAGCATAGCGGCGGTGCCGCTGTTCGGGTCGACAGCGCCATAGACCCAGGCATCACGGTGGTTGCCGGCGACGACCCAGGCATTGGGGTCCTCGGGGCCGGTGCCATCGATAGTGCCGATGACGTCCCAGATGGTGCGGAGCTGGTAGTCCTGCTGGACATTCATATGAACCTTGACCGCGCCTGTGCCGCCGAGGTGGTAGGCAAAGGGCAGACCGCCCTGCCAGTCGTGCGGTGCGTTCAGGCCTTCGAGTGCTTCGAGGATCGGCGCGGCGTCCTTGTAGCTGAGCGGGTTTACGGGGATCGACGGCTGGTTCATCTTGGCCGGATCAGTGATGCGCTTGGCCTCGGGCAGGTCGGGCGTAGACGCGATGCCGGGGGTTTCGGGGTCGCCCGGATAGAGGGGCAGAAACTGAACAGACCCACGCTGGACGGCGGAGTCCGGGCGGTAGGGCCCGCGAGGGTACTTGTCGCCGCGATCGTAGCCGTCGTCGGCCGGGTCGGAGAAGATGATGACCCCGGCGGCGCCGTGCTGCTGCGCGATGTAGGCCTTGACGCCGCGGAAGTTCTGGCCGTAGCGGACCAGAACGATCTTGCCCTTCACGTCAATGCCGAGCTTGCTCAGTTGCTTGAAGTCGTCAAGGGTGCCGTAGTTGGCGTAGACGGCGTCTGCGGTGATGTCGCCTGAGCCGGAAGACCCATTGAAGGCGGGGAGGATGCGTGGGTCGTCCTGGAAGGGGTCGCCGCCATACGCGCTAGGGTCGACGTGCTCGGGCGTGGGGCCTGCCAGGAGCTGCCTGCCGTCCTTATCGGTGGCTGTGATTTCAATCTTCAGCGGCTTGTTAAGCAGGACCTTGTAGGGAACGATTTGGGTTTGGAGGCCGGCGGCTTTGAACCTGGAGGCGACGTATTCGGCGGTGGCGTAGTCTTCGGGCGAGCTGGCCCAGTGCGGGGCTTTCGTGAGCTCCCGGAGGTGCTCTCCGGCGAGCTTGGCATCCGGCACGGCCATGAAGGCCTGGTCCCATTTCGCTTGTGCGGTGAAGTCCGCGTAGCCGAAGACCCGGTGCGGCGAGTTGGGCGCTTGACCGGAAACGTGCGGGGCCGCAGCGAACTGGGCTGCAACAAAAAGAACGGCCGAAGCCGTCCGAAGATGAACCATGGAACCCTCCGAGAGGCGTTAGAAGAGCAGAACACGTCAGGCGATAAGGGACGGGACGGGTTGCGCGCAGAACCTGCAGCGCCGGGCGCCGACCGGAATG
>CAXUIF010000070.1:0-14102 GCA_964250995.1 uncultured Acidobacteriaceae bacterium
AGAAGGCAAAGCAAGAAATTAGACCGCTCCGCTGAGGTTGGCTGATCGCATCTGCGAACGCTGCCGCGTTGCTGCTACCTGCGCCTCTCCTACTGTGCCACTGCAGCTTGCTGCTACGGCTTACTTCCGGAAGACGGTTCCGGTTTCGCGGTTGAGGGCTTGAGCGGAATCTCGAAGGCCTGCAGTTCCTTGTTCGTGGACGCCCAGCGGACCTTGCGCAGTTCAAGGGTGGCATGGTCGAGGACCGGTTCATCCATGTCGCGGGTGTCGTAGTACAGGTAGCCGGCGAGCGTGGTGTGCGGGCCGACCGTGGTGGTGCTGAAGCCGAAGTCGTTGCCGTCGGCGGTAATCTGCTTGTCGATGCCGGGGTGGTGAATCGTGATGGACGGCAACGGCGCCGGAAGCGGAATCCGTGTCCCGTCGGAGTGTTTCTTGCTGAAGAGCCGGCGTTCGAGTTCATCGTCAGTGGCCGCATTGCGGGTGAAGTTATCCGCGGCGACAAACAGAATGCGGGTGTCTTCGAGCGAGAGTGGCTGCGCGGTGTCGTTGGTGACGATGACGCGGAGCGGCAGGAAGCCGTGGTGGAAGTAGTCGAGGCGGGTGTTCGGCCGGGTTTCTTTCAGGTCGCCGGGCTCAACCGCAACGGTGATGCCCTCGTGGGTATCGTGCAGGGCATAGGTTTTGGCGTCGGCCGCGGGCGTGGCTTTGCGCGGTTTGTCCCCGGCGTGGGCGGGGGCAGCCAGAAAAAGGAAAGCGAAAACGACGATCGTCCAGGGGTGTGCAAACCGGGGCATGCTGTAGCAATTATCCTCTTGGGGATGCATGCGGGGCAAAGACAGAGCACAGGGCGCAACGCGCAGGGCAGAGGAGAGCGCGCGAAGGCCCTGAGGCCGCCTGGGGCCTCGCGGGGAATGCTGTTTGGTTATAGCGTATTGCTCGGCGCGGGGCTGGCGCTGAGCTTGCCTTGGTGGGGCTTTCGCCTGCTGACGACACGGCGCTATCGCGAGGGGCTGCCGGAACGGCTGGGGAGGGTCCCCATGCGACTGCGGCAGGCGGTGGCCGGCCGGCGTGTGGTCTGGGTGCATGCGGTGAGTGTGGGCGAGGTGCTTGCAGTAGCGCGGCTGGTCGAGGAGTTGGACGCGAGCCTTGACGCAAGCCTCGGCGCGGACGAGCCTTGGCAGGTGGTGGTCTCTACGACAACGCGAACCGGGCAGGCGCTGGCGCGGGAGCGGTTCGGCGCGGAGCGTGTGTTCTGGTTTCCACTAGACTTTGCGTGGGCGATACGGGCGTGGATGCGCGTGCTGCGCCCAGCGATGGTGGTGCTGGTTGAAAGCGAGCTTTGGCCCAGGCTGCTCGCGGAGTGCGCGCGACGCGGCGTGCCGGTGGCAGTCGTGAACGCCCGGCTGAGCGACCGGTCGTTTCGGCGGGCGCGGCGAATGCTGGCCTTGTGGGGGCAGGTGTTACGGGGTGTCACGCTATTCCTGGCCCAGAGCGAGGAAACAGCAGAGCGGTTGCGCTTGCTGGGCGTGGCGGCTCAGGCGGTGCGGGTAGCCGGCAACCTGAAGTACGACGTGCAGCCTCGGGAGACGGAGATGGGGAAGGTGCTCCGTCCGCTAACGGAGCAGAGGCCACTGGTGGTGGCAGGCAGTTTGCTGGCACCTGAGGAGAAGCTGCTGCTGGAGGGGTGGCCGGAGGTTTTGCGCGGGGCGCCGGAAGCGTTGTTGTTGCTGGCGCCGCGGCATCCTGAGCGCTTCGACGAGGTTGCGGAGCAGGTGAGTGCACCGCTGGTGCTCTACCGCGCCAGCGACCTCATGCGGTCGAACAAGGAGGTGGGCCGCCCGGAGCTGCTCAGTCCGTTCGCGGTGATTCTGCTGGACACGGTCGGCGACCTGGCGACGATTTATGGCTTGGCAGCGGTGGCCTTCGTGGGCGGCAGCCTTGCACGCAAGGGGGGACATAATCCGCTGGAGCCTGCACGGTTCGGCGTGCCTGTCGTAGTCGGACCGTCTCAGGAGAACTTTCGCGAGATTGTGGCCAAGATGCTGGCCATCGGCGGCCTGGAGATTGTGCACACCCCGGAGGAACTCGTTGGGACCCTGGCTCATCTACTGAAGGACCGTACGGCGGCAACGGCCTTGGGACAACGAGGACAGCAGGTGTTTGCGGAAGAAAGTGGAGCGACGCGCCAGTGTGTGGCCGCGCTGCAGGGATTGCTCGGGCAGACCGCGCCGCAGATCATAGGCGCAGCAGAGGTGGCCTTATGAGCGCGCGGCGACGATGGGCGTGGCCGCTGGTCCCGGTGTATGGGGCGGCTCTGGCGGCCAAGGATGCCCTGCGGTCGGTAGGACTGGCCCCCGCGCGGCGGCTCGGTTGGCCGATCATCAGCGTGGGCAGCATCGCAGCGGGCGGCGCGGGCAAGACGCCCGTCGCGATCGCCCTGGCCAAGCTTCTGACTGAGCGCGGCTGGGGCGTGGACGTGCTGTCCCGGGGCTACGGCCGGACGGGCGGGGGTGTTGAGCTGGTAGACCCTAACGCAGAAGGAGCAGCCCGCCGGTTTGGTGACGAGCCGGTGCTGATCGCGCAACGAACGAGCGTGCCGGTGTGGGTGGGGGCAAACCGACTGGAGGCGGGACGCGCGGCTGAGCGCGCCGCGGGAGCCGGAACCGCAGCCGGAACCGCAGCCGCAGCCGCACAAGGCGAGACACCTGCGCCCTGGCAAGGGGAAGCCGCCGGGCACCGGGTTCCGGTGCGCGCCCCCATCCTGGACGATGGGCTGCAGCACCGGTCGCTGGCGCGCCAGTTTGAGCTGGTGGTGGCCACCGCCGAAGATCTCCGTGACACCCTGCTGCCGGCCGGCAACCTGCGTGAGCCGCTCTCGGCCCTGCGGCGCGCCGACGCCTTCGCGGTACGCGAAGACGAACTGGACCAGGTTGCCGAACCGCTGCAACGATTCGGCGGCCCTGAAGTACCGCTTTGGACGATCCGGCGCACGTTGCGCTTCCCTGCCCCGCTCGGGGTCTTCGGCGCGGGGCTGCGCCCCTTGGCCTTTTGTGCGCTGGCGCGGCCGGAAAGCTTTGCCACCATGCTGGCCGGCGCGGGCTGCGGTGTCGTGGATACGGTGGTCTTTCCCGACCATCACCGCTATGAGGAGCGCGATCTGCAGACGCTGATTCGCGTGGCTCGCCAGCTGAAAGCGACCGGCCTGGTGACCAGCGAGAAAGACGCAGTGAAGTTGCTGCCGGCGGTCCGCACGCGACTGGAAGGCGAGATTGGCCCCTTGATGGTGGTTAGCCTTCAGGTCAGCTTTGTTTATGAATCGCCTGTTGTGCGCGCCTTGGTCAAACAGCTGCAGACCGCGCGGGCTGAAGACGAACAGGTCGAGGCGCGCGTGCGGTGAGCCAGCCCCGTGTGCTGGTGGTGCGCGTAGGCGCGATGGGTGATGTGCTGCATGCCCTGCCAGCGGCCGCGGCTCTTCGCCGGCTTTGGCCGGAAGCCGTGCTCGACTGGGTGGTGGACCCGCGCTGGGCGCCGCTGCTGGTCGGCGACGACGGGCGCGGGCCGGTGGTCTCGCGCGTGCATCTGGCCGACACGCGTCTGTGGTCGCGGGCGCCAGCCTCCCTGGCGACATTGCGGTCCCTGCTGGGCCTGCGGCGGGCTTTGCGGGAGCGACGCTACGACCTCGTCGTCGACATGCAGGGGACGCTGCGCTCGGCCGTGCTGGGGCAGCTTGCCCCAGGCGCGACACGGGTAGGGTACGCCGACCCTCGCGAGAGCGCGGCGCGGTGGTTTTACACGCGACGAGAGACCCGGCGCGGGACGCATGTGGTGGAACAGGGTGCGGTCCTGCTGGGGGATGCTGTAGGGGTAACACTGGAGCCGATCGCCCCCACCCTGCCCCGCAACCCGGTGGCTGAAGCGCGGCTACAGGCCACGCTCACGGCGAAGGTGCATGGACAGCGTGTGGCGCTGCTCGCACCGGCGGCTGGCTGGGGTGCAAAGATGTGGCCAGCAGAGCGCTTTGGGGCGCTCGCCGCTGCGTTGGCAGACGAGGGATGGCAAGTGTTCGTGAATGCAAGCAGTGCAGAGGACCCGGTGTGTGCGGCAGTGCTGCAGGCGAGTGGGGACCTTGGCCGGCGTGTGTCGTCCAGCGTCGCCGAACTTGTAGCGCTTGTGCGCCACGCCGGCGTGGTCGTCGGCGGGGACTCAGGGCCGGTGCACCTGGCGGCGGCGCTCGGCACGCCGGCCGTCGCGCTCTTCGGCCCAACCGACCCGGCGCGCAACGGGCCCTGGGGGCCAGGACCCAAGCAGACTCTACGGGCAGCAAGCTCGCGCACGAGCTATAAGCGACGGGCCGCAGTCGAACCGGGGCTGGCGCGGATCGGCGTCCCCGAGGTGCTGGCAGCAGTCAGCAGGCTCACAGCGTCCGCTCTGCGAGAATAGCGAAGATGGCCGGAACGGACGCGCAATCCCAGTGGCAACGCATCGCACGACGGATCCGGGTGCCGTTGGGGTTTGTCACCGCAGTGGTCTTTTTTGTGTTCGCCCGCCCCCATCCGCGTTTTCTGCTGTGGAGTCTGCTGCCTGTGCTGACGGGCCTGGCTGTGCGCGCGTACGCCGCGGGGTATGTCCAAAAGAACGCGGAACTGACGCGCACCGGACCGTACGCCTACACACGCAACCCGCTGTATCTCGGGTCCATGTTGATCGCTTTCGGCTTCGCGGTGGCCGCAGGCAGGATCTGGCTGGGGGTGCTGCTGGTGGGCCTCTTCCTGGCCATCTACTGGCCCGTCATCCTGAGTGAGGAAGCGTACCTGCGGAGCGCCTTCAGCGACTTCTCCCGCTATGCCGCGGAGGTGCCGCGCCTGTTGCCCCGGCTCACGCCTGCGCGCTTCGGGCCGGGTGCAGCCGGGGGCGCGGGGCGGTTCTCGGGGGCGCGTTACCGGCGCCACCGCGAGTACAATGCCCTTATGGGAGTGGCCGCGCTCTATGGGGCGCTGGCGCTGCGTTTCTGGCTGTCGTCCCGGCCGCGATGAGCCAGTGTTTTCGGCGTAGGATGTTCGACTTGGTTGGGGGTTGATTGACGTTGAAGCACAGCACACCCTCGCCGTTCCGGATAGCTCGCGGCCTTTGCCTTGCCCTGCTCAGCTGCGCATCCGCACACACTCCGGCGCAGATCTTTTCACCGAAACCGGCACCGCCGCAGCGACCCATCCCCGTGCTGCAACCGCCGCAGGGCGGGTTTGTTTACCCGCAGCATGAGACGTTGACCTTTTCTGTCGATTGGCGGGTGTTCACCGCAGGTACCGCGGTGTTTCATCTCGAGGCCAACGGCACGCAGGAAAGAATCGCCGCGACCGCTGATTCGATTGGGGCGGTGAACATGCTCTTCCCGGTGGTGGACCGCTTTCAATCCGGCTTCGACACCAAGGCCGGGTGCTCGTCGGGTTTCAACAAGCAGACACAGGAGGGCCGGCGCAAGTTTGCTGCCGAACTCAGCTTCGATTACGCGCACGGCAAACAGTCGGAGTACGCTCGCAACCTGGTCAAAGGCACCGCGACTCGCAAGGAGGCCAATGTACCGGCCTGCGTCACGGACTCTCTTTCGGCAATCTTCTACACGCAGTCGCAGCCCCTGCTCGTTGGGCAGACTGTGGAGTTCCCTCTTGCCGACGCGATGCGCACCGTGACGGTGGGGATGAAGGTGGAAAGCCGTGAAGAGATCAAGACAGCGGCAGGCACCTTTCAAACGGTAAAGGTGCAAGCGACGGCGGACGAGGGTATCGTGAAAAACCGCGGCCACATCTGGATCTGGTACACCGATGATCCACGGCATCTGCCCGTGCAGATGCAGGCACGGCTCTTTTGGGGCACCATTACGTTTCATCTGCAGTCGATCGAGATGAAGTGAGAGTTCCCCGCAGGTTCGGGTTTTCCTCGCATCCAAGCACACCGGAGGACTTCGTGAGCAAGACACTATCCAACAACGATGAAGTAGACGCCACCCAGCCGGTGCTGTACTCCGGCGAGGAACTGGTGACCGTGGCGAACTTCCCGGATCCAGTGACGGCCAACATTGCGCGCGCGGCGCTTGAATCGGAGAACATCGCGGTCTTCCTGCAAGGAGAGAACGCCAACAGCTTGCTGCCGGTCGCGTTCGAGGCGCGTGTGCAGGTGCGTCCGCAGGATGAGGCGAAGGCCCGGCAGGTGCTGGAGAACTTCGAAGCGGCTCCGGAGACGATGGAGTCGGTGACCCGCGCCGAGGTTGAGGATGCAGGCGAGGCCGATGGACGCGGGGGCTTTGGGTCACGGTGAGGCGGCAACGTGCTGTGGTGTGTCTCTCCGGGGGCATGGATTCCACCGTCTGCGCGGCGCTGGCAGCGCGCGACTTCGACGCGTACGGCTTGCACGTCAGCTATGGGCAGCGTACGGAAGCGCGTGAGTTGCAGTCCGCGCGCGAGGTCGCGCGCCTGGTCGGGCTGAAGGACCTGATGGAGCTGCGGACGGACCTGTTTCGCCGTATCGGCGGCTCTGCGCTGACCGATGCCGCCATTGCGGTGCCCGCAAGCGTCGCCGGGGTGCTGGAAGACAGTGCGCAACGCGGAGGCGGAGACGTTCCCGTGACCTATGTGCCCTTTCGCAACGCGCATTTTCTGGCTGCGGCCGTGAGTTGGGCTGAGGTGTTGGGCGCATCCACTGTCGTGATCGGCGCGGTGGAGCAGGACAGCTCCGGCTACCCGGACTGCCGTCCGGCTTACTACGAGGCCTTCAATGCCCTGATCGCCACGGGCACGCGCGACGGCAGCATCCGGGTGCAAACCCCCTTAATAGCCCTGCGCAAGCACGAGATCGTCCGGCTGGGAGTTGAACTGGGCGCACCGTTGCATGTAAGTTGGTCCTGCTACGCGGGGGAGACTGAGGCCTGCGGCGTCTGCGAAAGCTGCGGCCTGCGCCAGCGAGCGTTCGCAGAGGCCGGCGTCCCGGATCCGATACCCTATGCGGCCGGCAAGGAGCTGGTGTGAGCGACAACCAAGTGCCGGTAAGAAAAGGAGACGCAATGAAGCAAAGTCTTGAAAAGCTCTTTACGCGGCGGAGATGGACATCGGCCGTGGCCACAGCGGTGCTGATCAGTGGTTCCGGCCTTTGGGCGCAGGAGCAGCCCGCCACCGTCCATGGTTTGGTGAAGAATCCAGCAGGCCAGCCGGTCACCGCGGGCCAGATCAAGTTCACCAAGGACATTCACACGCCGTACAAAGACGAAAAGTTCTCGAACACGGTGGGCATCGACAAGGACGGCAACTACACCGCCAAGGACCTTGCGCCGGGAGAGTACTTCGCCTACGTCGTCGTTGGGGATAAGACGCCGGATCAACAACACTTCACGGTGAAGGCCGGTGATAACTCGACCGTGGACTTCGACATGTCGCGGCCGGACTACCTCGCCAAAATGACGCCGGAAGAGAAGAAGGCGATCGAGGAATACAAGGCAAAGAACGCCGCGGCTGTGGCAGCGAACAAGACCGTGGCCAACCTGAATGCGACCATTGCGGCGGTGCGCACGGACATCAAGTCGCCCACCCCGAGCTTCGACAAGGACGTCGCCGACATGAAGCAGGCGACGGAGCAGCGCCCCAACGAAGGCCTGCTGTGGGCGGTGCAGGGCGAGGTCTACGCGGCGCAGGCGAAGAAGGCGGCAGCAGCCGATCGCGCCAACAAGACCAACCCCATGCAGGATGACGCGGTGAAGCAGGCCTACGACAACGCAGCCAGCAGCTTTCAAAAGGCAGCGGACCTGATCGGGACGGCCAAGACACCGAATCCGGAGCAGCAAGCGACTGTCTACAACCAGCTCGGCAATGTTCTGGCCGATTCCGGCAAGTCGACAGAGGCGGCAGCTGCGTACGACAAAGCCGTTTCGATTGCGCCGAAAAACGCGGGCCAATACTACGGCAACGAGGCAGCCGTTATGTTTAACGCCCACCAGGACGACGCGGCGCTGGCCGCTGCCAACAAGGCCATTGCCGCAGACCCCAACCAGGCCATGCCGTACTACATCAAAGGCCAAGGTCTGCTCGCCAAGGCAACAGTCGACGCCAAGGGACAGATCGTGCCGCCCCCGGGCTGTGTGGACGCGTACCAAAAGTACCTGGATCTCGCACCGGATGGGCCGCAGGCGCCGGCGGTGAAAGACGTCCTGACGCAGATGGGCCAGAAGATCAATACCAAGTACAAGGCCCCGGGTAAGCGATAGCCGGCAATGCGCGCCACAGCGTAGCGGCGATGCGCCATAGGATAGGCCCCGGCGATGATAGCCGGGGCCATCTTTTTTCAAACCCAAGAGGAAGGACACCGGAGATGGAACGCGTTCTGTTGTTCGAGGAGGCGTTGGCCGAGGTGCTCCACCATGCCGAAGAGCTACCCGTGCCTGCGCGCACTGAGAAGGTCGCTCTGCTCTCCGCACGTGGCCGCGTGTTGGCGCAAGGCCTCACGGCGGAACGGGATCAGCCGCCGTTTGCACGGTCCACACGGGACGGCTTCGCTGTACGCAGCGCCGATCTCTCGTTGGACGGCGTGCGGCTGCGCTCTCTGGGCAGCATACGGGCCGGGGAGCGTTGGACCGGCGACCCGCTTCGCACGGGCGAGGCGCTCGAGATTATGACCGGTGCCCCCCTCCCGGCAGGCGCCGATGCCGTGTTGATGGTGGAGCACACCGGGACCGCGATCGAAAGGGAGGTCCGGCCGTTGCCCGGCCGTAGGCTCAGCCCCGGAGAGAATGTGGTAGCGGCAGGAGCCGAAGCCCAGTCCGGGGAGGAGCTGGTCCCAGCGGGTCGTCTGGTCGACACGCCTGAGATCAGCCTTGCGGCGAGCTGCGGCTGCCCGGAGCTCCCTGTGTTTGCGCGTCCGACAGTCGCCATTGTGGCCACGGGCGATGAACTGGTCGAGCTCGGAGCCGCACCGGACCCCTGGCAGATCCACAACTCCAACAGCTACGCCCTGGCTTCGCTGGTCGAAATGGAAGGGGCTGTGGCGGATCGGTTCCGCACCGCGCGGGACACGCGCGAAGACCTCAACACGCGCTTGAAAGAGACGCTCCACGTGCCGTTAGTGCTCTTCTCCGGTGGCGTGTCGATGGGCAAGTACGACCTCGTAGAGGCGGTGCTGCGCGAGGCCGGAGCTGAGTTTTTCTTCACCGGCGCCCGCATCCAGCCAGGAAAACCGGTCGTCTTCGGTCGCTTGCCGCATGCAACCGCGGACGATAGCTGGACCTACTTCTTCGGCCTGCCCGGCAATCCAATCTCAACGGAGGTCTGCTTTCGGCTGTTCGTTGCGCCGCTGCTGCGGGCGCTCTGCGGCCGGATGGACCGGGCTCCCCGTTTCGCGGAAGCACGGCTGAGCGAAGGGGTGCGGGGAGGGGCGAAAGTCACCCGATTTCTGCCCGCGTTCGTTGATGGCGACTGGCAGGGCGTAACAGTGCGGCCCGTTCCCTGGCAGGGGTCCGGTGACCTGGCTGCCAACGCCAGAGCCAATGCCTTTGTGGTCCTGCCGATGGGCGTTGCGGACTGGTCTTCCGGTGAGACCGTGCGAGTGCTGTTACGGTAGGCTGATGAGCGACGGAGCATCGCAAACCGGTGAACCCGGGACAGGGCTTTCCCACTACGACCAGGCCGGGCAGGCGCACATGGTCGATGTCGGCGCCAAGCAGCCGAGCCGGCGTGAAGCCATAGCGGCCGCCTTCGTGGAGCTGAACGAGGCGGTGTTGCGGGCCCTTCCTGACAATCCAAAGGGCAATCCGCTGGAGGTGGCGCGCTTTGCCGGCATCATGGCAGCCAAGCGCACGGCTGACCTGATTCCCATGTGCCATCCTTTGCCGCTGAGCTTTGTGGACGTGCAGGCCAGCGTGGCGGCCGGCGGTGTGGCCATCCGCGCTACGGCTGCGACGGTCGCCGGGACCGGCGTGGAGATGGAAGCGATGATGGCGGCCTCGGTCGCCGCACTCACCGTGTACGACATGACCAAAGCGCTGGATAAGGGAATCCGTATCCGTGACGTGCAGCTGCTGGTGAAGTCGGGCGGCAAGAGCGGCCCGTGGCAGCGGCCTTAGGGAGTTCGCCGCACCGGTCTACCCGCGCGCTCACCTGGGACCTACGTGGAGTGCGCCAGCGCCACACCGAACATACGGCCAGGATCATGGAACCAGCGCGGCGAGCCGAACCCGGCGCCGTCGAGCACAGCCCGCAGGCTTCGTTCCGTGAACTTGTAACTGTTCTCGGTGTGGATGGTCTCACCGGGAACGAACGCAATGGACTTGCGATCGATCTGGACGGTCTGGGAGCACAGGCTTTCCAGATGCATCTCGACACGGCTGGCCTCGGCATTCCAGCGAACCCGGTGGGCAAAGCAGGCCAGGTCGAAGTCCGCGCCGAGGTCGCGATTCAGGCGCGCCAGAAGATTGAGATTGAACTCGGCGGTGACGCCTTGGTTGTCGTCATAAGCCGCGAGCAAAAGATCCACCGACTTATTCCGGCAGGGTGCAAGATCAACGCCGAGTACCAGGCTGTCCCCCGCGCGGCGCAGCTGACGGCGGAGATTGCGAAGAATCGCGATGGCCTCACCCGGCGAGAAATTGCCGATGGACGACCCGATGTAAAGGGCCAGGACGCTTTGTTCGCGCGTCCGCTCGATCGTGTAAGGGTCGGTGATGTAGTTTGTCACGCGTGGCCTGACTGCAAGCCCTGGTAGGTCGCCGAGCGTGGCCACCGCCTCATCCAGCGCCGAAGCGCTGATGTCAATGGGCTGGTAGAGGAGCTCCGGCTGACGGCGGAGGGCAGCTCGCAGCAGGATACCCGTTTTTGCAGCCGTGCCGGCCCCCAGCTCGGCAATGGTGAGCGGGTTCACGCCCTCACTCACCAGATCATCGCCGAACTGTTCAAAGATGGCGCGCTCGGTGCGGGTGAGGTAGTACTCGGGCAGCTCAGTGATGTCCTGGAAGAGGGCAGACCCACGCTCGTCGTAGAAGAGCCACGGAGGCAACGTCTTTTGCACGCCCGGGGCAACGGCAAGACCGCGGAGGGCTTCGCGCTGAACTGCCTCGCGCAGGGCTTCTGGAGCTTCAATCATCAGCTGGTCAGGCCTCGTCTACCGACGGTACATCTTGCTACGGATAAGGCATTGGATGCAGGCGGAGCCGTGGCCGCTGCATCCTGTCCCTCAATGGCAACGCAGGTCCTACGCAAGCCGTGACGCTAGCTCCCGTCGCGGGCCAGGCGCAAGCCGCTGAACTGCCACCGGGTCGCCCCTTGAAAGAAGTTCCGATAGGTAGCGCGGATGTGAGTTTCGGGAGTGGCGCAGGAGCCGCCGCGCAGCACCATCTGCGAGCTCATGAATTTGCCGTTGTACTCACCCAACGCGCCCGGCAAGGCCTGGTACCCCGGATACCCGGTATAGGGAGATGCCGTCCACTCCCACACATCGCCGAACATCTGCTGCGGCTGCGCAGGGTCGGGTGCGCCCACGGCGGCAGCCTGCGGGTGCAACGCTCCGGCGTCGAGTAGGTTGCCCTCCACCGTTAGCCCCGCGGCCACGAACTCCCACTCGAACTCGGTAGGCAGGCGGTGGCCGCTCCAGCGCGCGAAGGCATCGGCTTCAAAGAAGCTGACGTGGCACACCGGCGTCTCGGAGAGATCTTCGAGCGGCAGCCAGCCTTCCAGCGTATACACCCGCCAGCCCGAACGGGTGGCTGTGTCGCGTTGCCAATAGAGCGGGGCCTGCCAGCCCTCCCGCTGCGCGGCGTCCCAGCCTTCGGCGAGCCAGAGCTCGGGGCGGTTATACCCGTCCTCATCCAAAAAGGCCAGGAACTCGGCACAGGTGGTGAGGCGGGACGCAAGGCGAAACGGAGGGAGGTAAACCGGATGGCGGGGCGTCTCATTGTCGAACGCAAAGCTCTCGACGGCGGAAGGATCCGGGGTCAGGCCAAC
This sequence comes from uncultured Acidobacteriaceae bacterium, assembly GCA_964250995.1. Lineage (GTDB taxonomy): Bacteria > Acidobacteriota > Terriglobia > Terriglobales > Acidobacteriaceae > Granulicella. Next base: position 11,973 of record CAXUIF010000070.1, read on the forward strand.
CTCCACCACACCCGGGCGTCCAGGAAAGCCCGGTGCATAGCTCAGCCAACTGAGCGGAGGCGCAATAAGAGCTTTCTTCCGCCGCTCCTCCGCATGCCCGTACGCGGGCTGGAGCGGATTGGTGAAGAATGCGTGTTTGATGTCTGTAACAGCAAGTTCAAGGTGTTGCTGCTCGTGCTGGATGCCCAGCACGATGCGGCGCAGAGCTTCGTCTTCTGGCGTTTGATCGAGCAAGCGGCCGATCGCCGCGTTGACGTGTTCGCGATAGGCGAGGATCTGATCCAACGGCGGGCGCGAAAAACTGGCGCGCAGCTTCTTTTCGGGCATCTCGCCAAGGGCCTTGTAGTAGCTGTTGAAGAGCCATCGAAAGTCCGGGTTGAACGGCTTATACCCAGCGACGAAATCGCTCAGCACGAAGGTCTCAAAGAACCACGAGGTGTGCGCCAGATGCCACTTAACCGGCGAGGCCTCCCCGCAGGATTGAACCATCATGTCTTCTGGTGTCAGCGGCGCGACAAAACGCATCGTTGCGGCGCGCACGGCACGAAAACGTGCCAGCAAGGAGGCGGTTTGCGGCTGTTGCGAAAGCATAGGGGACTCCACGGGTCAGATGCGCGGCGTGCCAGTGTCACAAGGGGAAACGGCCTGGCCAGGGGGCTCCGGAACGGCAACCGATCTTTTCCCGTTATACGCCGGAATGCCCCCCATGGTTCGGCAAAGAGTCACCTGCGCCGCGGTTTTCCCGAAACCCATCCATCGTGTACGCGTCTTCCCGGGGAACGCTTCGTCTACATGGAAGAGGATCGCGACGCACCATGCAGGCAAACACAAGCTGGCACAACGGACCTCCTGGTGCTAGGGTGATCGTGCTCGGGGGCTTGCTGGCCTGCGTTGCCGCCTTTTCGGGGGCGGCACAGCGTCCTCCAGGGACCGGTGCCGCCCAGACGCCAGCAGGCGACGGCGGAGGAAGCCAGCCCGGAGAAGAGTCGCGCGGAGCCTTCGCCGGCATGGGCCGCGTGCTGGGCGAAGTGACTGCGGTTGCCGGCGCGACGCTCAGCCTCAAGACGGAGGACGGCACCACACTGCAGGTGGTCACCACCCCGAACACGCGCGTGATGAAGGATCGCGGGCCGGTGAGAATCAGCGACCTGCATCCGGGCGACGGCGTGATGGCGATGGGGAATCTGGATCAGGCCCACAAAACCCTGCATGCCGCCATGATCTTTGCGGAGGACGCGGCGCAGGTGAAAGTTCTGCGCGAAAACCTGGGCAAGACCTACATCACCGGCCGCGTGACCTCGATCGACCTGGACAACGCACGCCTGACGGTCGAGCGTGGCGACCGCGTCGTGCAGACCATCGGCTTTGATGAAACGACCAGCTTTCGGCGCGCAGTTCGCGGTAGCAGCGGCGGCAAGGGTGGTCCCGGCGGCAAAGCGAGCGGAGGCGAAGGCGGAGGCGGCGCGGGACGCAGCCCCGGTATGGGCGGCATGATACCGGGCAGCGGCATGGACCGGGCGTTCACCAACGGCGAAAGTATCACGTTGGCCGACATCAAGGTGAACGATTTCATCGTGGGCGACGGTTCGGTGAAGAACGGAACCTTTGTGCCGGCGCGCCTGGTAGACAACCCACCCCGCCACCGCAGCAGCAACCCAGGGCAAACTGGCCCAGGGTCGACCGGCGCTGCGGCCAACCCCGGCCCGGGCGAGCGCTAGGGGCTGGTGGTGACACGAACGGAGCCCCTACCATTCCGCCGCCCACGCTGGCGGGTGCTGTGGCTGCCCGCGATCGCTCTTGTTCACCTCGCCCCGCTCGTGAGCGCAGCAGGCCAAGCACCAGGGACAGTTCCCGCTGCCATCGTGCCTTCAAGCAGGTCGTCGGCCGCCAGCATTACGGCCAGCACGGAAGGCGGTCTGGTTCGTGGAACGGTGGTGGCCGGGGTGCCGGGCAAAGCCGGAGGTGTCCCGCTGCCAGGTGTGGCTGTGACGGCCAGCCACACGCTGACAGGCCGCAAGTACGCCACCGCCACGGACGTGGACGGCACGTACACCATGCAGATTCCGCGCAATGGCCGGTATGTCATCCGCGCGGAGTTGGCAGGCTTTGCCCCGTCCACGGTGGAGGTGG
>CAXUIF010000070.1:14112-14416 GCA_964250995.1 uncultured Acidobacteriaceae bacterium
CGCCGCCTGGGGCCGCGACGCGGCTTCCGCGAGCCCTGTCCCCGATGCCGGCGCACACGGCTCCGCTAGCCTGCTGCGAAGCCTGCAAGGGTTGACCCTGAACGCCAGCAGCGGGGGAGCGGAGGACGCCAGCGTGAGCGGCGGCTCTGCCGGCGCCGCCTTGCCGTCGCTGGGGGCGGTGGGCGAAGCCACCGGCAACAACGCTGCGGACACGGTGGCGGTCACCGGCGTGAGCGGACAGGTGAATGGCTGGCCAGCCTGAGCCAGGACGAACTGCGTGAGCGCATTCAGCGAGGTGTGGAAC
>CAXUIF010000071.1:0-14058 GCA_964250995.1 uncultured Acidobacteriaceae bacterium
GTGGGGGGCTCGGTGGTTGGCTCGGCTCACGGCTGGAGGACGGCTGCACGGTGGGCAACACAGGTGGCCGTACCGCGGCCGGCTGCTTCGCGGGAGGAGGCGCTGCGGTCGCGGTAACCGGCGGTGCCGCAGCTCGTACCGGGGCCGGGCTCGGGGCCGGACCCAGGGCCGAGCTTGCGACGGGACTTGCGGTCGCTCTTGGTTGGGTCGGGCTCTGCGCCGGTGGTGCTGGCCGCCCCGGCACCGGGCGCTCCGGCGTCTCTGCCTTGGCGACCTCTGTGCCTTGGGCGCGCCGAGCCGTTGCCAGGGCGCCGACGTAGCCCGGATCCTGCGACAGCGGACCTTTCACCTCGGCGGGAACACGCGCGTCTGTGGCCAGCGCGCTCGCGCCCTGGCCTGCACCGGCCTGCGCCAGCACCAGCCCGCGCCACGCCGCCGGACTCATCGGACGCACCTGTGTGAGCCGGGTAAAGACGGGAACGGCGTCCGCGCTGCGGCCCGCCTGCAGCAGCGTCTCTCCCAACCCATCGAGGGCCTGCGCATCGGTCGGGCGCTCCCGCAACACGGCCCGGTACGCGGCTTCCGCTTCGCCCAGGTCGCCTTTGGCCCGCGTAGCCGCGGCTGCCTGGAGGGTGTACTCAAACTGCGCGTTGATGAGCGCCCGGGTTAAGGCCAGGCTGCGGTCGCCGTTCTCCTGTGCCTGCTCAAAGAAGTTCACGGCGGCTTTCAGATCGCCGGTGGTGACGTTGAGGTAGCCCAGGCCCGCCAGCGCACGGGGGTTCGTTGGATCTTTCGCGAGAATACTGCGGAAGCGCTGCTCTGCCTCCGCGGCCCGGTGCTGGTTCAGCGCGGCGAACCCTGCCTGCTCGTCGGCCGCAAAGGACGGATGATGCCCGGGGGGCACCTCCACCGAGGCAGTCCGCAGCCCCGAGGCTGGCGCGCTGTGGACAGCCATTGGCAGGGTCACGCGCCTGGTTTGCGGCTTCGATTCGGGACGCTGTGCCGAGGGGATGCCCGCCTCAGCTCCGTGCTCCCCGGCCCTGGCCTGCAAAGCAGCCACGGCCTCCGGGTTCCCGGGGTACTGCTCCAGAAGGGTGCGTCCTTCGGCGCGGGTCCGCGCGCTGGCCAGCAGCAAACGGCCGAGCGCGACCGGGTAGCGCGTGTCCGCCGGAAACCGGTCAGCAAGCGCGCGCAGACCTGCAATGGCGTGAGGTCTTCCGTCGCCGGTCGCGGCTTCTGTTTCGAAGTAGGCCAACGCGGGGGCGCCCGCAGGCGGGTTCAGGCCGTACACCCGCCGGTACAGCACCATCGCCGCGCGGGGGTCCCCCGCTTCCGCCAGACGCGCCGCGTCCGCCAGCTCCGCCGTGCGGTCACGCTGCCTCGTCTCCCCGTCGTCCAAGCGCGCCAGCTCGGGGGCCTTCGGGTTTGCCGCCCGCAGACGCGCCAGGTACTGCGCTGCCTCGGCGGTTTTGCCCTCAGCACGTGCCGCGCGAACGAGACCGGCGAGGGCCTCGGCGTCGTTGGGTTCCGATCGCAGTACCTGCGTCCAGTCTTGCTTGGCCAGGTCCAAACGGCCGCGCTGCTCCAGGGTGCGCGCCCGGCCCAACAAAACCTGCGCGGCGGCTGCCTCGTCCGTGCCTTGCAGCCCGGAGGCCGGCCCGGCAGACCACAACGCAAAGCCAAGTGCAAGGATCACGGCGTACCGCTGCGGCGGCAAACTCTTCATCGCGTCACTCTCGCCCGACCGGGAACCAAGATCGTAACCCCGGATACCTCACAGCCTAGCGCGTTCTGTGCCGGTTGTCTTTGGTTGTTGTCGGGTTTTCCACGGGTTTCTTCGGGGTTCGTCCCGGGCGAGCTGCCCGGCCATCCGGTGCCTCCTGCGCCATGGGCGGACGCGAGCCTGCGCGCAGAGCTTGACAAAGCCGAGCGCGCCACCGACGCTGGTAGCCCATCCCGCCGCGCCCCATTCTCCCGAAGTCGAGCTTGGGTCCGCGGCGGGAGCACTTTCGCCCGCACCGGAGAACGCCTGCCTTGAGGGTTTTGGGTCCTCGTCTTCGCTTACGGCTGTTGCTGCCCGGCGGCGTCAGCCCGCTGCTTCTGCTACTCGGCGGGGCCGCGGCGGCGCAAGCGCGGATCAGCACGAGCCGCGGCGACACCACTGTGCTCATCGAGCCGTACGCCCCCAACATCGTCCGGGTCAGCCTCAGCCTCCGCAGAGCCGATGCTCTTGCAGGGCCGGGCTACGGCATCAGCGCCCAGCCCGCCTCTTCAGGATGGTCTTTCAGTTCCAGCGAACAAGGGGAGACACTACGCTCCGCAGCGCTTGCGGTACACCTCGCGCCGATGCCAACGCGCCACGGACCCCCTCCCGAGACCGCCAACTTCTTTTCGGGATCGACCGGGTACCTCGGCTTGGACATCACGACGCCGGACGGCACGTCCTTGCTGCACCTGAATGACTGGCAGATGAGCGTGCCCAACTACAAGGACGGCACGCACGACCTGGTGTACGACCGGCGGTCCACCGATGCGCCGTTCTTTACTGTGGGCGCGAGCTTTGCCGCTGCAGCCGACGAGCACGATTATGGGCTGGGCCAGAACCAGGAGGGCTATCTCGACCGGCGCGGCCATGCCGTGCAGTGCGCGCATTACTACGACGCTCCCGCCGGCCAAAGTGTCTGCGTCCCCTTTCTCCTCACCAACAAAGGGTACGGCCTGATCTGGGACAATCCGTCCAAGACCACCGTCGCCCTCGGGTTCAACAACCAGAACACCTTCACCTCTCAGGTTGGGCAACGTGTCAGCTTTTTTGTCATTGCCGGCGACTACGAGGCAATCTACCGTGGGTACCGCCTCCTTACGGGTGAGGTGCCCATGTTGCCCAAGAGCGCCTACGGTTATATCCAGTGCAAGCAGCGGTACAGCACCCAAGCCGAGATCATGGAGGTGGCTAAGGGCTACCGCGAACGCAAGCTCCCTATCGACGATCTGGTGATCGATTGGTTCACCTACACCAGGATGGGCCAAATGGACATGGATCCGGTCAAGTGGCCGGACCCTGCAGGCATGCTGAAACAGCTTCATGCAATGGGTTTCCACGTCATGATCAGCGTGTGGCCACGCTTCACTCCGGGAAGCCGCTACTACGACCTCCTTCTGCAACATGGGTGGTTTGAACATCTGGCAGACGGCACGCCTACGGACGGACTGCCCTACGACAAAGCCGGTTCCGATATCGACACCACCAACCCTGACGCAGCCAAGTGGTACTGGAGCATCGTCAAAGAAAACTACGTCGACAAGGGCTTCGACGCTTTCTGGGCCGACGAGACCGAGCCTGACCTTCCTCCCAACGGTTCTTTCTTCTTTATCGGCCCGGGAACGCAATACTTTAACGTCTATCCGCTGTTTCACACCGCGGCGTTCTACCACGGTATGCGGGCCGACATGCACGAACGCGCCCTGATCCTGGCCCGCGACAGCTACCTGGGCGCGCAGCACAACGGCGCGATCTTCTGGTCCAGCGACATCAGCCCGAACTGGGACACGCTCAAGCGCTCCGTTCCGACCGGCATCAACTTCACCGCCTCCGGCATGCCGTATTGGTCCACCGATATTGGCGGCTGGCAGGGCCTGCCGGTAAAGCATACGCCCGCCCATCCACCGCTGCTCGACCCCACCGACGCCCGCGACAACGTGGGCGGCTATGACGACTACCCTGAGCTGTACACGCGCTGGTTCGAGTACGGTGCCTTTCAGCCCAACTTCCGCACCCACGGTACCCGTCCCCACAACGAAGTGTGGAGCTATGGCAAGCAGGCCCAGCCCATCCTCGAGAAATACCTCCGTCTGCGCTACCGGCTCATGCCCTACCTGTATTCGCTTGGCTGGCAGGCGCACGAGACCGGCGCGCCGTTCATGCGGGGCCTGTTTCTCGACTTTCCCAAGGACCCCAACGTTGCCGACATCGGCGACGAGTACATGTTCGGCCCCGCGCTGCTTGTCGCACCGGTCACCGAACAAGGCGCGACGACGCGTTCGGTTTACCTGCCGGCGGGCACGGACTGGTACAACTTCTGGACGAACGAGCGGCTTTCCGGTGGTCAAAGGGTAAGCGTACGGGCACCGATCGATACGATCCCGGTGTTTGTTCGCGCGGGGTCCATCGTGCCGCTCGGGGCGCCGGTCCAGAGCACCAACGAGACACAGGCGATTCGCGAGGTGCGCATCTACCCCGGGGCGGACGGTCACTTTACGTTGTACGCCGACGACGGCACCACCTACGCTTATGAGCAAGGCAAGCACGACATCACCGAGCTGCAATGGGACGACCGCACGGGCAGGCTGACCCACACGGGCGCGCCTGCCTGGACCAAGCCGGATGCGGAAGTGATTGCAATTCAGCGTCCCTGCAGCACCGCCACCCCGTACTGCGGAAGCGTGACGGAGGACACCTTGCCTGTGCCCAGGACGTCGGTCATCGGCTCCGGCAAGGGAACCGTCGCGGCGGAGGCTCCGTAGTTGGTGAGGATCAGCACCCGCTTGCCTGCACCCGAGCGCACGGCGAGGTCCACCGTGGCAGGCAGTGCGGGCAGGACGGGCTGCAGATTCGCTTCACCCAGCATCCAGCGGGCGGCCTTCTCCATCGCCGGCGCGTCCAGCGCGGCGCCGACGTAGGTGATGCTGCCTTTGCCGACCTGCCGTGTCACCGCCGCGGGCTGCCCGTCCAGCCAGCCGTTGCTCTTGCCGTAGCGCATCAGCACCTTGGCGTCAGGGGAGGTCACCTCCAGCTGATCCGCCCAGATCGCCGTCTCGCCTGCACCCCAGTCGCCAGCGACCGGCACGGGGGTGTCCAGCGCATAGAACTGCGCCACGCGTGCACCCAGCAGGGTCGCCAACGGACCGGGCTGCCGTTGTAGCCACAGGCTGTTGTCTCCGTCCTTCATGGCGCTGCGCTGGCCCAGGACAAGGTGCCCGCCGCCACGCACATAGGCCTCCAGGTTGCGCGCGGCCTCCGGCGTCAGTACGTTCAGCGCCGGCGCGACTACCAGCTTGTAGCCGCCCAGCGGCGCGGTGTCGGCTACCACATCGACCGAACGCACCAGCCCGTGCAGCGGACGGTAGAAGCTCATCAGCGAGGTCACGTAATCGAAAGCGCGGTTGTGCTTCTGCCACTCGATCGCCCAGCGGCTCGGGTAGTCCTGCAAGACCGCGACGTCGGCGTGCACGGTGGTGCCTTCCAGCGCGGACGCGGCTTTGGCGAAGTCCTGCCCGATCTGCGCGACCTCGGCATAGAGCGGCACGGGCGTACCATCAGCTCCCACCAGGACGCCGTGGTATTGCTCCTGGCCGTTCAGCGCACTGCGCCACTGCCAGTACTCCACCGCCTCGGATCCGTGCCCGACGGCATTCCACGCCATGGCCCGCACCTCACCCTTGTTCAATGCAGTGTTGTCCGGCGACCAGTTCACAAACCCGGGTTGCGTCTCCATCACCCAGAAGTTCTGGCGCTTGAAGCCGCGCGTCAGGTCGTGAATCGCCCCATTGGCTACCGGATCCATCTGCCCGGTGCCGATGTAGTCGTCCCAGGAGGCGAGGTCCAAATCCTGCGCCACCGTGTAGTGGTCAAAGGCATTGAACCAGCCCATCATGTTGGTCGTGATGAACTGCCGTTTGTCCGCATGCGCCCGGATCACCTCGAGTTGGTTCTGCTGGTAGCTACGCCAGGTGTCGGAGACGAACTCCTTCCAGTTCAACAGCAGCCCGGGGTTGCCGTACTTCTCTTCGATCGGGATCTGCGACCAATCCTGATAGGTCTCGCTCCAGTAGGCTGTCGTCCAGCGCGTGTTGAGGTTGTCGAGCGTCTTGTACTTCGCCCGCAGCCACTGTTGGAATTGCGCCTGCGTTCCCGTGCCGTAGCTCTCGTTCGCGTACTCGTTGTCGATCTGCCAGCCGATCACGTTGGGGTCATGTCCGAAGCGGTCGGCCATCTTTTCGGCTACCAGCCGCGCCAACTCGCGGTACTTTGGATCGCTCCAATCGAATTGCTGCCGGTTGCCGTGCTCGTCCTTGCGCCCGTCGTCCTTGGTGCGCAGCGTTTCGGGGTACTTCTGCGTCAGCCACGCAGGCGGCGCAGCGCTGGGCGTGCCGATGACCACGGCAATGCCGTGCTTTTCTGCCGCTCGCACGGCCCGCTCGAGCCACTCCAGTTCGAAGTCGCCCTCCTTTGGCTCCAGGGTGCTCCAGGCAAATTCGCCCACGCGGACGAACCCGATGTGCGCCGCCTGCATGAGCTCGAGGTCGGCCTCCCAGCGTGCCTCCGGCCACTGCTCGGGATACCACGCCGCCCCCAGCAGCAACGCGGCCTTGTGCGGCGCGACGGGAAGGGGTTGTTGGGAGGGCGCGACGGCGGACAGAACAGATCCAAGGGTGACTCCAACGGCGGCAGCGGCGACGTGAAAGCGCTTTCTCATGGCTGATTCAGCAATCTAACAGGCCGCGGCAGAGTTGGTCGCTCCCGCCCCGGTCGGGCCACTGTTCTAGAATCCACCTCGACCCGTATGCCCCCACGCCTCATCGTGAACGCCGACGACTTCGGGCTCACTCTCGGCATCAACCGCGCAATTGCCGCCTTGCACGACGCGGGCGCGGTCACCTCCGCCACGCTGATGGCCAATGGTCCCGCGTTCGAGGACGCCGTCGCGCTCGCTCGTGCGCGCCCCACCCTCGGCGTGGGGTGCCATGTTGTCCTCACGGACGGCACCCCGGTGTGCTCGCCCCGAACGATTCCCAGTCTCATGGCCCGGGATGGCCACAGCTTCCGTCCTTCACTCGGCAGCTTCCTTGCGGCGTTGCTCACCTATCAGATCGACCCCGGCGACATCGAGCGCGAAGCGGTCGCTCAGATTCGCCGGCTGCAACAGGCCGGTGTTCCCGTAACGCATCTGGACACCCATAAACATACCCACGCCTTTCCTGCCGTGACCCGGGCGCTGCTGGCCGCGGCCCGGCGCACCGGGATCGGCGCGATCCGCAACCCTTTCGAGACCCTTCGGAACTCCGAACCACAAGGGCCATCTGGAGAGGTTGCAACGAATGCTTCAGGGACAGCCAGGCAACCTGCGGCGATATCAGGACTTCGGCCCGACAAACGCTACCTTCAGCTTTCTTTGATCAACCTCTTCCTGAGACGTTCTTTCACAAACCAACCTGAGATCCGGTCAGGTGTCGTCCGCACAACGAACGGCACCCTCGGCATCTCTGCGACTGGCCGGCTGGACGAGGCCATGCTGCGACGTTTGGTAAGCGATGTTCCTGAAGGGACATGGGAGCTGGTCTGCCATCCGGGCTTCCACGACCACGACTTGGAGCGGGTGAGAACACGTCTGCGACAGACACGCGAAACGGAGCAAAAGGCCTTGCTCGCGGTGCTGTCCGGGAGCGCTCAAGCGAGGGCCTCCGGCAGCGAGGCGCATCCTTCGCGCCCAGAACTCATCCATTACGGCAGTCTCCCCGGCTGACTCATCTCTCTTCGGGCCGCTTTCAGCCGCATCCCGTCAGGACCACCGTTGAGCCGGGCGCGACACTTTACCGGGCCGTCAGAAACGGCGAAACGCGAGCGCACGCATGAAGATCGGCATCACCTGTTATCCCACCTATGGCGGCTCCGGCGTTGTCGCCACCGAGCTCGGCATTGAGCTTGCCGCGCGCGGCCACCAGGTGCACTTCATCACCTACTCGCAACCCTTTCGGCTTACCGGTCGCGAACGCGGGATCTTCTACCATGAGGTTCCTGTCTCGAACTACCCTCTGTTCGAGTACCCGCCCTACGACCTCGCGCTCGCGACGCGCATGGCCGAGGTTGCTGAGCTGTATGGGCTCGATCTGCTGCATGTGCACTATGCCATCCCGCATTCGGTGAGCGCGCTGCTCGCCCGTGACATGCTCGCCATGCGCGGCATCCGCCTGCCCTTCATCACGACATTGCACGGCACCGACATCACGCTTGTCGGCCTGGACCGCTCCTACCTCCCCATCACGCGCTACGGCATCGAGCGTTCGGACGGCGTGACGGCCATCTCCGCCCACCTGCGTGCTCGTACGGAGGAGGCCTTCGGGGTCACGCGCCCCATCGAAGTCATCCGCAACTTCGTCAACTGTGACGTGTACGAGCGGCGTCCGGAGCTCGTCGCCCAACAGCGCCCGGAGTACGCCGAGCCTGGCGAGCGGCTGCTTGTGCACCTGTCTAACTTCCGTCCGGTGAAGCGCGTACTGGATGTAGTGGAAGTGTTCGCTCAGGTTGCGAAAGCGATGTCGGCCCGCCTGCTGATGATCGGGGACGGACCGGACCGCTCGGCCGCGGAGTACCTCGCCATGCGCCACGGCGTGCTGGATCGCACACACTTCGTTGGCAAGCAGGACAACGTGCACGAGTTGCTCGCGCTCGCCGACCTGATGCTGATGCCCAGCGAAATGGAAAGCTTCGGCCTGGCGGCGCTGGAAGCCATGGCCTGCTGCGTGCCAGCCATCGCCACGCGCGTCGGCGGCGTCCCGGAGCTGATCGAGGACGGCGTGAACGGCCAGCTCTTTCCCGTTGGCGATACTGACGCCATGGCGCGGTCAGCCATTACCCTGCTGTCCGACCCGGTCCGCCTGGAGACGATGGCCCGCGCCGCCCGTCAGCATGCGCAGCGGCACTTCTGCGCCAGCCGGATCATTCCGGAGTATGAGCGCTTCTACGAGCAGGTTCTGGCCCAAGCTCCGCTGCCCTGATGTTGGGAGCTCCTCTGTCGGACCAACGCATTACTTCTAAGATTCCCGCTTGAAGTCCTCGCTACCGGAGCCACGTCGCAGCCCCTATGCTAGCCGTACGTGCCGCTCTTTGCCGCGCGGGAGACTCCTATGACCTCGAAAGCTTTCAAGCCTGTCCTCCCGGCCCTTATGCTTCCCTTTCTCGCGCTTGCGGCGCCCGCGCAGCAGCTTACCGGCACCGCGCACCCCGACGACAGCGCCATCCAGGCCGACCATTATGTGAAGCCGTCGCATGAGAAGTCCGCCGCACCCGCGCCCGCCTATCAGGACAGCTATCCCGCTACGGGTCGCGCGTCCGAACCGGTGCTGCTCACCCGCGAGCCAACCGCTGCCAGCGCATCGTCTGCACGGGGCGAAAAGACCGCGACCGGTCTGAACACCGACGGCCGCCCAGACACACCGGCGCCCGTCCAGACGGCCGAGCTTGCGCCCGCTGAGCCTGCTCCGGATACCACCGATGGCAGCATCGTTCTGAGCGTGCCGACTCGCCCGCACGAGCTGAACCGCGGCGCCCTGCTCCATGCCCGCCTGCGCGAAACCCTGAACACTGAGACCACGGCTGAAGGCGCCCTGTTCACCGCGGAACTGCTTGCGAACGCAGGCCACGATGGGGAGGTTCTGCTTCCCGCCGGCTCCCTGATCCGCGGCCACGTCACCTCGGTGCACGGCGGCAGGCGCATCGCCGGAGGCGCCGCGATGCATCTCCGTCCCGAAACCATTTCCCTGCCGGACGGCACGCTGTATCGGCTCGAAGCGCAGCTCACGGACCTGAACAGTACGCAGGACCTCCGCGTGAATGACGAAGGCACGGTCGTTCTGCGGTCCAACCCCAAAGCCGCGGCGGCGGTCGTCGGCGGGGTAACGGCAGCCGCCGCAGTGACCGGCGCGGTCGTTGGTGGAGGCGTCGGCGCGGCCGTAGGCGCCATCGCCGGTGCCGGCATCGCGACGGCGGTTTACCTGAAGCGCGAGATTCAGGAGAGGCTTCCCTCCGGCACGGACGTTATCTTCGCGCTGGAGCAGCCACTCACGCTGGCGCCTCGGTGAAGAGCTCAGCGATCCCTCGTTACCGGATCACCTGCGCCAGCAACCGCCGCCAGTTCTTCTGGTTGCGGCGAAAGCTTTTCTTCAAATCGTCCAGCGCCCGATGGAGATCATGGTTGTCGCTCATCCCGCGCCAGGCCGGGTTGATGATGAACCACGGATAGTTCTCGTTGCCCAGGTAGATGGCCCGCCGCAGCCAGTGCAGGGCCTCGCTTTCGTCGCCTTCCACAGCGAAGTACGTGGCCAGCCTGTAAGCCATTTCACTGTCCGCCTCGGCGGCGCTTAGAACGTCTTCGCCGATGAAGTCGGCCGCGCGTTTCCGGTCACCGAGCTGCACGTAGCACATCGCAATGGTCGGGAAGACGATGCGCACCGACGGGTCGTCGCGCACGACGCCCTCCAGCGTGTTGATGGCCTTCGACAATTGCCCGAGTCGCATCTGTTGATATCCGCTGGAGATGCGCAGCAGGGGCTGGCGGGGCTCCAGCGTCAGGCCCTTCTCGATCTCGTCACCGGCGATCTCGAGTTGGTTTTGGTACTGATACACGCGCGCGCGATGATTGTAGATCAGCGCGGCATTAGTCGGATTGAGGCGCAACGATTGGTTGAACTGCTCCAGCGCCTCCTCATACAGCCCATCCAGCCGCAGCGTCAGCCCGGCGACCAGATGCACATTCCAGTCGTTACCCGCATCTTGCAGCAGGTGCTCAATCCCGTGTCGCGCGCTTTCCTTTTCCCCACGCGACAGCAGCATGTAGACCCGGTAAAGATTCGCCTCGACAGACGCCGGATCGCGTTCCAAGGCGCGATCAAACGCTCGCCGCGCCTCCAACACGTGCATCTGCCCGCCCAGCCCGTGGCGTGCGTATTGCAGGTGCGTGATGCCCAGGCCGGTCCATCCGGGCGCGTAGCTTGGATCGTGCTCGGTGACGCGCTCGAACATGCGCCGCGCGCGCTCCAGCTCGTCCCGGCTACCGGTGCGATTCATGAAGGAGGACAACAGCGCGCGCGCCTGCAGATACTCCTCACTGGCGGCGTCGCCCAGCGCGGTGGGCCGCGCGCCCTCGCTCACATTGCCATGGAGCGCGCCCGCGCCGCGCAGCTCCGCAAAGACCTCGTCGCAGATCTCCGTCTGCACGGAGACCAGATCGAAGCTGGCGACGTTGATGGAGCCGCCGGTGCGCACGCTTTCACCGCGCACGTCCAGCAACTGCCAGTTCAGATCGAAGCCCTTTTCCGAGCGCAGGAAGCTCCCTGCCAGTACGAAGTCCACCAGCAGCTTGCGCCCGATCGCCAGCGGGTCCATCTGCCGCGCATGCACGTTCATCAGCGAACTCGACGGCCGCACCACCAACGACGGCACTTTGGCCAAGCGGGCCCCCAGAGCATCGGCGAGCGCGGCCCCGTAAAATGGCGTCGCGTCGCTCTTGCCCAGGTCCGTGAAGGGCAACACGACGATGGTGGTGCGAGGGTCGCCAGTCTCGCTCGGGCTGGCGTCGCGAAACCGCTCCGCCAACATCGACAGGATGCCGGTGCTGCGCTTCTCTTCTTCCGGGGTCTGCAGGTCCAGCCGTTGCTGTGCCGCCATGGACGTAGCGTTGCTGCCCGGCATCACCGAAACGTCCAGCCGCAAGGAATTCAGCACCGTCTTCAGGCCTTCGCGCACATCGGCAGCGGAGGCGAACCGCTCCGAAGGCTGCTTTTCCAGGCACCGGTAGATCACGCTTTCCAGCTCACTGGGGATGTCCGGCACAATCTGGCGCAGATCCGGCGGCGACGCGAACTGGATCGCCCGGATGCTTTGCAGGTCCTGCGCATCCGGCTTGTGGAACGGATGGCGTCCGCTCACCAGCTCAAACAACAGCACCCCCAGCGCAAAAATGTCGCTCCGCACGCTGCTCTGCCCGGTAACGAACTGCTCTGGCGCCATGTAGGCGATGGTGCCCCCGCGAGCCGTATAGGTCGCGTCGGGCAGGATCGGCAAGCTTGGTTCAGAGGGCGTCGACGGGTCGAAGTCCACCTGCTCGCGCTTCAGCTGCCGCGCGAGGCCGAAGTCCAGAATCTTGATCAGCCCGCCATCGGTCAGCATCACGTTCGCCGGTTTCAGGTCGCGATGGAAGATGCCCAGGTTGTGCGCCGCCTGGAGACCATCGGCGATCTGCATGCCGCTCGAAAGCACCAGCTGCACGCTGGCCGGCCCTTCCGCGATGACCTTGTCCAGGCTCTTGCCGGGGATGTACTGCATGACGATGTAGGCTTCGTCGTCTTCTTCGCCTACATCGTAGATGGCGCACACATTGGGGTGGTCGATGGCAGAGGCCAGCCGGGCTTCCCGCAGCTGCGTGACGCGCATCTGCTCCGGCGTTTGCGCGCCGCGTTTGAGCAGCTTCAGGACCACCGGCCGCTGCAGCAACGTGTCGTTAGCCAGAAACACGACGCCGCTGCCGCCCGAGCCGATCCTGCGCACTAACTCGTAGTGGCGGATGATGCGCCGCTTCATAGGGCCCATTATCTCAGCCGCTTTCTTGCGTGCGTTGTGGAAGTTGCTCCTCGCGGCGCAGCCGTGCGCAGGCCTTTCGGCCAAGCCACGCGCCCTGGTTCAGCGCAGCAGCGCACCTGTTCCAAACAGGCAGCCTTTTCTGTTCTGTCCGCATCGAAATGTCTATCCGTCAGGACAACAAGCACCGGCCGGCCTACGGCCCCACACCACCATGACCGGGATGGCATGCAAGCGACGATTCTTCTGATTGATGACAACGCAGTACAGGCAGCGACACGACAAGCAATCCTCAAGCGGGCGGGATTCTTTGTGATTGCTGTACTTAGCCCCGAGCGGGCGTTGGAGCAGTACCGAAACGAAGAGTACCCTGCACCCATTCAATTGATCATCACCGACCACATCATGCCGGGCATGACCGGAGCCGAATTCATCAAGGAAGTTCGTACCTTCGACCCACATGTACCTGTCCTGGTCATCAGTGGGCTACTGGAGGCAGAGGATGAGTACCACGATCTCGGCGTCAGCTTCCGCCTAAAGCCCCTGCTGCCCGATGATCTCCTCGCAAGCGTGAATGGCCTGCTCGCCGGCAGCAAGGCCTCCAGCAAAGAATCCGACAACCTGGACCATAAGGTCCAGGGCGAAAAGAGTGTCGCCTAGCCCCTGATTGGTTTGGCTGCTTCCTCCGCATGCTTCGCCTCGTCGGAAACGGTGGCTGGAGTCTGTTTCCGGGGCGAATACCGTGCCTTTTTACCTCGAAGCGCGAAGGATCTGCGAGAATCTAGGGTGAAGGACTCGCCCTGCGCATGCCGCATCCTATGCCCTCGTTCGGCAGCTTTTCGCTGCTTCTGGCCCTCGCTCTCAGCGCTTACACGCTGTTCGCCGGCGGCCTCTCGCTGTTCGCGATAAGCCACGGCCGCCAGCTCGCGGTGGCTCCGGAGCGCCTGCGGGAGACCGCCCGGCGCGCCGGCCTGGCCAGCTTCGTCGCCCTATGCTGCGCCGCGTTCGCCCTCATCTGGGCTGCGTTCACCAACGACTTTTCGGTCGACTACATCCTCCATCACACCAACCGGGCGCTCTTTCCGGCTTATAAGTTTTCCGCCCTTTGGTCCGGGCAGGAGGGCTCGCTGTTGCTGTGGGCCTGGCTCCTGGCTGCTTACGGCTTCGTGCTTCGTCTGCGCCACAAGGTCGACATCACGCTTTCGGCCTATGCCAGCACCATTCTGGCAGGCATTCAGGTCTTTTTCTGCACCCTTCTGGTCTTTGCCGCGCCGCCCTTTGCCATCGTGCCGGGCGGGGTCGCGCCGGCGGACGGCTTCGGCCTCAATCCGCTTTTGCAATATCCGGAGATGGTCATTCATCCGCCGATGCTGTACCTCGGCTATGTGGGCTTTTCAGTGCCCTTTGCGTTTGCGCTCGGCGCGCTGATGATGCGCTACCCCGGCGAAAAGTGGATTCACATCACCCGCCGCTGGACCATGGTCACCTGGCTTTTTCTTACCTGCGGCATCTGCCTGGGTAGGCACTGGGCCTACGCGGGCCTTGGCTGGGGTGGGTACTGGGCCTGGGATCCGGTTGAAAACGCAAGCCTTCTTCCGTGGCTGGCGGCTACTGCCTTTCTTCATTCGGTGATGATGCAGGAAAAGCGCGGCATGATGAAGGTTTGGAACGTGTGGCTGATCTTCACGCCCTTCATCCTTACCGTG
>CAXUIF010000072.1:0-6064 GCA_964250995.1 uncultured Acidobacteriaceae bacterium
TATTCGTCCCTGCTGTTGCGGGCGGTGGGTGCGGTCCAACCGAGACCGCCGTTGGGCTGAAGGTAAAGAGTGCGCGGAGCGGCGTTGGGCGGCGGCCAGGCAGGGTACTGCCGCCACACGTTGGAGCCCGTTTCAAAGGTGTAAGCGACTGGCAATGGCGTCCAGGAGCGGTCTTTGAGCCAGTGGTCGAAGAAGGGCGCCTCGATGCTATCGCGGAAGAAAACGGCAGTTTGTGAGCCAAAGCTGACATCGCCGAGGTGCGAGCCGTCGGAGCGGGACCAGCCGCCGTGCACCCAGGGGCCTTCGACGAGCGTATCCTCCGTGGCTTCGGGGCTGAGCTTCGCGATGGCGTGAAAGGCCTTCACAGGGCCGGCCAGATCTTCCGCGTCGAACCAGCCGCCCACGTTGAGGACCGCGGCTTTGACGCCATGGAGGTGCGGCTCCAGGTTGCGGGCCTGCCAGTAAGGACCGTACTCCGGATGGCTGACCTGGTCGTGGAACAAGGCGTTGGTGCCACCTTCAGGCGAGTCAAGATGCGCGAGTGTCCCCATACCGAGGTAATAGGTGTACATGTCCTGCGTCGGAAAGGCGAAGCTGCGCTTGGGTTCTACGGTGAGCGGGTTGCGTTGCGGGCCGAAGAAGGGAGCGTAAAAGGAGTGATTCGCGTCGAGCATGAAAGCGCCGCCATGGTACGCGTCGTCTCCCATCCAGAGGTCGATGATCGGCGCCTGCGGGCTGGCTGCCTTGATCGCCGGGTGCGAGTCAACGATGCTGGCGGCGGTGTAAAAGCCGGGATAGCTGATGCCCACGATACCGACCCGGCCGTTGTTGGCGGGCACATGGCTCAGCATCCAGTCTATGGTGTCTGCCGTGTCAGTGGATTCATCAATGCCCTTGCCGTCGCGGGAAGGCGTCATCTCTACCCATGCGCCCTCGCTATTCCAGCGGCCACGGACGTCCTGGCACACCAGGATGTAGCCGCCGCGCAGCAGGTGGGGGTTGCCGGTAACCTCGGGCTGGATCTTGTCCTCGCCGTAAGGTGCGCAACTGTAGGGCGTACGCGTCATCAGGAAGGGGTAAGGGCCCTTATCGTCGAAGTCCCCGGAGATCGGCGTGTAGACGGCGGTGTACAGCCTGACGCCGTCGCGCATAGGGATGTGGAACTCGTGTTTCGTGTAGTGACTTCGGACGAAATCGCTGGTCTGAACCCATTCGCTCTCAGGGGTTGGAGCGCCTTTTTCTGGAAGGTCCTCTCCGGCTTGTGCTTCTGAAGCACGGGTGGAAGCTACCAAGAGTGCAGCGCAAAACAGCGCCTGGGCAAGGCAGTACGGCAGGTGTTTCATTCATCCTCAATTCGTTTTCCTCGATTCTACGCTGAGAGATCGCATGGCTCTGCGATACTGGCGCGCATGGGATGGGGCTCAGGGAGCGGCGTTGTGGCGAGTGCTCCAGACGCCTCATGGCTGCGGCCGGCTACACCTGGAGGTCGCGGGAAAGAGGTAGGGAGCCTGGAGCGCGCGTTGTGCCTCCCCAGCGACGAGGACTCGATCGCTGAAGAGCGGAGGGCGGCATGACGGGGCGGTTGTTAGAGTCTGCACGTGCTGCACGTCTTTCGCTGGTCGGCTTCGCGCTGATTGCCATTGTGAGCGGCCTGTGGGGACGGCACAGCTGTGCGCAGAACGAGCAGCCTGTGCCCGTGATACCTGGCCAGCCGTACACGTTACATGTGTACGAGGACCTGGTCGACATACCGGCGCTCGTGCTGAACGCGTTGCACGGGAGCTATGGCGGGCTCACGAAGGCCCACTTCACCATCCGCCTCGATAGCGGGCCGCCCTTCCATCCCCGGCATGTGCGGTTGCAGGGAACGGATCCGGTCGACTTTGCGGTGTTACTGGACGCCTCTGAAAGCACGAACACGGAACCTGTACGGGGCCTGGATCAGGGTCTGGCGTCTCTGCCTCCGCAGCTGTTTCATGAGGCCGATCGTCTTTCCGTCTTTGCCTTCGACTGCAATTTGGTGCGCTCCATCAAAGACGAGATTGCCTCCGGCGCCGCAGTCCGCGACGGCGTGAGACAGGCGCTTAACTCTGCGGCGCTGCACGCCGAAAAGACGTCTGCAGCTCCCTGTGAGACTCATGTCCAGCTTTGGGACGCCGTCGGGGCCGTCCTGATGCAACTCAGCCAGGTACCCGGCCGCCGCGTGCTCCTAGTGATCTCGAGTGGAGTGGATACGGGAAGCCGGCACACGTGGTCGGAGGTGCGTCGCTATGCTGACAGCGCAAGCATCGCCATCTTCGGCCTGCGACCAGCCGTGCAGCCGGCAGGCATGCGCTCCGGCATTCAGTCTGGAGGACACTTCATTGTTTGGGACCGCGAGGACCCGTTCAGCATGCTCTGCGCGGGAACGGGCGGGTTGGTGATGACCGTGTTTTCGACTTCGCTTGGCCCGTCTGTTGACCGCATCGTGGACCTGGTTCGGCACCGCTACATCCTTCAGTTTGCGCGACCGGCGAACGGCACTTCGGGCCAGCACACCATCGACGTGACGATTACAGATTCGAGTGCAATCGTTCGCACGAGCGGCGTCGCCTTTCCTCCTGAAGACAAACGGCACAGGGGCGACGCCAGCATCGTTCCGACAGACCCCAGTCGCGCACCTCGATTGGGAAGTCGCAAGATCCTCATGCCATCCCAGTGAAGCTCAGGCTGCGACGATCTCTGGCACCGGTCGGTTGGCACTGCAAAGGCGGAGCACAAGCTGCTCGAGGACCAGACGCTTGTCGGGCGGGTTGGAGCGAAGGTCCTGGTCAGCGCGAGCGATGGCGCGCAAGGCCGTCGTCAATTCAGTGCGGCTGCGGTATCGTCGTGCCTGAGCAATCAGGGCGTCCGCCGCGAACGGAGCGGGGCGGAAACCGGGCCAGAGCACCTGCCAGATGGCACGCTGGTCGCGCACCTGGCGCTCGTTGAGGATGAGTAACTGACGAAACGTCTTTGCAAGCAGGAAGACGTGCCCGATGGCCGCGTCTTCGCCGTCGGAGGCGTTGAGTAGGCCGGCCAATAAGGCAAGCGCTTCAGGGGTGCTCCTGCGGCTGATTGCATCGGTAAGCTCGTAGAGGTTCCGCTGCTTGGCGGCGGGCACCATGGTTTCGACATCGCGCAGGGTGATCTCCCCGGCGTGGCGGGCAGTGGCTTCCAAGGTAAGCTTTTCGAGCTCGCTGCTGAGCGAGAGCATGTCGGTCGCCACGGCTTCGACGAGTTGGCGAGCGGCGTCTTCGTTGAGGTGCAGGCCGATCTGCTGCGCTCGGCGCTGGGCCCAAACGACCGCGTCGTCTTCGGTGACGCGCTGCAACTCGACGAGGCCGCAGGACTCGCCAAGGCTTTCACGGATCTTTTCGGCGCGTTCCTTGTCGGTGTAGTCCATGCGGCGGAGGTCTGCGGGCAGTTGAATGTGGTCGGCCACGAAGAGGAGCAGGGCCTGCGGATTTGGGCTACGGAAGTACGCGTCCAGAGCGGCGAACTCTTCCTTCTTCTGGCCGCGGCCGTACAGGGTCTTCAGATTGCGGAGAAAGAGCACCTGGAAGGGCGCCATGAGGGACGGGGTCTGGGCGAGATCAAGCGCCTCGAAGACGCCGGTCTGGGCGAGGTCGAGGTCGCAAAGGCAAAAGTCGCGGAGGTCAGCTGGGACGAGGGCCTCGAGGACGCCCGCACGAGCCTGGGACTGCAAGTAGGCTTCCTCGCCGAGGAGGACGTAACCAGGCTTGCGGGTATCGGAGCGGACCTCCTGGAGAAAGCGCTCGAGGGCGGCGAAGCTGCGGAGGCCTTGAGTGAGGGAGGAAATGGGGGAGCTTGGGGGCATCGTCAGACGCAGATTCCCTTCGGGAATGACAACAATTAGGGTAAAGGCTGCAAGTCGTCCAGGGTAAGGGCTGCAAGTCATCGAAACGACTCCAGCATGTCACTGACGAGGGCCTGGGCGAAGTCCTGGGCGAGACGTCGAACGGCGGCGGGGTCCTCCTGCACAGAGCCCGAGAGATCCTGGGTGGATTGGAACTGCTCGCGCCAGGGGAACGCGTCGTTGCGGTAGAGGACGCGGCCGTCGCGGGCCACCAGCGTCACCGCGGCGGTGATCGTGATCAGATAGCTGGAGGTTTGGCCGCTGGAGGCGTCGTAGGTGAGCGGCGTGACCGCTTCGGTGAGGATGGTGCCGCGCAGGGTCGCGTCGGCGGTGCTGGTGTCGGTATCGGCGGTACCGGGCACGGCAGTCAGGACACGGTAGCGTGTCGCAGCGTTCAGCTCACGGACCACCGCTTGGGTGAAGGCGACCTCTGTGCGAAAAGCCTGGACGCGCGTGGCGAAGAGGGGCACCGCGAGCGTGTGGACACCGGGAGGGATGTGGGACGCCGCGCCGGCTTGGTGGTAGCCGCATCCAGCAAGCGGCAGAAACACGAGGCCAAGGATAGCCTGAAGCAGGACGCGGCCCTTCATCGGTGCGCCTCGGTGTGGGTGACATCGAGATAGTAGAGGTCTGTGGCGACCTGGAAGTTGTCGAAGGCTGCTGCCCAGGAAAGGGTCTGGTCGGTGGTGGTATTGGGCGTGATGAGGGTCCAATGCTGTGGGTCGCCGACGCGTATAGGCATGGCGAAGTTTGGTTCGTCGGCTCTCCAGCGGTAGGTCACGGTCTTTGCCACAGGGTCAAAGGTGAGCGCGAGTGCAGGGAGGCCGGCGTGGCGGAGGTACTGGTCGAAGAAGGGCGTCAAGTTGCGGCCGGTGCGTTGGTTCCACCAGGCGACAACGCCGTCGGTAAGGATGGTTTGATACTTGAAGTGCTGGTAAAAGTCGTGAATGGCGGCGAACCAGGCAGCGTCGTCGTCAATGACGCTGCGCAGCGTGTTTAGCATGAGCGCGCCCTTGAAGTACTGGTCCTGCGGGGGCTCGGCGTTGGTGTTGCGAGGCGGAAGGATGGGGCGGAGGTTTTGCACCTTTGGCTTTAGGCCATTGGTGTAGCGCAGGGCGTCGGTCCTGCCCCAGCGGTACTCCACGTAGAGGGTCTCCATGTAGGTCGTCCAGCCCTCATGAATCCACATGTCGGCTTTATCCGCGGCGGTGATGGCGTTGCCGAACCACTCGTGGCCGCTCTCGTGAATGATGATGAAGTCGAACCTGGGGCTGATACCGACGCCGGTCCAGTCACGGCCGAAGTAGCCGTTGGTGAAGTGGTTCCCGTACGCGACGGCGGACTGGTGCTCCATGCCGGCGTAGGGCACCTCGATGAGCTTGTAGCCGTCCTTGTCGAAGGGGTACTCGCCGAAGTAGTGCTCGTAGGCGTCGAGCATCGTGGGGACTTGCTGGAACTGTTGCCTGGCTTTCTCGAGGTCTTCGGGCAGGGCGTAGAAGTCCAGGGTGGTCTCGCCGTGCTGCGGGGCGGTGAAGTGCTGGTAGTCGCCGATATTGAGCGCGACGTCGTAGTTGTTGATGGGATAGTGGACGTGCCAGCGCCACTCGGTGTAGCCGTCTCCCAGGTCGTGGGAGCCTTCGAAGCGGCCGTTGGAGATGTCAGTAAGGCCGTTCGGGACGGCGACGTCGATCTCCATGCCCTCCTGGGGTTCGTCGCGCCACTGGTCCTTGTTGGGCCACCAGGTGCTGGCGCCTTCTTCCTCGCACGCGGTGGTGATCCAGGGCTTGCCGGCTTTGTCCTTGTCGAAGCTGAAGCAGCCGAAGCGGCCCTGCTTGATGGGGTGGCCGGAGTAGGCGACGGCCACGGCGTAGGTCTGGCCCTTGTGCAGGGCTTCGGGGAAGTCGATCCAGACCGTACGCTCTTCGCGGGTGTACCTGAGGGTCTGACCGGCGAGCTGGATGCTGTCGATCTGCAGCTGTGGGGTGAGTTCAAGCTGGATGCGCTGGCCGTCGGCGAGCATGCGGAAGCGGATGGTGTTGGTGCCCTGGATGCTTTGCGCGACAGGATCAACGCGGAGCTTGAGCGCGTAGGAGAGCAGGTCGTTGTTGGCACGGAAAGGGCCGTAGCCGCCGCGCAGGAGGTCGTCCTGGGTGGGTGGTCTGAGCG
>CAXUIF010000072.1:6074-13892 GCA_964250995.1 uncultured Acidobacteriaceae bacterium
CGTCGAGGCGCTTGGCGCGTTGGGCGTCGGCGGCGGAACCTGGGGTGGTCGTGGCGGTTTGGGCGGAGGTCTGGGCGTTGGCTGCGGTGGTCAGGACGAGGGCGAAGACAAGGGTAGGGTAGGCCCCCCCCGGGTACTTCCGACTCAAAGTACGTTCGAATAAGGACTTAAAGGGGTACCTGATCCCGGACTTCGCGGGGCGAGCGTGGATCTGGTGAGGAAAGCCCATGTCTTTCAGTGTAACGCTCCGCGCGTAAATTGCAGGCAAGCGAGGCACAGATAGAACGTTCTAAGCGGAGCACTGCGGCGAAACCATGACACAGCCGCAGCATGACAGCAACGCAGATTCCCTGCGGGAAGGACAACAGAGAGGCAAAAGCAAACGCGGATTCCCTACGGGAATGACAACAAGACAGGAAGAAGTGGAGGCAAAGGGAATGCAAACGCCGATTCGCTACGGAATGACGACAATGAGAAAGGGCGGCCGGAGCCGCCCTTTGTTGGGGTGTGGTTTAGGGTTACGCCTGGGCGTGGCCTTCACCGAAGCCGGGCTTGCGGGTGGCTTCGGGCTTGAGGACCTTTTGGGTGTCGTCGCCGTTCCCACCGTCGACCGAGGCGAGAGCGCTCTTCATGGGCGGAAGGTCCTTGCCCGCGATGATGAGCTCGATCTCGGAGGAGTCCAGCGTTTCGCGCTCCAGCAGGGCCTGCGCCATGCGGTGCATGATGTCCTGGTTGGACTCAAGGAGCATGTACGCCGAGCGGTAGGCTGCATCGACAAAGCTCCGGACCTCGGCGTCGATCTGCTGTGCCGTGTCGTCGGAGAAGTCGCGGGACTGACCAATGTCGCGGCCCAGGAAGACTTCCTGCTCTTTCTTGCCGAAGGTCATGGGACCGAGCTTGCTCATACCAAACTCGCAAACCATACGGCGGGCGAGGTCGGTGGCGCGCTCAATGTCGTTGCCTGCGCCGGTAGTCATCTTCTTGAGGAAGATCTCCTCGGCGCAACGGCCGCCCATCATCATCGCGAGGCGGGATTCCAGGTAGTCCTTGGTGACGGTGTGCTGGTCTTCCTCGGGGAGGTAGACCGTCACGCCGAGCGCCATGCCGCGTGGGATGATGGTGACCTTATGCAGTGGATCGGAGTGTTCGCGTAGGGCTGAGACCAAGGTGTGCCCGGCTTCATGGTAGGCGGTGATCTTCAGCTCGTCCGGGCTGCGCAGCATGCTCTTGCGCTCGGCACCCATAAGCACCTTGTCCTTCGCCACTTCGAAATCGAACATGTGGACAGCTTTGCGATTGAAGCGCGCGGCGGTCAGGGCGGCCTCATTCACCATGTTGGCGAGGTCTGCACCGGAGAAGCCCGGTGTGCCGCGGGCCAGGATGTTCAGATTGACATCCTCGGCCATGGGGACCTTCTTCGAGTGGACACGGAGCACTTCTTCGCGTCCGCGGATGTCGGGCCGATCCACGACGACGCGGCGGTCGAAGCGGCCGGGGCGGAGCAGGGCCGGGTCGAGCACATCAGGGCGGTTCGTGGCGGCAATCAGGATGACGCCGTCGTTGGATTCAAAGCCGTCCATTTCAACGAGCAACTGGTTGAGGGTCTGTTCGCGCTCGTCGTGTCCGCCGCCGAGGCCTGCGCCGCGGTGCCGGCCGACGGCGTCGATTTCATCGATGAAGATGATGCAAGGGGCATTTTTCTTGCCCTGCTCGAAGAGATCGCGGACGCGGCTCGCGCCGACGCCGACGAACATTTCAACGAAGTCAGAACCGGAGATGGAAAAGAAGGGGACGTTCGCTTCACCGGCGACGGCGCGAGCGAGCAGCGTCTTGCCGGTGCCCGGGGGTCCGACCATCAGGACGCCCTTGGGAATCCGACCGCCGAGGCGCTGGAATTTCTGAGCCTCGCGGAGGAACTCGATGATCTCCTTGAGTTCTTCCTTGGCTTCGTTGACGCCCGCCACATCCTTAAACGTGACTTTTTTCTGCTGCATGCTGAGCAGGCGAGCGCGGTTTTTCCCGAAGCTCAGAGCCTTGTTCCCACCCGACTGCATCTGCCGCATCATGAAGAGGAAGAGGGCAAGGATGACTAGGATGGGGGCAACCTGAAGGAGCAGGCTGAACCACACATTGCCCTGGGGGTCCTTGATGCTGACCTGAACGTTGTGTTCTTTGAGATCCTTATAGAGGTCCGGGTAGTTCTGGGGGATGGTGGTAGAGAAGGTCTCCTTCCCATCCTTAAATTTGCCCGTGGCCTCGGTTCCGGAGATCACGACATCGGTGATCTTGCCGGACTCTGCATCATTCTGCAGCTCTGTCAGGCTGATCGTCCGGTTGTGCCCCGCATTCATGTTCTTGAGTACGAAGTTCCAGCCGATGAGCAAGCAGGCGACTGCCACTACCCAGATCAGCAACTGTTTCACCGTTGAGTTCAATCCGCGTCCTCGATTCCTAGAGCCCAAAGCGACTGCAGCCAGCCTGCCGCAGACGGGCTTTCGGCCCATCTCAGGTTAGACGACAAACGCGGGAAGAAGATGCGGCCCTGGCGTGGCGTCTGAACCCCTGGCAGCGGGTATTAGCCCTGATTCTATATCTCAGTTCTGCAGAACGGCTGTGCCATTGCAGGCCGGGGTCTACATCTTTTACGGGATAGCGGATTCCTGCTGGCGGGACAGGCGCAGCTCGCGGAGGGAGCGCTCGGCGCGGAGTCCCGCGGCGAGTTCCAGGCGAGCGCCGTTGCGTGCGGTGACGCCCGGGCTCTCGATCAAGCCGGCGAGCGCGAGCAGCTTGCCGGTCTCGTCCGCGCTGAGCCTGCTGCCGAGGCTGGCTGCGGCGGCTCGCATCAGACGGCGGCGCAAGGCGGGCGGCTGGGCTTTGAGTCGCTCGATCTCGAGCGCCACGGAGCGCTCGCCCGCAACGGTACTGACCGCGCGGCCGCCGCCCCGGACGGGCTTGCCGGGTAAGGTAATGCCCGGGAGAATGCGCGCGGTTTCGGCCTGCCAGAAGGCCTCGTCATCCCGGGCGATGTCGGCGAGGCGCGCGAGGGTTTCGTCCACGGCCGGGTTGAAGGTGCGCAGTACGGGCAGAAGTTCATGACGCACACGGTTGCGGGTGAGCGTTCGGTCCTGATTGGAGCTGTCTTCCCGCCAGGGCTGCCCGCGCTCGCGGAGAAAGCGCTCGACCTCGGAGCGGCGGACGTTCAGGAAGGGGCGAAGGATCAGAGCTGAGGCAGGCGCTTCGCGTTGGCGGATGAAGCTGGCTGCGGTTGGCGCTTCGCGGGGCGGCTCCGCCGTGGCATTTGGGAAGGTGAGGGTGGGGGCGATGCCGGCGAGGCCTTCGGTCCAAGCGCCGCGAAGCAACTTCATAAGGACGGTCTCGGCCTGGTCGTCGAGGGTGTGGGCTGTGGCCACGGTGTCGGCGCGGCCGTCTGCCAGAAGCTGCCGGAAGGCAGCGTAGCGGAGGGTGCGCGCGGCCTCTTCTACGCCTTCGCGTTCGCTTTGTTGCCGCGCGGCGGTATCGACCCGGCGGACCACCAGCGGCACGTTGTGAACGGAGCAGAGGTCGTGCACGAAGGCCGCGTCGGCATCCGCTTCTGCGCCACGCAGGCCGTGGTGCACATGAACGGCGCTCAACACCAGGCCGAGGGCGTCCTTTTCCGCGTTGGCCTCTAGCAGCGCGCGCAGCAGGGCTGTGGAGTCGGCGCCGCCGGAGAGAGCGCAACCCAGCCTTTGCCCCCGGGCGCACCCCGCCCGCCGCCCGCCCCCCCGGCGCCGCGCGGCCCCCCCGGGCGGGGGCTATCGGGCAGAGGGCCCGTTGGCCGGCGGTGCTCTGCGCCCCTGCAAACAGGTATACTCGGCACCTCATGGCTGTCTTTGTCATTTTGCCTGCGGCAGGGCTTGGGACCCGCATGGCCGCGGCCGCCGGCGGTTCTCCCAAGCAGTTCCTTTCGCTGGCAGGCGTGCCGATTCTGATTCATGCGCTACGAGCCTTTCTGGGTGTGCCGCGCGTGACCGGTGTGTATGTGGCGGTACGCGAGCCGGAACAGGCGCGGCTGCGCGAGTTGCTGGCGGAGTACGGGCTCGCCGATCAAGTGCAGGTGGTGACGGGGGGCGATTCACGCCAGGACTCGGTGGCGAATGCGCTGGCGGCGCTGCCGTCGGCTTCAGATCACGACGTGGTGCTGGTCCATGATGCGGTGCGGCCGTTGATCGATGCGGCGACGATCGAGCGGACGATCGAGGCCGTGGAGCGGCATGGGGCGGCGATCGTGGGGATGCCGGCGGTGGATACGATCAAGCAGGTGGAACGTACCGCCGATGGCGCGCTGATTACGGCGACGATCCCGCGCGAGTTGATTGTGCATGCCCAGACACCGCAGGGTGCGCGGGTGCCGCTGATGCGCCGCGCCTTTGCCGAGGCGGCAAACGATGAGTTTGTGGGCACCGATGAGGCGAGCCTGCTGGAGCGTGCGGGCGTGCCGGTGCATGTGGTGCCCGGGACGGCGCGGAACCTGAAGGTGACGCAGCCGGGGGACCTGGAGATTGCGGAGTTTTACCTGGCGGGGTGAGGCGCGTTGCAGGTTGTAGGTTCAACGTTGTAGGTGGGGAGTCCGTGGAGATCAGCTTTACTGGCATCCGGCGTGTTACGCATGAAGAAAATCGGAAGCTCGAGGCGGAGTACTGGGCGTCGCGGTCGATGGCTGAGCGGGTGATTGCGGGATGGCTGCTCGCAGAAGACAATCTGCTGTCTGGGGAACACGATGGGCCGGAGAAGCGAACAGTTTGGGTGATTCGCCGCGTCTCTCGCCGCCAGGGTTGAGTATGCCGTGGTGGGCGGTATGGCCGTGAATGCTCACGGCTTTGTTCGCAATACGCGCGATCTGGATGTGTTTTTTCGACCGACGGTTGAGAACGCACGGGCTGCTTTCCGGGCGCTTGAGCGTCTGCGTCTGCGACTGCCGAAGTAACGCCGCCGGCGCAGACCACGAACGCCAAAAGCGGAAAGAACAGCGGAGCATTCTGCCATACAATCCCAGCATGTCCATGCGCATTGGCCTTGGCTTTGACTCGCACGCGTTCCATCCGGGTGTGCCGCTGGTGATTGGTGGTTTGAAGATTGACCACCCTGAGGGGTTGGCGGGGCATTCCGACGGCGACTTGTTGCTGCATGCGGTGACCGATGCGCTGCTGGGGGCGGTGTGTGCGGGGGATATTGGGACGTTCTTTCCGCCGAGCGATCCGCGCTGGAAAGGGGCCGACTCTTCGGTGTTTCTGAAGACGGCGCTCGAAGAAGTAGCGTTGGCGGGCTACAAGATTGTGAACATCGACTGTGTGCTGGTCATGCATCGGCCGAAGATTGTGCCGATAGCGGCGGAGATGCGGGAAAGGCTGGCCGACCTGCTGGGACTGGAGATGGGGTGTGTGTCGATCAAGGGCAAGACGCCGGAGGGGCTCGGCCAGGATAGGACGGCGGTGGCGCATGTGGTGGCCTTGCTGGAGGCGATCAAGCTGCCGAAGGAGCACAAGAAGCTGGTGGCGGAAGAGGATCTGCCCGCGGAAGACGAGATCGACGGCGTGGTGAGCACGCTGGTGGCGGGGGTGCACAGCACGCGGGCGCTGGGGCGCAAGGTGCCGCCCTTCGATCCGGACGACCTGACGTGACGGTCGGCGGCAGCAAGGTTCTCTGCGGCTAGGCCGCTGCGTTGCTACTTGAGGGTGAATGCGAGATACTTTGGAGGTCTCCCATGGGCGGGAGTAGTTCAGTGGCAGAACGTCAGCTTCCCAAGCTGAATGTCGCCGGTTCGATCCCGGTCTCCCGCTCCAACAGGTCTGTTCACAATTGGCGGGGAGCAGGGTGGCTGTTTGGCCCTTCGTTGCTTTTGCAAGTGATTTTTTGAGTAAAACGAAAGGGGCCCCATCTGGTTGGGGTCCCTTTCGTTTTCATTGCTTGTAGCCCGCTTTGATGGGCTGCTTGCTTCCGGCTGCGGCTACCTGGCGACCGTCGCTGTTTGGGTTGGCTTGCCCTGCTGCGTAGGTAGCTTGTGTTCTTCGAGCGCGAGGGCTTCGGGCATAAAGGTGAGGGCTTTTTGGATCTGGGGGTCCCATTGTGCGCGGACCTTCATGCCTTCGGTCTGGCCGAACTGCGAGGTGAGCAATTCGGACTTGATGGAGGCCTTGATCCAGTCGAGATTGTCGTTGAAGTCCTTGTCCGCGACGTCGATTTTTTGGTCCTTGAGAAAGGCCTTGAACTCGTTCAGCAGGGTGTCGTCCACCGTCATGTCCTTGGTGACGTTATGGGTGGCGAGGTAATGCTTGGTGAAGTTGAAGAAGGCATAGTGCTGGAGAAGGTTGTCCTCGGTGTGATTGTCCTTGATCTCGGGGATCTTCTCGTCGGGGGTGATGCCGCCGCCGCCGTAGACGGGACGGCCGGAGTCGGTCAGTTTGACCTCTTTGTTGGTGTTGTTGGCGGGGGCGGCGTCGTTGCGCACGTAGTAATAGTCGTAGAGAGAGACGCCGTTGTAGTTGCGCTGGATCAGCCGGCCGGAGGGCGTGTAGTAGTGGTAGGTGGTGAGCGCGAGGCCGGTATTTTCAGAGATCGGGAAGACGGTCTGGACAAGACCCTTGCCGAAGGTCGTTTCGCCGACGACGAGGGCGCGGTCGTGATCCTGCAGGGCGCCGGAGACGATCTCGGCAGCCGAGGCCGTGTTGCGATTGACGAGAATCACCACGGGGTACTTGGCATCGGAGCCTTTGGGGGCGCGGTAGACCTGGTCCTGAAAGGCGCGGCCGTGCTGGCTGACGACGATCTGGCCCTTTTGCAGGAACTTGTCGGAGACCTCGACGGCTTCGTTGAGCAGACCGCCGGGGTTACCGCGTAGATCGATGAGCAGGCCCTGCAGGTTGGAGCCGGACTTGTCGAATTTGTCCAGCGCGTCCTGGAGTTCGCGGGAGGTGGTCTCCATGAAGCCGTTGATATGGACGTAGCCGATGCCGGGCTTGACCATGAAGGCCAGATCGATCGAGGGCCGATTGACCTCGTCGCGAACGAGGTCGAAGGTGAGGGGCTTGGGGGCGCCTTCGCGGCCCATGGTGACCGTAACGTGGGTGCCGCGGGGGCCCTTGAGCAGGGAGGCAACAGCGGCCGAATCCATGTTTTCTGTGGCCTTGCCATCGACGGAGAGGATGACGTCCCCGGGGCGGATGCCCGCTTTGTAAGCCGGCGTGCCCTCCATGGGGACCAGGACGACGATTTTGGTGCCCTGCGGCTGAATGGACATGCCGACGCCGTAGTAGTGGCCGGACTGATCTTCGCGCATCTGCGCGTAGGCTTTGGGGTCGTAGAAGTTCGAGTGCGGGTCGAGCACATGGAGCATGCCCGGGATCGCGCCGTCGTAGATGGCTTTGTCGGTCTTGTCGGTATTGAGTTTGTCGGCGTAGTTGGATTCGACCAGCGCGTAGACGTCAGTAAAGGAGCGCATGGAGTCACGCAGGCTGGACTCATCGGAAGCAGACTGCGCCGCTACCTTGTTGCCGATGACCGAGCCGGCGAGCCCGCAGACAGATAAGAAGACGGTGGCCGAAAAGAGTGCGCGGCGAGTAGGGGAGACCATCGTGGCGGGAGACCTCTGCGAGCTGGCTTTGAACGCAGCCCGGCCCTGTTGCGTTGGACGGAGTATAGCATCGGGGGATAGCGCGGCTGATGACCCATCCGCGGCGTATCCGGCGGGGGACGCGGCGTGTATGGGATGCGTAGAATGAGGTGGTGAGATCACGGTGTGGTGCGTGCGTGGTCTAACCGCTGTGGGTGAACGGGGTCTGA
>CAXUIF010000073.1:0-13873 GCA_964250995.1 uncultured Acidobacteriaceae bacterium
GAACCGTGCCGGCCAGGTAGACGGTCTCCGGGCTCGCTTCGGCGTCGCTTTCCAGGGTCAACGTGCCGGAGTCCGCGCGGGGAGCCTGCGAGGCGGCGGGGCCGATCTGAAAGGAGGGCTGGTACACAAGGCTGAGCGTGCACGTCGCGCCCGGGACCAGACTTTCCGGGCAGGTGTGAGTGACCTGGAAGGGGGAGGTCGTGGTGAGCCGGCGCAAGTTGACCGTTGCGGGGCCCGGATTGCTCAAGGTAAGGCTTCGTGTCTCAGTCTGACCGGAGGGAATGGGGTCGAAGCCTAGTGGCAGCTGTGGATTGGTGCCCGCCCCCGCGTTAACGGCCCCGGAACCTTCCCCGTAACCGCGAACATACAGGGTACTTTGCCCTGCGAAGGTGCCGTCGGCGGCTGAGGCGATGGCTGCGATAGTGCCGGTAAGCGGGCCGCCGGTTTCGGGCAAGAACGCAACCGAGAGCGTGCAGCTTGCCCCTGAAGCGACGTGATCGCAGGCAGCGGGTGCCGCAAGGGGGAAGTTCCGGGGCATGGAGAGGGTGATCGTGACGGGAGCTGATGACGTATTGATAAGGCTCACGTCCCGCACCGGGCCCAGCGTCCCCGTGCGGGCGGCACCGAAGTCGGCTTTCGCGGGTAAGCTCGCGAGACCTGCTGTGGCGGAAGTGCCGGTGGTCGGGAGAGGGACGGCGTAGTTGGTCTGAACGGGCTGACCGGACACATCCAGAAATCGTACCGGGATGTACAGCGTCCCGGCGGCTTCGCCCGGCGCGGGGGTGATCGCGACGGTGACCCGGCAACTCTGGCCTGGAGCGAGCGTGCCACAGGCGCTGGCCAGCTGAAAAGAGGGGAGATCGGTCGAGGGCGTGCCGAGGCTGAGGGGCGCGGTTCCGGTGTTGGTGAGGGTCAAGGTCTGCGCTGCAAGGCTGTCAAAGAACAACGCCGTGGGATGAATGGCCAGACCTGGGTTTGCTGTGCCTACGCCGGAAAGCGTCGCGGTCACCGGTCCCAGGGTGGTCTTCACCGTGACGGTGCCGGACCGGGGACCCTGGCGGGTCGGAGCGAAGATGACCTGCAG
Organism: uncultured Acidobacteriaceae bacterium; assembly: GCA_964250995.1. Classification (GTDB taxonomy): domain Bacteria; phylum Acidobacteriota; class Terriglobia; order Terriglobales; family Acidobacteriaceae; genus Granulicella. Next base: position 1,085 of record CAXUIF010000073.1, read on the forward strand.
CGCACAGGCGGCGGTGGGCGCCAGCGCGCCCGTGCAGCTTGTGGAGGTTGGGCTGGTGGCGAGAAGGAAGTCACCGCTCGTTTCGACATCGAGGATGGTTGCCGATGCGGCACCCGGCGCCAGGTTCGTTAGCGTAAGTTCGCGCGGTCCTGAGCCGCTACCTACCGGGAGAGCCCCGAAGTCCTGCTGGGCGGGTGTGAGCAGTACTCCCTGGGCAGGCAGTGCAAGCGCCGTGAGGCTCAGAGTTGCAGGGTTTCCGGCGTTTTCCGTTGATAGCTGGAGCGTGCCGGAGGAAGCGCCCAGGGCCTGTGGAAGGAACTGAAGGGCGACCCAGCATGCCGCGCAGGCGCTCGAGGCAGAAGGTCCAAATGCGGCTGGAGAAAGGCTGCCGTGACCGCTGCCATCGTCCGGCAGGATCGCAACGCCAAAGCCTGCACCGGCCACCTGGAGAGTAAGCTGCGCGGCATAGCCCTGGAGCTGGTACCAACTCACGACAGGTTCCCCGAGCGGCGTTTCGCCTAGATCGAGGGTGTTCCCGAGCGGCAGTAGGGGCGTTGCAGTGCCCGATAGGGGGACATCGCTGGTCTGGAAAGCGCTTCCTGCCGATAAGGTCAGAAGTCCCTTGCGAATGCCTGTGGTGGACGGCGCAAAGCGGAGGCCCAGGTCGCACGATGCCTGTGCCGGCAGGACCGCAGGACAGGTGTTTTGTAGAAGAAAATCGCCCAGGACTGAGCTGGTGAGCGGAAGCGGCGTGATCGACGTATTGGTCACCTGGACGACCTGAGACTGGGCGGAGACGCCCGAAACGGGAACGGAGGCGGCGAATACGACGGCGTTCGGTGAGGTCGTGAACGGAGAGGGAAGAGGGGTACCTGAAGGGGGTTCCGGGGCCAGGGTTTGGCCGGTTATCAGGACGTGCAAGCCGGCATCGAGCAGGAGATCCAGACTGTCCACTGCGGGCGCGCGAGCTTGCGTGTAGGCGAGGCTGATCTGGCACAGGCTCTGGGGTTGGAGCGTCGACGGGCAATCGTCGTTTACCGTGAAGGGGGCATCGCGCGGCACGTCCAACGCCGCATGCGCCACCGGGAAGGGAGAGGCGTTAGAGAGATAAAGAAAGCGGAGCAGACCTGCGCCGGAACCTGCCGTTTGCGCGCCAAAGTCGATCTGCGTGGCCGAAACCGTAAGCGCCTCGACCTGCCCGTAGGCGGTAAGGGGAAGGTCGCGTGACCCGAGCTTCCAGGCGGCTTGAATGATGCCGTCGTCAGCAGGGAGGGACGAAGCCGCAAGCTCGAGCGTGACGGTGCAGTCCGCATGCGCCGCGATCACGTGGGCGGACGCTGGACCGTCGCAGCTACTTGCCGTCTCCCTCAGGCTGTAAGCGGCTCGCGAAGGTACGTCATCAGCGGCGGAGCCGAACGTCTGAGACGTTCCGCTCAGGTTGGTGACCCTAACGGTCTGGCTGGCTGGCGCTGCCGCCGTGACGATGCCGAAGTCCAGCTCCGGAGAACTGAGCGCCAGAGGGGACGCGGCAGTGTTTCCAGAAGGAGGTAAGGGGAAGCTTTCCGCGGCCAGGTTGGCGGCAGACAGCGTGACGGTTGCCGGACCAGAGCCGGTGAGAGCGATGCCGCACTGCGCGCCCGGCGTGAGCGCTGGCGGGCAGTCCGATTGGAGCGTGGCCCCGGGGGCGCTCGGCGCGAGTTCGTCGGCTGTTACAGGCCCGTTGTTTCGCAGAACGAGAAGCCCGGGATCTCCGGAGGACAAGGTCAGACTTGCGGTGCCGCTGGGTGGGGCGAGCTGCACCAGGAGGCCGCCCGTCCCCGCGCACGGTTGCGATGGGTCGCACGTGGGCGGGAGCAGGTCGGCGGCACTGCCAGGCAGCAAGGGTGTCGGGCCTGTGAGCCCGAGATAAAAGGTTTGCGTTCCGGCCAGCGATGGGTCGGTTTGGGCGGAGACGGTGGCGGGCAGCAGCACGGCCGTGCCGTCCGACTTCAGCGCGGGCGCGCCCACGGCAGATGTGAGCCTGCCATAGGCAGGTTGATTTGTGGCGTTTCCACCCAGCCGGAAGACGGCGTCCGGCAGGTCGGCAGCGCTGAGGTGGAGAGCGTAGCTGTCGCCTGGACCGGCGTTGCTTTGTTCTTCCGTTAACGGCACCAGAAGCGGCCCGGTGATCCAGGCCGTGCCGTTCGGTCCAGGGGTGACCTGACTGCCGTTGCCCGGAAGCAGCAGAACGGAGTCGAGCAGGTTTTGCCCGTCCGGAGAAAGGCGCAGCAGGGTCTGGTAGGGGAGGGCGGCGATGGGGTTGAACGCGTTCGCAATGGGGAACTGGCCGAGCGAGACATCGCCCGTGACCAGCAGCTGGTTCGTCGAGGGATCCAGCGCCAGGCTGGACAGCCCTGAGCCGGCGATAAAGGTGGAGAACAAGAAGCGGTCGCCGGCTGGACTCAGCTTGGAGAGGAAGCCCGCCTGCGGGCTGAGCATGACGGGCTGCAGCGCGTTGACGACCGGGTACCCAGGGGCGGAGCTGGCACCGGCGATATACGTGTTGTCGGATGCGTCCGCCGCGATGCTGGCGGGGCTGGTGCTACCGCCTGCGCCGCTCAGGTAGGTGGCAAAGCGCAGGGTGCTGCCGTTGCTTGAGAAGCGCTCCACAAAGCCATTTCCGGCGCTGCCCGGGGAAGAATTTGGGGCGAGCACGCCGGGCGTGGTCGGAAAGCTGGTCGCGTAGGTGATGCCTGTGGCGAAGACGGCATCGGCCGTGACAGCCAGGCCCGTCAGGTGGGTGTGATCCGCGCCAAGGAAGGTGAGAAACAGCAGATGCAGACTGCTATCGAACTTGGCGACGAATGAGTTCAAGGCGGCCCCCGCGGCCGAAGGGAACGCAGCCCCGGAGGTGCCGGTCAGCGTGCCGCTGGAGGAGGTGCCGCCGACGTAGATGTTGCCCTGGTCGTCCACCGCGAGTGCGCTGCCGCTGTCGCCTGGGCCACCTTGCTGCACCTCGGCCAGGACGGTCGAGAGACCAGCGTCCACCTTCAGCAGGCGCACACCGTCGCCCTGATCTTCCAGCAGGAGGACGCGACCATCCGGCCCATAGGCTGCTGCCTTGAACCCGCCACGATGGGCTGGAGAGCGCAGGCCTTTCACTTGCAGGGTGGAGGGAAAGCTGAGTTGGGCGTGGGCTCTGCCGGAGGCGGCAATCGACAGCAAGGCACACAGCAGAACGCGGAGGCGTCGCATGGGGAGTGGGGGCTGTCGTACAGCTCTGGGCGCAGCCTGGCCGAGATGACGGGACAAAACGCGATGAGGCTGCGCGACGCTCAGCCGTAAGGGAGTTGCTGCTGTTCTCGGACTCTATAAGACAGAGCCGGCGTTCGTCGCTTACACCTTTGGGGCAGGGGAGAGGAGAGCTTCGAGCCCCGCGGCATGCATGGAGCGCAGAAAGGCCGCATGGTCGGTGTACTGGATGGCCTGCATGCCGGCGTTGCGCGCGGCCTCAATGTTGTCTTCTCGATCGTCCAGGAAGAGCACCTGCCCGGGCGCCGTTTCGAGCCCCTGGGCCGCATGGGCGTAGATGGCCGCTTCGGGCTTGGCCATGCCGAGCCGATGCGAAAAGGTATGGTGCGCAAAGCTCGCCATCCAGGGGCAGCGCGCCAGAATGCCCTGCTCCATGGCGTCGCCGATGTTGGACAGAATGCCCGTGCGTACGCCCGCGGCCTGCAGCTGCGCGGCCCAGCGGATCATCGGCTCGTTGGGCTGTGTCCATAGCAGGATGTCGGCTTCAAGAAGCGCCAGATGGTCGTTGCGGGAGAGCGGCTGGCCGAGGGATGCGGCGACGTGCTGCCAATAGGTGGTGCCGTTCAGGGCGCCGCGGTCGTAGTCATGGCGGGGTTGCCAGTAGGCGTTATGAAAGGCTGTCTCGTCGGCGCCGAGCGTCCCCTTCATCTGCGCCCAGGCTGCCGGGTCCGGCGGGCCGGAGAGCACCAGACCGTAGTCAAACAGAACAGCGTGAACCGTCGGGCAGAGCGTGATATTCGGCATGTCTTCCCATGGGAGCAAAGCTGGTCTCTGCTGTCAAAAACAGGCCGCGTGCGAGGTGGCAGTTATGCTGGGGCCATGAGGTTTTCCAGTCGCACGGCCTGGGAGCCCGGCGTGAACGCCTGGGCCGAGGCGGTGGAAGGCGCGCGAGCGAGCGGCCGGGAGTTGCTCGACCTAACGATTTCGAACCCTACGTTATGCGGGCTCGGCGCTTCCTCTCGGGAGATGTTGGCCCCGCTCGGCGCCCCGGACGCGTTGCGCTACACGCCGGACCCTCTCGGGATGCCTCGTGCGCGGGAGGCGGTGGCGCGCTACTATCGCGATCATGGGGTGGGCATCTCGCCGAACCGGGTGTGCCTGACCACGAGCACAAGCGAGGCCTATAGCTTTCTTTTTCGCCTGCTCTGTGATCCCGGCGACGAGGTGCTGATGGCCCGTCCGAGTTACCCTCTTTTCGACATGCTGGCGCGACTGGACGATGTTGCCCTGCGCGAGTTTCCACTGCTGTATGAGCCGGGGGTCGCGAGCGGCGCGCACCAGGGATGGAGTCTCGATTTCGACGGCCTGGAGGCGGCCATTTCGTCCAGGACAAGGGCGCTTCTGCTGGTGCACCCGAATAATCCCACGGGTCACTACGTGAACGACGCCGAGCGGCAGCGGCTGGCGGCGCTTTGTGTTGCGCGCGGGCTCGCGCTCATCGTGGATGAGGTCTTTCTTGACTACGGGTTGACGACAGGAACGACGCGGCCGATGCCCCGCACGTTCGCTGCGGAGGAGCACTGTTTGTGCTTCGTGCTGAGTGGATTGAGCAAGGTGTGCGCCTTGCCGCAAATGAAAATCTCCTGGCTGGTAGCAGGGGGCCCTCCGGTTGAGGTGGACGAGGCAATGCGCCGGCTCGAGATCGTGGCCGATACGTTTCTGTCGGTGAACGCGCCCATGCAGTTCGCTTTGCCTGTGTGGCTGGAGGATCGGCAGCAGGTGCAGCGGGAGATTCGGCTGCGGCTGCAGGAGAATCTCGTCGTACTGGACCGCAGGCTCCGCGGGAGCCTGGGCGAGCGACTGGCGCTGGAGGGCGGTTGGACGGCCGTGCTGCGCGTGCCACGTCATGTGGACGACGAGGAGTTTGCCGCTGCGGCGCTGCGTCGCGGCGTTCTGGTCCAGCCCGGATCCTTTTACGGCCTGCCCGCCGGGCGTTGCGTCGTGAGCTTGCTGACGGAGCCGGAGGTGTGGCGCCACGGGCTTGCGTTGCTGCCGCTGTAGCCAGCATGTCTGCAACAGGGAAGCGCAGGCCGGGTGTGTTCTCGTCCTCGCCTCGGGCAGACGCCGCGCTGTGTGAGCTAACGGGTCAGGAAGGGATTCGTTCGGCGTTCCGTGCCGATGGTCGTTTCGGACCCGTGCCCAGGCACGACGACGGTGTCGTCCGGCAAGGTCAGCAAGCGTTCCCGGATGCTGGACAGCAGCTTGCCCATGTTACCGCCGGGAAGGTCCGTCCTCCCGACCGAGCCGGCAAACAGGGTGTCCCCCGCCAGTACGAGCCGTTCGGCTGGCAGATACACGGACAGGCTGCCTTCCGTGTGGCCGGGAGTGTGAACCAGTTGCGGCCGGAGGTCGCCGATAGGAAGGACCTCGGCGTCGGCGGGCGAATGGTCGGGCGCGACGACCTCAGGCGTGGCAACGCCCAGCCAACCGGCCTGCACGTCCATCATGGCCACCAGCGGAAGGTCTGCCTGGTTATAAATCACCGGTGCGCCTGTTGCCTGCTTGAGGGCCAGTGCCCCCGCGATGTGGTCAATGTGGGCGTGGGTGACGACGATCTGGCGAACGGTGAGCTGGTGTGCGGCAAGCGTCGCCAGGATGCGGGCGACCTCGGCCCCAGGGTCCACCACAAGGGCTTCCCGCGTGCGCTCATCGGCGAGCACGGTGCAGTTGCAGCCGAGCAGACCTACGGGGAAGGTTTCACGGATCATCGGGGCAGCTCCTGAAGGCGCTGAGGCAAAAAAGGAAAGACGCAGGCCATAGCCTGCGTCGCGGTGCTTCGGAGGAAGCTACTTTTTTGCCGGCGCGGAGTTGTGGGTTGCAGCGCCGGAGAGCACAGATTTGTTACCACCCGAGCGCGACAGCGCGACCGTAAGCCCGATCGAGGTCAGCATGAAGATGATGGCGGACCATGTGGTGAGTCGCGTGAGAAGGTTGGAAGCGCCACGGGGCCCAAAGGCGGTCTGCGATCCCTGGCCTCCGAAGGCACCTGCGAGGTCGGCAGATTTGCCCTGTTGCAGCAGCACGACGCCGATCAGAAACAAGCAGACGAGAACGTGGAGCACAACCAGAAGGGTAACGAGCATGTCGCGGTCTTTGAACCTTGTGGCCTGGAGAGGGCCCTAGCTATGGAGCGGATGGCTCACAACCAGCCACCCTTCGGGGTGGCCCTGAGAGCTGTAGGAAGTGTACCACCGTGTTCAGACGGGCCGGTCTGGCGCAGGCGGCTCGACCGGCTGAAGGCTCCCGGACGACCCGGTCGGACGGGTTGCCGCTTTCGGAACGATGGCCTTCAGCAGAGCGGTGAAGTCCGCTTCGGTGCGAGCGCCCGTGGCCATTACCTCTTCGTGGTGAATGGGGGCGGCAGACAGCCCCGCAGCCAGATTGGTGACGAGCGAAAGGCCGAGCACTTCTAAGCCCATGTGGCGGGCAACGATGGTCTCATGCACTGTGCTCATGCCGACGAGGTCGGCCCCGAGCGTGCGAAAGGCGCGAATCTCGGCGGGCGTTTCAAAGCTGGGGCCGAGCACGGCGAGGTAGACACCCTCGGGGAGCGGGATGTCGAGCTTATCCGCTTCCGCATGCGCGAGCGCGCGGAGGCGGGGTGAGTAGGCCGCCGTCATGTCGAAGAAGCGCAGGCCGGCGCCGGGTTGCTGGGCGAAGCGGGGCTCATTGGGTCCGAGGGCGGCGTTGATTCCGGTGAAATTGATGTGGTCGCTGAGCGCGACGAGGGTCCCCGGCGTGTACGCCGGGTTCAGCCCACCGGCGGCGTTGGTCAGAATGAGCGCGCGGCAACCGAGCAGGCCGAGGACGCGCGTGGGAAAGGTGACCTCGGGCATGGTGTAGCCCTCGTAGGCGTGGACGCGGCCAGCCATGACGGCCACGGGTGTGCCGGCGACGGTGCCGAGGAGGAGTTTGCTGGCATGGCCTTCCACGGTGGACCGCGGCCAATGCGGGATCTCGGCGTAAGCAACGATGGTGGCGTCCTCTACGTGCGCCGCAAAGTCGCCCAGGCCGGACCCGAGGACGAGGCCGAGAGCGGGCCGCGTGGGGTGGCGGGTGCGAAGGTAGTCGACGGCGGCCTGGGCGCGGGTGTACTGGTCGGGCATGGATCAGCGTTCCCGGTCGAAGAGTTTGGGGGAAAGAAGGGCGAGGGCAAATACGTTGGCTTCGTGGGAGCGACGGATGCGATTCCAGGCTTCGAATGCGTCCCAAGCTGATTGCAGGTAGTCCAGAACTGCGCTGCGATCCAGTTGCAAGTTCATGTCGTAATCAGCTTCGTGCCGAGCCTGTTGCAGCGACACGAAATTGAGCGCCACAGTTTGCAAATCAAGGCTAGGACCCGCTTGCACAAGCGTTGCGAACTGTTTCTGCAGCGTGGGAGAGGAGAACATGCCCGCGACCTTCTTCATCTCCCCATGATCGAACCATCGCTGTAATCGACCGCTTGCCGCCGAGGTTACATTCGGAGCCAGAATGGCAATCGAATCGGAGGTCAGTAGGTGAAAGAGCGCGTAGTAAGCCGTTGAGACCGATCTGCGGAGGCTGACTTGCTTTGGGCGTGTCCGCTCCATTCGAGCGAGCTTGTCAGCGAGCTCAAGCATGTCTACAGGCAAGCTCACGCGGCTTGTTTTAGGCGTGTGTAAGGAAAGCCACCGATATTACCGTTCAACAGAGTAGCTGCTACCCGGTGCACGAACCTTGAGATGGGCTTTATCTCCTCGCGTGATGCGTGCACCCCTTGGTGCAGGTGAAACGTGAGAAACACAGCTGGATCACCTGTATGGTCCTTGCCATAGTTGGTATCGACACGCACAATTTCCGGCGGAAGCTCAAACTGAGCAAGGATGGCCGCCACCTTCTGCTTGTCGATGGCGACTTCCTGCTGCGTAGTGTCCATGACGGCAGTATATCGCTCACCGGGGCAGCAGCAGGCTGACGATGCTGGCGCTCATGAGGTTGGCCATGGTGCCGGCTAGCATGGCGCGCAGACCCAAGCGGGCGAGTTCGTTGCGGCGGTGCGGGATCAGGGCGCCGATGCCGCCGATCTGCATGCCGACCGAGCCGATGTTCGCAAAGCCGCAGAGCGCAAAGGTGGCGATCGCGAGCGTACGCATGGAGACCTGGCCGGCTTTCGCCATTTGCCCGAGCTGAGTGTAGGCGATGAATTCGTTCAGTACCGCGCGCGTCCCGATAAGATTGCCGACCTGCCGGGCCTCAGTCCAGGGGATACCGATGAGCCACGCCACAGGAGCGCAGAGTGTGCCGAGAGCGTTGCCAAAGGAGTGCGGGAACGGAACATGTCCGTGAGCCCAAAGGGCGTCGGAGAGGCCGAGCATGAGGGCGTTGAGCAGGCCAACGAGCGCGAGAAAGCTGATCAGCATGATGGCGACGTTGAAGGCAAGTTGGCCGCCATCGATGGTCCCGCGTGCGATAGCACCGATGAGATTTTCGCTCTTGTGCTGCTCTTCCGCTGGAAGGTGTACCGTGCCGAGCGTCGCCGGGTGCTCGGTCTCCGGGACCAGCATTTTGGCAACGAGAATCGTTCCCGGAGCAGTCATGATGACCGCGGACAGAAGATCCTGGGCACGGATGCCGAAGCTGATGTAGGCCGCCATAATGCCGCCGGAGACATGGGCCATGCCGGACGTCATGATGCACATAAGCTCGGAGCGGGTGGCGCCGGCGAGAAACGGGCGGATGGTGAGCGGGGCTTCGGTCTGGCCCATAAAGATGGACGCCGCGACGTTGGTGCTTTCCGCGCCGGAGGTGCCCATGGTCCGCTGCATCAACCAGGCCATGCCGCGGATCACCCACTGCATGATGCCGAGATGGTAGAGCATGGCGAAGAGCGCCGAAACGAAGATGATGGTAGGCAGGACGGCAAAGGCGAGAACTTCCAAGGGACTGTGCGGGTCGCCGAGCGGGCCGAAGACGAAGCGGGAGCCGTCCACCGCATGGCCGAGCAGGGCCGTGACAGCGCTCGACCCGGTACGCAGAATCGCTTGACCAAAGCTCCACTTCAGCACGAGAAACGCGAAGAGCACCTGCAGGCTAAGGCCCCAAGCGACGGTCCGCCAGCGAATGGCAGAGCGATCCGTTGAGAGGGCGTAGGCGACGCCGAGCAGGACGACGACTCCGAGCAGACCGGTGAAACGGGCCAACACGCGCTCCAGGCAGAATGGGATGAGGCGAGTGTACTGGTTGGGGCACGTTCCGGCTACCGATGTGCGACGGAGATGGGGCGTCTTGTCGCTTGTACGCCGCAGATCACGTGCGCGCCGATGGGGTCACTGCTGCAGCTCAGGGTGTTGCCGTACGGCTTCTGCTTTCAGAATGAAGCTGCCATCGGTAACGACAGGCTCCCCAGCCTGCAAGCCGCTCAGGACCGCGGTGTTGGTCCCCGTCCCGGCGCCGATCTTAACTTCGCGTAGAGAGAAACTGCCCTCGCTATTTTCAACTGGGAGGAAGACGTACTCTTTGTCCCCGATGGCCTGGACTGCCGACTGCGGCACGACCAGACCGGGCGCAGGATGCGTGGCGAAATCGACGTCGACATACATGTCGATCCGTAAGGTCTTCTGAGGGTTCGCCACCTCAATGCGTGCCTGGGCGGTGCGCGTGGTGGGGTCAACCTGCGGCTGGATGTAGACGACACGGCCCTTCCAAGTGCGGCCAGGATAGGGTGGCGCGGTGATGGTCGCCGGCGAGCCGACGCGGACCGAGGCGAAGTCCTTCTCGTTGAGGCTCGCCATCACCCAAACCCTGGAAAGATCCGCAACGGTGAAGAGCTCCTGTGCGGGCGTCGCAACCAAGCCCAGGTTCGCGTTCCGCACGAGGACAATACCGCCGATGGGCGCGGGCACAACGAGGTCGGCGTGGATCTGCTTCCCTTCGCGAAGGGCGGCGGTTTCGCGGCTGTTAGCGCCGAGCAGCTCTAGCCTTTCGCGCGCAGCCTGCACCGCCGCGCCATGCCCGGCGTGTGCCGCTTCGACCTCTTCCTCTTCCTGACGGCTGGCGGCCCCCAATTGCAGCAGTGTTTGCGTGCGTTCCAGCCTTTTGTGGTCGGCCTCGAACTCGGCCCAATGGGACAGATAGGCTGCTTCAGCGTCGGCGAGCTCGCCACTGAAAAGGACGGCCAGCGGCTGCCCGCGACGGACATGCTGGCCGAGCAGCACCGGCACCCGTTTGACGACGCCGCCGGCCAACGGCGTCACGTGTACCTCGGTGTACTCGTCCGCCTTCACCGTGCCAGGTGTGCGGAGGGTGGCGGCAGTTGTCCCGAGAGCGGCTTGCACGAGGCGTATCTGGGCCTTCTTTAAATCTTCTGGAGCGAGATCGACTTCGGGCTCGGGAGACCCGGCGGAGGCCAAAGACGTGCTGGCCGTAGACGCAGACGGTGAGGGTGATCCCCCCATGCCACGCATCGACCCGATGGGCGCCATGGGCACGGGCGTGCCGGCTGCACTCGCTCCCGTGTGATGAGCACCAATCCAAACACCAGCCAGAAGGAGAGCTGCTCCGGCCACGAGCGCGAAGGTGATGGCCAGTGGGCGCTTCATACGCCCCGTTGATCTCTGCGTTGGTGTCGCCACGTTGGCTCTCCTTCTTCAGGGCAGGTCTGTGCCGACGGCCTGTTCAAGGGCAATGCGCGCTGCATACGCCTCTGCCAGGACGCCGGTGTAGCCCGTTTCAATGTCGATAAAGCGGCGCTGCTCGGCAATCACGTCCAGCAGGGTGCTTCGTCCGTAGCGATAGATCTGGCGGACGACATCCAGATTTTTCGCCGCCTGGTCGCGCACCCCGGTGCCGTATAGGGAGACTCTCGCCTGGGCGGCGTTGTAACGCAGCAGGCTTTGGGCGACCTCATGTCGCAGGGTGAGGTCGACCGCACGGGTGCGGCTGCGGGCCGCGCTCACTTCTGCGGTGCCGGCGGCGATCGCTCCCTGGTTTCGATCGAAGGCGGGAAGGGTGATCTCGAGCCCAAAGGTGGCGTAGTTGAAGGTCTGCCGAATCGGCCGAAGCGCACCCGACGGATCGACAGCAAGTTGCGAAAAGCCGGACGAGGGACGTTCGTACCCGCCCGAAAGGGAGGCGTCAGGCTTTGCGAGAGCCGCTTGTTGCTGCAGGTCGGCGGAGGCGCGGGCCTCCTCAGCACGTTGCGCCGCGAGGTCAGGCCGGTGCGTGCTGGCGAGCAGCGTGAGCGTAGCGCGGTCGAAGGTGCGACGGGGAATCTCAAGCGATCCCTTCAGGCGAAGGGGTTCCTCCGGCTGCATGCCCACCGCTTCCTTCAACGCCAGAAGGGCGATGTCAGCCTTGGCCTGATTTTCCAGTCTGAGCGCGTCGATACGATTGACCTCGACCCGTACCTCGTCCGCGTCGAGCGCGGGCGTTGCCCCTTCACGAACCCTGTCTGCCGTAAGCTTCAAAAACTCTCGGTTCGCCGCAAGAAGCTGTTCTGTGAAGAGCAGATTGCGCACGGCGGCAAGTGTGTCGCCAAACCGGGTCCGCACTTCCCCGGCCAGCAGACGCTCTTTGTCCGCGACAGCCTCTCGGGTGGCATCCAGGTTTCGTTCCGCGACTTCGGTGCGTCGCGCCCGCCGGCCGTAAAGCTCTAACGGCAGCGCGCCGCCAACCCTGACGCTGTTGTCGGGTCCATCGACCTCTTTCAATCCACCCAGCATCAAGGAAGGATTCTTGCGCAACCTTGCTTGGGTGACCTCGGCCGCGGCCACCGCGATGCGGGACCGTTCCGCTGCGAGACCGGGGTTGGACAGGAAAGCGCGTGTGACGAGGTCTGCTTCAGCAACGCCGTTTTGTGGATCGAGAAAAGGACTGGAGTCCTCCGCGAAGACAAGGGGCTGCTGCGACGGGAAGGCCGCTCCGCCCGCGCGCTGCAGCACAGAGAGGAACAACAACAACCAGAGGGGCACCGTCCTTCTCAGCATCGGTCTACCTCACGTTGCTGTTGAAGGCGGTTGTGCCTTGCCCGTGCGGACCGTTCCAGCTGATGGTGAAGTGCCAGGCACCGCTCATGGCGAAGTTTGCTTTCACGCGGTAGGTGCCGGTCTGTCCCGTCGGGCTGATCTCCGCACCGCCGGACATGGGGGCCATTCCGGGCATACTCATGCTGGAGCCGAACTGCACCGCCCCCACGTCCACCGGCTGCCCTGCCGTGTCTTTGAACTGCAGAATGAAGTCGTTTTGACCCTGCTTCAGGTCGCCCGCAGCGTCGGCCAGAACAACGCTCAGATTGCCTGCCGTGTGCGTGGTGACCGGTTTCATATCCGCGACATTGATCTGCTTTTCCTTGCATCCGGAAGCACCAAGCAAAACCAGCAGGGCAAGGGTGGCTATATAGAGAAGCTTCATCGGGAATCTCCTGGGGAGGTAGGGGCCATCAGGGCCGTTTCGATAGAGTGCGTTTGCGCATCCGGCTGCTCCCCACGCCGCAGCTCGCGCTCACGCAGCCACAGAAAGAGGATGGGCGTAACAATCAGC
>CAXUIF010000074.1:0-13872 GCA_964250995.1 uncultured Acidobacteriaceae bacterium
TCTGATCGATGCGAGAATGCGCAAGCAGGAGTACGAGCGGGCCATGGCAGCTGGATCGTATGGGCCAGCCGGCGCGGGAGCCCCGGAGGCAAGCCCGCCTCCGACGCCCCCGATGACCCCGGCGCAGGCCTCCGACTGGCGTCCTCTACACTGAAGGGCGTATGAGCGAAACGCCGGGCGGCAAACTGCGCCCCATGATCAAAGCCGTCCGCGGGACGCGCGACCTGCTGCCTGACCAGACGCCGCTCTGGAACCATGTGGAGTCGACGGCACGCGCCGTCTTTGCGCGCTACAGCTTCGGCGAGATCCGCACGCCGATCTTCGAGGCCACAGAGCTCTTCGCGCGCGGCGTGGGCGAGGAGACCGACATCGTCTCCAAGGAGATGTTCACCTGGGAGGATCGGGCGCGGGCGGAGTCAGAGAAGGGCCAGTCGCTGACCCTGCGGCCGGAGTCCACTGCCGGGGTTGTGCGTGCCTATATCGAACACAAGCTCGGCGATGCCGGGGGCTTGCAGAAGCTCTTCTACATCGGGCCGCAGTTCCGTCGTGAGCGCCCCCAGCGCGGCCGGTACCGGCAATTCTGGCAGATCGGCGCGGAGGTGATCGGGCCCCCGAGCGCAGGGGCGGAGAGTCCGCTGCGCGATGCGGAGATCCTGGACATGCTGGCCGCTCTGCTGGACGAGCTGGGCGTGCGGGAGTGGCGGCTGGAGCTCAACTCAGTAGGCAGCGCCGATGATCGGGCCCGCTATAACGCGGCGCTCCGGGAAGCCTTGCTGCCCGTCAAGGACGGGATGTGCGCCGACAACCAGCGCCGTGCAGAGACCAACCCGCTGCGGGTCCTCGATTCGAAGGACGAAGGAGACCAGGCGACCATCGACAGTTTGCCGAAGATTGCGGACTTCCTTGGTGAGGACTCGCGCGCGCACTTTGCGCAGGTACGGGCGGCGCTGGATGCCTGCGGCGTGCCCTACGAGGTGAATCCACGGCTGGTGCGGGGGCTGGATTACTACACGCGAACGACCTTTGAGTTCACGGTAACAACGGGCCTGGGTACGCAGAACGCTCTGTTGGGGGGTGGACGGTACGACGGCCTGAGCGAAATCCTGGGTGGTCCGCGCGCGCCGGGCATTGGCTTCGCTATTGGGGAAGACCGCTTGGTCCTGACGCTGCAGGCGCAGGCGGATCTGGAGGCGGCCGGGGGCGGGTAAGGGGTAGCTCGGCCCAAACTGGACGCCTACCTCGCTCCCCTCGGGACCGCGCAGAACCCGGCGGCGCTGGCGCTGGCGCGCAGGTTACGGCGCGCTGGTCTGACCGTCGAAGTGGGGGACGGTGGGTTTAAGTTGAAGAAAAGTTTCGAGCAGGCAGACCGCCTTGCGCGGCACATCCTGATCCTGGGCGAGGACGAGGTGCGTGAGAACCAGGCTACCGTAAAGACGTTTGCAACAGGTGAACAGCGCAAGGTCAGCCAGGCTGATCTCTTTTTTGTGTTGCGGAACTAAAGTTTCTGCGAGGGCTGCCGATAGAAGAGTCAGGAAAGCTTCTCGTGACACAAAACCAGACCGGGCCGCGCGCACCGTCGACCCGGAACTTTGCTTCGGGGATTGCGTCTATAACCAGTATTACCCCCAGCAGTTCTCCCCTGGCAGCATGGAGGGGCTCTCTGCAGATAGAGATGTTGCGTAATGAGATTCCGCCAGATATGGGCCCCTGTAGCTGCGGCTTTTTTGCTTCTATCGACGTTTCCTGCAGAGGCGCAAGGGCCCAAGCCGCGGCTTGCGGCAGCTCTGGAGGGCAGCCAGCGTGTCGCTCTAGCCGGGACACGACCGGCGCAGGCCACGCATGGTATCGATCAGGGAGCGATGCCGGCCGACACACAGATCAAGGGCATCACGCTGGTGTTCAACCGTTCCGCCGCCCAGCAGGCCGAGCTGGCTACCCTCCTGACCGCGCAACAGGATACGGCCTCGCCGCTGTACCACCAGTGGCTGACCCCGGACCAGTTTGCGGCCCGTTTTGGCGTCGCCGCGTCGGACATCGCGAGCGTGCAAACCTGGTTGCAAACGCAGGGATTTCAGGTCGAAGGAGTCTCCCGTAGCCGGGACCGGATCACCTTCAACGGAACCGCAGGCCAGGTTGCCAACGCCTTCGGTACAGAGCTGCATCGCTACGCCTTCGCTGACAGAGTGCATTTCGCCCCTGCCACGGATCTGAGCCTGCCTGCGGCGCTGGCGCCCATGGTCGCGGCGGTGCTGCGCCTTTCAGATTTCCACCCACATCGACAGGTGAAGCTCGCGTCGGCGGTCGGCAGGCCGGCGTACACCTCCGGTCAGACCGGCAATCACTTCCTTACGCCTTCGGACATGGCCACGATGTACGACGTAAGTTCGACCTACAAGGCCGGATACAACGGGGCGGGACAGTCGATCGCAATTGTGGCCCAGTCCTACATCACCACGGCGCCCATCACCGCCTTTCAGACAGGTGCGGGGTTGGCGGCGAACACACCAACCCTCGTGCTGGTGCCCAATACAGGCGTGGCTGCGATCGACCCCGTCGGGGATGGGGACGAAGGTGAGTCGCAGCTGGATGTGGAGTACGCCAGCGGTATGGCGCCGGGGGCGAACATCCTTGTGGTCTACACAGGAGATAACTCGAATGCCGGGGTCTTCGAGAGCCTTATGTACGCCGTAAGCGAAAATCTCGCGCCCATCATCAGCGGAAGCTACGGCCAGTGTGAGATTGACCTACAAACCAGCACGGGCGCCAGCCAGCTCAAAGCGGCGGTGGACCAGACAGTGCAACAAGCAAGTGCGCAGGGGCAAACCGTTCTCTTCTCCGACGGCGACCAGGGATCGACAGATTGTTACGGGGACACCTATGTGACGGCTGTTCAGCAACAGTCCCTAGCCGTGGACTTTCCGGCTTCCGTGCCGAACGTCACGGCTGTGGGCGGGACGGAGATGCAAGCCGGTACTTTTGCGTCTGGGAACACGCAATACTGGCAAAGCGCCACCGGTACGGATGTGGTGAGCTCACTGCTTTCCTATGTGCCGGAAGCCGCGTGGAACGAAGACGCGCTGAATCCGCTTTCGTCAGGCGGGGGAGGCGCAAGCGTCTTGTACCCCCGCCCGAGCTGGCAGGCAGGAGTCCCCGGCATCCCGGCGGGCGCCAATCGGTTGCTGCCGGACATCGCGCTGCAGGCCTCCATCCAGAGCCCCGGCTTCATCTACTGCACGGACGACCCGGCTGATCTTGCAAGGCTGAATGACAGTAGCAGCTGCAGCAACGGGCTTCGCGGGCCTTCCGGCACGTTTCTCACGGCAGGGGGCACGAGTTTTGCGACGCCAATCTTTGCCGGGATGCTGGCCGTGCTGAACCAGGTGAAACACGCGACCGGCCAAGGCAACATCAATCCCACGCTGTACAACCTCGCAGCTAACGCAAGCACCTACGCCTCGGCGTTTCACGATGTCACCAGCGGATCGAACGCGTGTACGGCAAGCGCCACGTACTGCTCGGCCGCCGGCGCCTCACTTTACCCCACAACGACCGGCTACGACCAAGCCACGGGTCTCGGCTCTATCGACTTCGCCAAGCTGGTCGCGGCCTGGCCCTCCAGCGCGATGACCGCCCTGGCAGCGACCACCGTTGTTGTGCAACCGGCGTCCACCGTGCCCGCACCGGGTGCAAGCGACGCGATCTCCATCTCCGTTAGCCCGCAAGCAGGTGCAGGCAAGGCCGCGCCGACTGGGACGCTCCAGATTGCCGTGGACGGCAAAGCAGTTACGCCGCTGTTGCCCCTTGTGAATGGGGCAGCGACTTATTCCTACACGGCTCCGGCCGGCGTGGGTTCGCACGCGATCACCGCAGCCTACAGCGGAGACAGTGTCTACGCCGCTTCTACAGGAACGGGGATCGTGACGGTCGGCCAAATCGCCGCTAGCGGGTCGTTCTCCCTGGCGGCGCAGGCGCTTACGGTGCCCTATAACGGCTCCCAATCGACCAGCTTTGTGATCACTCCTGCAGCTGGGTATACCGGAACGGTGCTGCTCTCGCTGACGTACCCGGCGAGCGCTCCGACCCTTTGTTATTCGCTGAGCAATCCCAACTCAAACGGCTACAACGTTCCGCTAATTACCGGCGGGCCGGTAACGGGCACCCTAACAATCGGTGAAGGTACGGCCTGCACCGCGTCGCCGACCGGTCATATGGTCCTCAAAACGGGCGGCGGTGTCGCGTCGATTCGTGACGCGCGACCGGGATTGCCATCCCGGCGTTGGCCGGAGGGCATCGGCCTTGCGGGCCTGCTGTGTGCGGGCTTTGCCGTGCGCCGCCCGCGCCGTCTGCCTGCCTTGCTGAGCGTGACCCTGCTTGCTGGGCTCGCTGTGGGGCTCAGCGGCTGCGGTAGCAATTCCGGAGCGGCAACCTTGCCGACGCCAACGCCCGTTGCGGCGCAACCGCAGACGCTGACGGTGACTTTGACCGGGGCGGATACCGTTAGCACCGGCATTACCAACTCGACCACGCTGGCGCTCACGCTCAAGTAGTTTCCAGAACGAGAGCACGCACGGCCCGGGCTGCATCGCAGTCCGGGCCGTGCTGTGTCGCGCTTGCCTGTGGGCGATGGGCTGAGGAAATCAGTTGTGGGCCAAGCCGACTGTGCTGTAGAGTCGTAGAAATTTCACAAATCTTCATTTCCGGCCGCACGCAACGTCTGGCCCCGCGCAGTTGCAAGGCAGCAATCATCAGGGGTCTCCTTCGCTGTTCCGCGCTTCATCACGTTTGCACATCGCTTCAGTGAGGTGACGACGCATGAGTCTTTCCAGGCGGCAGTTCTTAACCCGTGTAGGTCAAGCGGGTGGGTACTCGGCAGCATTTCTGGCAATGCAAGGGCTCGAACTCGTCGAAGCGCGACCGGCTCGCGCCGCGACCCTCCGTGCGGAACCGGCGTCCGGCAGCGGAGTGCGCGTGGTGGTGTTGGGCGGGGGCATTGCCGGCCTGGTCGCGGCGTATGAGCTGCGCCCGCTGGGATACCAGGTGACCGTGCTGGAAGCGCGCAAGCGCCCGGGCGGGCGGAACTACACCGTGCGTGGCGGCGATACGGTGACGCTTGCCGACGGCGTAAGCCAACGCTGCGAATGGATGCCGGGGCACTACCAAAACTTCGGCCCGGCACGCCTTCCTTCGATCCATCCCAACATGCTCGGGTACTGCCGCAAGCTGGGCGTGGAGCTGCAGGTAGAGGTCAACATGAGCCGATCGGCGCACCTCCAAAATGACGGCGCCCTGAGCGGCAAGCCCGCCGTGATGCGCCAGGTGGTGAACGACACGCGGGGCCACGTCAGCGAGCTGTTGATGAAGTGCATGAACCAGGGTGCGCTGGATGCGGACCTTACCGGCGACGACCGCCAGAAGATGCTGGACTTCCTGCGCATCTACGGGCCGCTCGACGAGGCCGGCAAATACACCGGCAGTGATCGCGCCGGCTACAGCAAAGCCGCAGGGGCGGGGGAGGAAACCGGCGTGCTCAACGAGCCGCTGGATCTGCATACGCTGCTCCAGGCCGAGTTCTGGCAGGGCATGCTGTTCGATGAACAGTTCGATATGCAGGCTACGATGTTTCAGCCGGTGGGCGGCATGGACCGCATCCCGTTTGCCTTTGCGAAATCGCTAGGCAGCCTCGTGCACTATGACGCCGCAGTGACGGGCATGCACAAAACCGCAAAGGGCGTCGCCGTGCAGTACACCCAGGCCGGCGCGCCGCAACAGATCGAAGCGGATTTCTGCATCTGCGCCCTACCCTTGACCAAGCTGCGCGGTGTAGCCACGAACCTTGCGACGCCGTACAGGAAAGTCGTTGAGGAGTGCACCTATGCGGGCGCCTACAAAATTGCCTGGGAAAGCCGGCGCTTTTGGGAGCAGGACGACAACATCTATGGCGGGTTGGAGTTTGTCAACGTAGGCTGTAGTCCCATCTGGTTTCCGTCCGCCGGCTTGTTTTCGGACCGCGGTGTGGTGGTCAGCGGGTATACCGATGAGAGCCGATCGCCGTTCGGCAAACTGACGCTACAACAGAAGCTCGACGAAAGCCGCAGGTCGATCGAGCGGCTGCATCCGGGGCGAGGGCAAGAGCTGGAAAAGCCCATCTACTACGGCTGGAGCAAGTCAGAGTGGAATGAGGGCTCCTGGATCAGCGCGTACGGGCCAGGGCAGGAGCGTGCCGGTTTCGGCGACCGTCGCGGCGCTGCGGCCAGTGGAGGATCGCTGCCCGGCGTCCGCGGTGCAGGGCAGGCCCCGGGCATGGAGCCGAGCCGGCAGACCGGGCAGGCGCGCTCGGCCACCGCGGCACGCACGGAGACGAACGCGGGGTATGAAACCCTGATCCAACCGGACGGGCGCATCATCTTCGCGGGGGACCATGTGAGCCACGTGGTGGCCTGGCAAGAGGGCGCGGCGCTCAGCGCGTTGCGCGCGGTGCAACTGCTGAGCGATCAGGTGAAATCGGCGCGTCTCGCCGGTAAGTTTCAGACGAACGCGGGCTAAGGATTCCTTGGAGGACAAGATGAAGGTAGGGTCGATCGCTGCCGTTGCCGTGCTGATAGCAACAGGCGCTGTAGGTCAGCTAGGCGCGCAAGTGGACGTGCGACACGTGCAGACGGAGCAATCGCCGATTGCCACCGGCGTGTGGGCGGGCGACACGTACTACCTGAGCGGCCAACTCGCCGATCCGGTTACCCCAGCGGACAAGGCGAAAGGCACGCCCGCCGTCTACCCCAGCGACACCAAGGCGCAGGCCGCCAGTGTCTTCAGCAAGATCCAGAAAGCGCTGCAGGCCCAAGGTCTGGACATGAAAGACATCGTCAAGATGACGGTCTTTCTCGGCCCGGACCCGAAGACCGGAAAGCTGGACTTCGCCGGCATGCAAAGTGAATACGTGAAGTACTTCGGGACGGTTGCGCAGCCGAACAAGCCCGCACGCTCGGCGTTTCAGGTGGCCGCGCTCGCGGCGCCCTGGGCGTTGCTGGAGATTGAAGTGGTCGCCGTCCGGCAGAAGTAGCCGCCGCTGCCTCTGCGCCAGCCCTCCCGCTTGATAGCATCATCCCAGCGCCTCTTTCGCCCATGGGAACGCGCGCCGGAGATGAGATGAGAGGGACTTTGGAGGAGCGTGAAGCCGGTACGTCCAGCGCGCTCCGATGCCCGCGCCGCATCGTGGTGAAGCTAGGCACCAATGTGATCATGCGGGCAGACGGCAAGGTGGCTTTGGGGCTGCTGTGCAGCCTGGTGGAAGGCATTGCTGCGTTGCGTGAGCAGGGCATCGAGGTCCTGGTTGTCAGCTCTGGAGCCGTGGGGCTCGGCGTGGAACGGCTGGCGTTGCCGGCCCGTCCAACGGAGCTGGCTGAGGTGCAAGCCTGTGCGGCCGTGGGACAGTCGCGCTTGATGGCTTTATATGACGACGCATTCGATCGCCTTGGCTGCCGCATTGCGCAAGTGTTGCTCACCGAAGACGACTTCCGCGACCCGGTACGGCATGGCAACCTGCGGGCCACCCTTCATGCGCTGTTGTCGCTGGGCGTCATCCCGATCGTCAATGAGAATGACACCGTATCCACCATGGAGCTGGAGCGGCCCCGGAGTGCGATGCAGCGGGAACGCGTGTTCGGCGATAACGACAAGCTCTCGGCGCTTCTGCTGGAGCACATCGGTGCGGATTGGCTGGTGCTCCTGTCAGATGTGGATGGGCTATACGACGGACACCCCCAAACTCCGGGAGCCACGGTCATCCCGCATGTGTCCCAGGTGGACGAACAGGTGCTGGCCCTGGCCCATGGCAGCAACGGCCGCGGGCGCGGTGGGATGCTTTCGAAGCTGGAAAGTGTGCGCATCGCCCTGGAAGCGGGCAAACAAGCCGTCATCGCCAATGGCCGCACACCGCGCGTGCTGGAGCGGTTGGTGGCGGGTGAGGCTGTGGGCACCCACTTTGGAGGGCTTGCCGGACCCTCGCCGGAACGGCGTGCCGAGGGTGCGCCGTGAGCGCTGCACCGCAGCGTGACGAGATGCGCGCCGTTGCCCAAGGCGCAAAGCGGGCCTCTCGTGAACTGGCAGGGTTGAGCGAAGCGAAGCGCAACGCAGCCCTGGAGGCCATGGCCGCCGCTGTGGCGCAGGCAAGCGGCACCCTGCAGGCCGCGAACGCCGAAGACATGCGCGCCGCCCAGGCGCGGCAAGGCCAGGACGCCCTGCCCCCGGCAACGCTGGCGCGCTTGCACATGGGCGGGGACAAATTGCGCGAGATGGTGGAGCAGATTCGGTCGGTGGCGGCCCTGCCGGATCCACTAGGGCGCGTGCTCGAAGCGACGGAACTGGACAATCGCGACCCCGCTGGTATGGGTAGCGCCGACGCCAGTTTCCAGACAGAAACCCACCAGCATGGGTTGCACCTGCAGAAGATCAGTGTGCCGCTGGGTGTGCTTGCGGTCATCTTCGAGGCGAGGCCTGACGCGGTAACGCAGATTGCCGCGCTGGCGTTGAAGAGCGGCAACGCCGTCCTGCTGAAGCCAGGACGCGAGGTGGAGCGTACCGCCGCAGCGCTGGTGCAGGTGTTACGCCATGCGTTGCAGTCGCAGGGGCTTCCGGTTGAGGCTGTATCGATGCTCACGGGGCGCGAGGAGGTGCAGGCCCTGCTCGCTGCTCATGATCTGGTTGACATGGTCATTCCGCGCGGATCCAGGCAGCTGGTCGAGTTCGTGCAGGCCAACACGCGCATCCCGGTGTTAGGGCACGCGGAGGGGGTCTGCCACATCTACGTGGACCGAGCGGCGGATCCCGAACTGGCCGTGCGCGTCATCGCCGATGCCAAGCTGGACTATCCGGCGGCGTGCAACGCGGTGGAAACGGTACTCGTTCACCAGAAGATCGCGGCGGCATTTGTGCCGTACCTTGTCCGGAGCTTGCAAGAGCGTGGCGTGGCCATTCATGCAGACGCGCCGGTCCGCGATGCCCTTGAGCTGACGCCGCACGCGCCCTTGCTGCGCATCGTGGACTGGCACACCGAGTTTGGCGAGGCGGCGCTTGCGCTTGGGGTGGTGGCCTCGCTGGAGGCGGCTATCGAGCACATTCACGCGCACGGCTCCGGACACACCGAAAGCATCCTGACCGAAGACCCTGTTGCTGCCGAGCACTTTCTGCGCGACGTGGATGCGGCCGGGGTGTTTCACAATGCGTCGACACGCTTTGCCGACGGTTTTCGGTATGGTTTTGGGGCGGAGGTGGGCGTTTCCACCAGCAAGCTGCACGCGCGGGGACCCGTCGGTTTGGAAGGCTTGACGACCTATAAGTACGTCCTTAGAGGCCACGGGCACCTTGCCGGGGACTACCGTGGACCGGCGGCTCGAGCCTTTACGCACCGGCGCGAAACGCCTCCTCCCGGCTAAGGCCTGCCTCGGCGTAAGCTCAAGCAGACAATGGCCACGCGCGTTTTGATTCTGGGCACAGGACTGATTGGGGCCTCGCTGGGCCTTGCGCTCAGGGCGCTGGGGCCAGGCTTCGGCGGCACGGTGTGGGGCTGGGATGCTCATCCTGCGGAATTGGCCAAAGCGCTCGCGATCGGAGCGATCGATCAAGCGCTACCGAACCGCGAAGCCGCGTTCGCGCCCGAGTGGGCGGCAGACATCTATGTGTTGGCCACGCCGGTCTTGCCGATCCTCGACTGGATGCGGCAACTAGCTCCCGTGCTGCCGCGTGAGACGCTGGTGACCGATGTGGGCAGCACCAAGCGGGAGATCGTGCGGCTGGCCGAGGCGCTCTACAACGGACCGGGCCAACCCGCTTTCTTGCCCACTCACCCGATGGCCGGCAAGGAGGCGGGTGGGGCGGTGCTGGCGGAGGCAGCCCTGTTTCGCGGCGCTGCCTGGCTGTTCACGCCGCTTGAGGGAAGCGACACGGTTCGTGCACGGCAGTGGCGCCAATGGATCGAAGCTATCGGCGCCCACACGCAAGAGATCGACGCCGAGGAGCACGACCAGATCTGCGCCTGGGTGAGCCACCTGCCCCAGATGGTCTCGACGGCGCTGGCCGCTCTGCTTGAAGCCACCTTCGCCGCGGATGCACGGGGGCGCGCCGTGATCGAGGCGATCGGCGGCCGGGCCTTGCGTGAGACGACACGCCTGGGCGCCAGCCCTTACAGCATGTGGCGAGACATTGCCCTGACGAACACAGAGCCGATTGCCGCAACGCTTGCAGCCCTGGAGCAGGAGCTGGCCCACCTGCGCGAAAACCTGCGCACCCCGGAGTTGCGCGCGGAGTTCGCCGCCGCGAACCGTTTTCGGGCTAAGTCCTAAGAGGCGAGACCGACCCAAGCCCGCGAAAGCTCGTGAGGTCAATCGGCAGTCGAAACACTGCGTCATGCCGCAGGTCGAGCGCTGTGCCGCTGCTTCGATGCCTGACTCTAGTGATGGCCACCATCACGGCCGCCGCGGTCGCCGCCTGCGAAGCGGCCCTGCCCGCCGTGAAATCCTTCGTGATGCCCTTCGCCGTAAGCGCCATGCCAGTCATTGCCATGGAAGTCGTGGAAGTCCCGTCCGCGATCGAAGCGCTCATCGTGGCCCGGATACCCACCCCGGTAACCATAGCGCGGGTCGTAGTCATGGTTCACCCACCCATACCGCCCAGGCTCGCCTCGGTACCAGGGACCGGCTCCGATAAAGAAGCCGTTGCTGAACCATTCTGGCCCGTAATAGCCATAAGGAGCGCAGTTGTACGGAGCGTATCCGTAATAGCCGTACGGGCACATAGGAGCCGGGCCGATGTCGACGCCAATGGCAACCTGCGCCAACGCAGGGGCCGGGGCAGCGAGAGCCAAGCCAACCACTGCGGCTACTGCCAAAAACGGTGTGCGAAAGGAACAAATTTGCATCATGCACCTCTCGAGGATACAAACGCAGCTTCTCGGTGAAGGTTGCGTGTTCTTGCATGGCACCTTTGCGGCATCATAATCGTGCTCGAGAAGCCGGTGCCTTCCGCACGCGCTTGCGGGGTGGGACGGGTTTCTTCAGCTGCGCTGCTTCCGGACGCTCGCGCTTGCGTTCGACCTTCTTGCCGGCGGCGGCCCGGCCCAGGGCCTGGACCTCCCCTGAAGTGAGCTCACGGAAAGCACCCGGCGGCACGTCCAGCGTCAACGCCCCGTAGGCGATGCGGCGGATCTTCTCGACGTGGTGACCAACCTCTTCGAACATCTTGCGCAGCTGCCGGTTGCGCCCTTCGGTGAGCGTGACCTCGAACCACGGATTTTCTCCACCGCGTACCTGCTCGATCTTGGCCGGTTGCGTCAGGACCCGGTCACGGCGCCCGGATTTCACCTCGTCGAGCCGTCCACGGTCGATCATGATGCCCCGGCGCAGCTGCCCGATCGCCTCGTCCGTGGGTTTACCGGAGACCTTCACGAGATAGGTCTTTTCGACGCTGGCCGATGCCTTGGAAAGCCGGTTTGCGAGTTCGCCGTCGTTGGTCATCAACAGCAAGCCTTCAGACAGGTAGTCGAGCCGGCCCACCGGGTAAAGGCGCGGCAGCTTGGAATGCTCGCCGGTAACCTTTTTCTGAGACTCCTGACCGAGCAACTTGGCCACGGTAGGGCGGCCCTCCGGATCGTCCAGGGTTGTGACGTAACCGCGCGGCTTGTTGAGCAGAAAGTAGCGCTGCGGCTCGGGACCTTGGAGGAGCTTGCCGTCGACCCGAACGTGATCTCGCGCCGGGTCGGCACGGGTTCCAAGCTCGGAGACCACCTCGCCGTTTACCTGCACGCGGCCCTCGAGGATAAAGGCCTCGGCGGCGCGACGACTGGCCACGCCGGCCCGCGCCAGGATCTTCTGTAGGCGCTCGCCACGCGGAGCGTCGTCCGGCGTGCCGGGCTTCGTCTGTCGGGAAATCGCCATACCTAAGCTTCGCACACGAAAGGCCGAGGACGACCTTTACGCCGGAGCTGCTTCTACGGAGAGCGGCGCGCCAAGGGGTACGAGATGACCCCGAGATTTATGCGAGGCCGGTAGATTGTGCCTGCTCGTGCGCATGGTAGCTGGAGCGGACAAGGGGGCCAGACTCGACGTGGCGGAAGCCCATGGCGAGCGCCTCGTGCTTCAGGAAGGCGAACTCCTCTGGCGTGTAGTAGCGCGCCATCGGCAGGTGGTCGCGCGATGGCCGCAGGTACTGGCCGATTGTGAGGATGTCGACCTTGCGATCGGCAAGGTCGCGGAAGACGCCAAGCAGCTCGTGCATCTCTTCCCCCATGCCGACGATGATGCCGGTTTTGGTCACAAGAGCGCCTTGGGGGTGGTTGGCGGAAGCGCGCTTGGCGGCGTCGAGGAAATGCAACGACTTCTCGTATCGCCCGCCAGACTTCGCGACGCGATAAAGCCGGGGTACGGTCTCGATGTTGTGATTCAGGATCTCGGGGCGCGCGTCGACGACCATCTGACGGGCGGCTTCGACGCCCTGGAAGTCGGGCGTTAGGACCTCAACCTGACAGCCGGGCGCTTGCCGGCGGATCTCATGAATGACCTTGACGAAGGCCATGGCCGCGCCGAGGTTGTCGTCGTCGCGATTCACTGAGGTAATTACGGCATGCCGCAGGCCAAGCGAGGCAATGGCGTAAGCGACGCGCTCGGGTTCGCTGTGGTCGATCGGTTCCGGCCGTCCCTTCGGCACCGCGCAGAACCCGCACCGCCGTGTGCACAGATTGCCGAGCATCATGAACGTTGCGGTCTTATGATTCCAGCACTCGCCGATGTTGGGGCAGTGTGCACTCTCGCACACGGTATGCAGCTTCAAGTCTCGCGTGAGCTTCTTGAGCGCGTGGAAGGTCTCGCCGACCGGCGCACGCGCCTTCAGCCACGCGGGCTTGGCCGCGGGCCGGCGGGGCGACAGATCGATTTGGACCAGGGTGTCGAGCGCTGTCAGCGAGGTCATACGCTCCATCAGTGTATCCGGCGGAGGCGTCGGAGCTCCCGTAGAGTTTTGATCGCGCTACACGAGGCGGAGGACGCACGCGCTTCCCGCCGGCACGCCCACATCTTGCGCCGGAGCGCGCTCAGGCCAGGGCGCCACCCATCGCCCGCCCGCGTCCACGCGCACGCCGCCCAACGTCACTCCTTCTTTGCTTTCCAGCGAAGGACCCGTGAGCCGAAGCAGCGAAGCGGCGCGCAGAGGGAGCCCGCCCAACCGGAAGCGTGCTGCTCGAGTCGCGGACTTGTTGATCAACACCAGCGAGCGCAGGCGTGCGCCGTCCCCCAGCGCGTAGGCGGTGAGCGCGGACGTGAACGCGCCCTGACTTGCCGTGAGCTCCAACGGCAGCACCGTGCGGGCTCCCGCCGTGGCCTCGGCAAAGGCCAGCATGCCGTAGTAGGGAACCCCTGCCGTAGCGTGGTTGCTCTCGTCATCCCGAACGGGTGAGTACGAGCTCAGAAAGCCCAGTTGATTCACGCCGGTTTCGACATTGACTCCGGCGCAGCCTGCCTGGGCGAGCAGCAGCAGAAAATCGAGCGTCCACAGGGCACCCGCAAGCGTGTCGCTCAGCCCCGGGCGTCCGCCCCCAAAGAAGGAGTTCGTCTCGCACATCCGCCACGGGAGGCCGCTGGCCAGAGAGGCCTGGTGCAGGCGTGCCAAGTTTACTGCAAGCGCCGGGTCCGGCTGCATCAACTGTTCGGGCGTGCCCAGCTTTTGATCGCCCCGATAGTAGTGCGTGGTCAGCAGCTGCACCTCGGCGCGCGCGTCCGCCGCCATGCGCTCCACCCACTCAATCGAGCTTGCGGTGTCGGGCGCGGCAAAGCGCAGACCGGGCACCGCCGCCGTAAGGGCGGCGTGCCAGCGGCTGAACTCCGCTCGGAA
>CAXUIF010000075.1:0-13847 GCA_964250995.1 uncultured Acidobacteriaceae bacterium
CTTCAGGACGAACTCTCTGACCAGATTGCCCACTGCGTTTGTGCCCGTGATGATGAAACCATTGCGGATCGTCAGCGAAGCACTGCGGTCCCCTGGCGCGCGGTAGAGATTGGAGATGCCGGCGGCCGCGAAGTTGCCCAAAATATGCGAGTAGTTGGGCTGCGCGCGCCCATTGTCGCCACGTGTGATGAACGTAGTGCCGACCGCATAGAGCGCGCGTGAGGTGACGCTTCCCTTCCCCTTGTAGAAGTAACGGGGGTCTTGATGCAACACCGAGGGCAGAACCGCACTGCCCACCACGCGACCGATCACGTTGTCCGCGAAGGCCGCGCCATATCGCTTGCCGTACGCTCCCGGTCCGGATCCATACCCTGGGAAGGTATTGTGGACCTGCTCCACCCCGGCGACTCCGCCCGCCAGTAGGAACGCAACTGGATCCAGAGCGGAGTGAACAGCCAAGTTGAACTTCAGTTTGGGCGTCAGTGGGGCCGCATTCCATATGTAGCTGCTGTAGAAGTTCGGAATGATTCCTAGCACGCGCTGCTTCTCCGCAAGCTGCACCTGCGCTGCGGCCACCTGTTCTGGCGTTGCAGAAACCTGCACTTCTGTCGCCACGGTCGCTACAGGCAAAGCCGTTGTAGCCAGCTCGCGGTGCTCTCCGCCCGATAGCACGATCGTGTCCAAATGAAGGGTTTGCAAACCAGCGGCGACAACGCTCAGGCGAAACGTTCCTTGGGCCAGCCCAGTGAAGCTAAACCTGCCGGTGGCGTCCGACATCGTCACTTTCTTTTGCGAGCCATCGCTGCGGGTGAGCTCCACCCGCGCGTTGGGCACGACCGATCCGTTCACGTCGGCAACCGTTCCAGAGAGGCTCGCTTGCGCGTCAGCGTTGGCGCCCTGCTGCGCCGATGCTTGGTGCCCTGCGCTGGGAGCGTCAGGCAGATTCTCCGTACTGGTCTGCGGAAGAGAGGGTGGTACGAGGGCTCTGCATGCGGGTACACCGAGCGAGAACGCGATGAGCATACAGATGCTCCCGAAGCATTCCCTTCCGCTCGAAGTTGGAGCTACTCCTCGTACTCTGACGCTAGTACGGCTCGGGGGTTGGAGGGAACGAGGTTGCAGGTTTACGGCGTTAGCTATCATGCATTGCCTATGTTCAGGGAGGCGCCGTTAAGGGGCGCTTAAGATGGGTGTGACGCAGGGGTACGTCAGCGGTTGCAATTGAAGGAACATGCTCTTGTGAGACGATCCACGGGCCTAAACGCTCAGTGCGAGGGCCCGAAAAGCAAAACCAGAGTTGCGCCTCTGTGGGCTCTGTTCCACCCTTCTTCTGCGAAGAGTGGAACCCGGGTCACCCGCGCGGCCGACTCACGCACAAAGCTGTCTAAGGCTGCCAGCCACCGCCGAGAGCTCGGTAGAGTTGCACCGTTGCGTTGAGGCGATCATAGCGGATTCGCGCAAGGTTGATCTGCGCCGAAAGGCTGATCTGGTCTGTTTCCAGAACCTGCAGGTAGCTCACCACACCGGAGTTGAAACGCGCACGGGAAAGGTCAGCCGCACTCTTGGCCGCGTTGGCCAATCGTTGCTGCTCCTGCTCGGCCTGCACGGCCCGCTCGCGGTAGGCCAGCGCGTCGGACACATCGCGAAAGGCGCCATGCACGGAGGCTTCGTACACATTCAGCGAGATCTTCTGCTGTGCCTCCGTTTGTTGCACGTAGGCACGGATCCTTCCGGCGGTAAAGATGGGAAGATTGATCGCTGGTTGCAGAAGCCAGGTCTCTGCAGGTCCTGTGAAGAGATTGTGGAACGCGGTGCTCTCCAGACCTCCCTCAGCGGTGAGCCCGATGTTCGGGAAGTACGCTGCGCGCGCGACACCGATGTTTGCGTTGGCGGCAATCAGGTTCTGCTCCGCCTCGCGGATGTCCGGGCGGCGTTCGATGAGCGTAGACGGCAGGCCTGGACCGACCTCGGGAACCATTTCTTTCCAGATGTCCGAGTCTTTGGGGACGTCCCCGGGATTCGCACCCAGGAGCATGCGGATTTCGTCCTCACGAATCGTGATCGACTGCTGAAGATTGGTCACAAGCTCCCGTGCCTGCTCCACCTGCGTCTCCGCCATCCTGACGTCCGTGAGCGAGGCCACGCCGCTGTCCTTGCGTGCGAGGATTAAGTTCAGCGAATTGACGCGCATCGCCACGCCCTCTTGGGCGGCGCGTCGCTGCTCGCTTAGAGCAAGTAGGTCGAAGTATGCCGAAGCGACATCGGCGACGAGGGTGGTCATCACGGCCTGCTGCGCCGCCTGGCTGGCGAGCAGGGTCGCGCGGCCGGCTTGATTGGCGCTGCGATACTTGCCCCAGAAATCGATCTCCCACGTGGCTTGCATATTGACGATGTTGGCGCTGCCGGCCGGGTTTCCTGTGGTCCGATTGCGCGGCAGGCCGATGGGCGAAATTCTTTGCTGCGTTTCATCCGCTTGGGCGATCACCTGAGGGCCATACGCGGCACGAATCGCACGGAACTGTGCCTGCACCAACTCCACCCGCCCTGCGGCGATCCGAACATCTGCATTGCCGGTGCGTGCGCGCCGCAGCAGGTCCTGCAGAACAGGGTCGGAGAAGACGTGCCACCATGCCATGTCACCCAAGCTGCCCGCCGTGGGTTGGGCCGAATCGGCAGGCGCGCCGCGATAGATGGGTGGCGCCGCCACCGGCGGTCTATGGTACTTCGGCCCCACGGTACATCCCCCAAGCGCCAGGCACACCACAGCCGCAAGGGCGCTCTTGCAAGGCAAGCGCGCGAGCTTTCTCCGGTGAGCGCTCATGCCGGTTGGCCCTCTGTGGCCGGGGCCGGCGGCTGGTCTTTCTGGTCTTGCCGGTGTTGCTTCTGGTCCACGGGCTGTTCTTTGCCCTGCGGCTTGTCGTCCTTTTTGCTCTGCTCTTCCTGTTTCTGCCTCTTCTTCTCGGCGCGCCGCGCGGCGAACGATTCGATAGCGACCCAGAACATCGGCGTCACAAAGATGGTCAGCATGGTGGTCATGAGCATGCCGCCCAGCACCGCGGTGCCCAGCGTGCGGCGGCTCACCGACTCCGCGCCCGTGGAGATTACCAGCGGAACCATGCCAAGGATGAAGGCCATGGAGGTCATCAGGATCGGCCGAAACCGCAACTTCGAGGACTCCAGCCCGGCTTCCAAAGGATCTTTGCCGTCAGTACGGTTTTGTGTGGCAAACTCCACGATCAGCACGGCGTTCTTCGCCGTCAGTCCGATCATGGTCACCAGACCGACCTGCGCATAGATGCTGTTGTCCAGGCCTGCCACCCACAACGCGAGATACACACCAAGCGCACCGGTGGGGATGGCAATCAGCACGGAGATGGGCGTTAGCCAGCTTTCAAATTGGGCAGCCAGCACGAGGTAGACAAACACAAGCGCCAGGATGAAGATCGGCGTCGACCTGCCTTGTGCCTGCTGCTGTTGATACGCCATGCCCGACCAACTGTAGTCCAGCCCAGGCGGTATCTTCTGGGCCAGTTTCTCCATCGTGCTCAGCGCCTGCCCTGAGCTATGCCCCTTCGCGGGTGTGCCGCTGATCTCTATGCAGCGGTACATGTTGAAGCGCTGAATCACATTCGGGCCGCTCGAAGAACCCAGCGTGACCAGGTTGGACAGCGGCATCATCTGGCTGCCCATAGCCGGGGAGGTGCGGACGTAGATGTTCTCCATGCCTTCAGGATTTGAGCGGTACGGCGCGTCTGCCTGAATCATGGTCTTGTAAATGCGGCCGAAGCGGTTGAAGTTGTTGACGATCAGACCGCCAAGCTGAATTTGCAGGCTGTTGAAGATGCTGTCAATCGGAACGCCGAGCGAGTTCGCCTTGTCGCGATCTACTTTCACGCTCACTTGCGGCACATCGATCCGCACGGTGTTGTAGATGCTGTCCAACTCAGGCGCTGCGGCTGCTTTGCGCGAAAGCGTTTCGGCCGCGTCGGCGAGATGTTGGATGGTGCCGCCTTCTTTGTCTTGCAGCTCAAACGTGAAGCCGCCTGCACCGCCGAGACCTGGGACGGAGGCCGGGGCTTGGGGCGTGACCTCAGCCTCCGGGATGTCGTCGAGCATGGCTGCGCCGCGCGCCATCAACGACTTGGCATCCATGCCCTTCTTTTTCCGCTTGCCCCAGGGTTCCAGATCGACGATCAACGTCGTCGTGTTCGGCTGGTCGGCATCTTCAAGAAAGGTGTAGCCACCCAGTGTGTTGATGTAGCGCACCCCCGGCAGCTTCTGCAGCCGGGCTTCCGCTATCTTGGAGATCTCCTCGGTGCGTTGTAGCGACGTGCCGTCCGGCATCGTGAGCGTGATGTAGAAATACCCTTGATCCTCGCTGGGGATGAACCCTACCGGCACGGTAGACGACAGCAACACCGTGCAACCAACGATCACAGCAAGGCCCGCCAAACCCCAGCCCCAATGGCCGATCACCTTTTTCAGCAGCCACTCATACCCTTTCATCAGCTTGTCGAACACCTGTTCAAACTTCTTGGTAATCCAGGCAAGCGGACCTTTGCCCTCCTTGCGTTTGGTGAGGAACGCAGCGCACATAGCCGGGGTCAGCGAAACGGCGACAAAGGCCGACAGCAGAATCGACGACGCCAGCGTCAGTGCGAACTGGCGGTAAAAGGAGCCGGTAATCCCTTTGATAAACGCAATCGGGATGAAGACGAAGCTGAGCACAAGAGCGATGGCCAGGATGGCGCGACTGACCTCCTGCATCGCTTGTTTCGCCGCCTCCTTGGCGTCGGAGCCGTCCTCGATGTGCCGCTCCACTGCTTCGACAACAATGATCGCGTCGTCCACTACCAACCCAATCGCCAGCACCAGGCCGAACAAGGTGAGCAGGTTGATGCTGAAGCCCAGCATCGCAAATACGCCCACACTGCCGATCAGCGAGACCGGCACGGCCGCCATGGGGATCACTGTGGCGCGAAACGTTCCAAGAAAGAGGTACACGATCACGAGCACCAGCACGAGCGCGATGAAGAACGTCTTCATGACCTCCGTGATGGACTGGTTCACATACAGCGTGGTATCGAGCGAGACGGCGTACTTCATCCCTGGCGGGATCGTGCCCTTGAGGCCGTCCATCACGTGCCGGACCTCCTCTACCGTCTTCAGCGCGTTGCCGCCAGGCAGCTGAAACAACTGAATGGAGGTGCCCGGCAGCCCGTTCACATCGGTAAAGGTCCCCGTAGCCCGCGCACCCAGTTCTGCGCGGCCAACATCGCCCAGGCGCAGCACCGAGCCATCGGCCGTCTGGCGAAGAATCATCTGCTCATACTCTGTGGGCGTGGTGAGCTCGTCGTTGGCTACCACGTTGTAAGCATCCAGCGTGCCGGGCGTGGCCGGGGAGGCTCCGATCGAGCCCGGAGGCGTTTGCGTATTTTGCGCCGTCACCGCGTTGCGTACATCATCCGCTGTGACGCCAAGCGCGGCCATGCGATCCGGCTTCAGCCACAGGCGCATTGCATAGGTGCGTCCGTGCAACTGGTAGTCGCCGATGCCCTTCGACCGGATGATCGGTCCCAATAGATGGATCTGCGCGTAGTTGCTGACGTACAGCGAGTCGCGGCTGTTGTCGTCGGAATACAGCGACACCATCATCAACGTCGTGGGTGTCCGCTTCTTGACGATAATGCCGTTCTGCACCACATAGGGTGGCAGCACGCTTTCCGCCTGCAGCACGCGGTTCTGTACTTCCACCTCATCGATGTCGGGATCGCTGCCCGGCTTGAACGTCGCCTGCAGGGTATAACTGCCGTCGTTGGAGAGCCGCGACGACATGTAGATCATGTCCTTGGCCCCGTTCACACGCTCTTCGATCGGGACGGCGACGGTCTGTTCCAGCACGTCCGCGGTTGCGCCCGCCACGATGGTTTTCACCGTGACCTCGGGCGGCGTGATGTCGGGGTATTCCGTGATCGGTAGCGAAAAGATCGCCATCGATCCCGCCAGCACGATCAGCAGGGAGAGCACCGCGGCAAAGACCGGATTGTCGATAAAGAATAACGAAATCGTCTTCATCGTTTCTTCTTCCCCGGCTTGTGAGGCTTGGGCGCGCCCGCCCCCTGGCTAACGCTGGCTTTCTTTGGTCCAGGCTGCGTTTCTCCATCAGCTCCCAGCGCCTTCGGCTCTCTGTTCTGTCCGCCTTCAGGCTGCGGCACCATCTGCGGCTTCAGCTTGTCGCCTGGCTTTACCTTTTGTTCGCCGCCCACGATCACGACGTCGCCCGCATTCAGTCCCTTGGTCACGATGTAGGAGTTGCCCGAACGTTCTTCCGTCTCGACCACCCTTTGCGCCGCGGTGTTGTTTGGGCCAATCACCGTCACCGTCTTGGAGCCTTGCGACTCGCGAATGCATGTGACCGGAATCAGCAAGACGTTTTTCCGAAGCTCTACATCGGCCCTGACCTTGGCATACTCTCCCGGCCGGAGCCTGTTTTGCGCGTTGGGGTACAGCAACATAACGCCCACTGTGTCCGTATCGAGATTGGCTGCGCGGGACATGGCATAAAATTTCCCAGGCTTGTCGTAGGTCGTGCCATCGGCAAGCATCAACTTCCACTGCATGTCGCTGGTCTTATTGGCGTCGCTGTGATGCTGCGGATCCTGAACGGCGGCCGCTTTTCTTCCCGGCGCCAGGTACTTCAGGTAGTCGGCATCGGAAAGCGAAAAGCTTACCCGCACCGGATTGGATTGGGAGATCGTCGCCAATGGAAGCACTTCATTCGCCGCAGCCAAGCCGCCGGTGGCCATGCGCCGAAAGCCGATCACGCCCGCAATCGGCGCCCGGATTTGTGTGTAGCTCAGGTTCACCTGCGCCTCTTGCAAGCTGGCCTGCGCGATGCCGCGATTGGCCTCCATCTGCTGCAACTCGGCTTGCCGTACCTGTTGCTCCGCGAGCGCGTCGGTGTACTCCTGTCGGGGGATGGCTTCTATGGTGGAAAGCGGAGCGTACCGCCGCACGTGATCATCGGCCCGCCTCAACTGAGCCTGGGCCTGCAGCACATCCGCATCCGCACGTGCCAGCCGGGCTTTCGCGGACGCAACCGTGGCTTGGTACAGGCGTGGATCGATCTGAAACAGAAGCTGACCCTTTCGTACAGCCTGGCCTTCCTTGAAGAAGAATCCCGTGATGTAACCAGTGGCTTGCGGACGCAGATCGACGGAAAGAAACGCCTCTGTGCGCCCGATATACTCCCGGTACACACGCACGGTCTGCGGCTCGAGCCGCATGACGGTCACTGCTTTGGGCTTGGGTGCCGGCTTCGCTTCCTTCTTCTTGCATCCACTGAGCATGACGCAAAGAACGGCCAGGAGGCTCACGGCACAGCAGCGCCTCGATGTGTGAGATAACGTCAGCAAACAGTCACGACCTACGCTTCTCCTCAACATATCTATGTGAACGGCTGTCGCTGCGTTTGCTCCGCCCCAGATACAGCAGCGTTGGGGACGCTGGTTTCACGGGCGCTTCGGGCCTAGACATGGGTGCCAAACAGCGAGCCCACACCTGCGGTGACGGCCATGGCCAGGGCACCCCAGAACATCACCCGTCCCGCTCCGGCCAGTACGGGCGCTCCCCCCACCTTCGCAGCGATGCCCCCAAGAACGGCTAAACACACCAGCGAGACGGCGGCCACCAGAGGCACCAGCACGTGTTGGGGGGACAGACCGGAAACCAACAGCGGCACTACGGCTCCCACGGCAAAGCTCGCGGCCGAGGTCAGGGCGGCCTGCACGGGTCGCGCGCTTAGGGCGTCAGTGACGCCGAGTTCGTCGCGGGCATGCGCCCCCAGCGCATCTTTGGCCATCAACTGCGTGGCGACCTGCGCCGCGAGGGAGGCATCCAGGCCACGCTTCCTGTAGATGGCTGCCAATTCCTCGCGCTCGCTGCCCGGGTCTGCCGCCAGCTCCGCTCTTTCTCGATCCAGATCCGCGCGTTCGGTATCAGCCTGAGAATGAACTGAAACGTACTCGCCTGCCGCCATGGACATCGATCCGGCCACCATGCCGGCAAGCCCGGCGACCGAAATACTGCCGTGGGTTCCGTGCGCGGCTGCCACGCCCAGCACAAGACTGGCCGTAGACAATAGTCCATCGTTGGCTCCCAGTACGGCTGCGCGCAGCCAGCCGACCCGGTTCGTACGATGGTGTTCGGTTTGCATCCTTTTCACTCGACTCCGTCCGGCGCTGTACCCTGATCTTGTCACCGCATCCTGCATGTTGTGGGGCGAGTGCTCCCTCCGAAACTCAAGGGAGCACCCCGTAGCGCGTGCACCTACAACACAGGTCGCACCTTGGGCTCCCGCGCCCAGATGCGGCCCTTTGCCGCCTGATCGAGGTACGACTCCTGGTTGTTGGATGCGAGACGGACAACGCCTTCGTCCGGAACCACCCCGGCCTTTGTGAGCAGCACATCCGAGCCCGCGGTATAGCCGATCACCTTCAAGTGCGAGAAGGCATCCTGCACGAAGGAGACTGCCGCCGGTTGCATCGCCAGCTGCTGCGCCGCCTCCGGTGTGAGCGCGAGGACGATCGTGTCAAACAGCACGGAAGGTCCCCCTGCGAGTTGAAGGTCAGCATCGATCCGCGTCCCTCCACTGCCGTTCGCTCCCTCGACCTTGGGCGCGATAACCTTGAGCGTAGCTCCCATCTTCTTCGCATTGGCCCGCAGCGCCGTAACGAAGCTCGTGTCCGTTCCATCGGCCACCAAGCAGCCCACAACCCGACCGTCCAACGTAGGCTTAGCCTTCTCAAGGATGCTGAGTGTAGGCGAGGGCTTTAGATCAGTTCGCGCCTTTACGGTGGTGCTCACACTCTCAATGTTTCCTTGATGGCCCAAGCCGTTGGCCACCCGCTGTGCGATGCGCGGATCGGCATTAGCCAACTGCCCGAGGACGCGGTTGCGGATCGCCTTCCCTTGCACCTTGCTCAGTTCGAAGACGAACGCGGACAGGATGTGCTGCTGTTCCGTCTCTGTCTGGCTGTAGAAGAACTGCCGCGCCTGGCTGTAATGGTCTGCAAACGACTCTGAACGCACACGCAGCTTATCGCCTTCTTCATGGACCGGCGCCGTGCGAAAGCCGCGCCGAGGGTCTTCATGGGGCGCGTTGGCGGCCTGCGAACTCGGCGAGTAATTGACGCGACCCTTCGGCACCTGCATTTGCATGTGTCCATCGCGCTGATAATTCTGCGTGGAGCTGCGCGGCGCATTGATAGGGATCTGAGCGAAGTTTGGGCCGCCTAAGCGGGTGATCTGCGTATCGAGGTAGGAAAAGTTGCGACCCTGCAAAAGAGGGTCGTTCGTGAAGTCGATGCCCGGGATCACGTGCGATGTGCAAAAGGCGACTTGTTCGGTCTCTGCAAAGATGTTGTCCGGATTGCGATCGAGCACCATGCGTCCGACCGGCCGTAGCGGCAACGTCTCTTCTGGAATAAACTTGGTCGCGTCCAGCACATCGAAGTCGAATTTATTCGCAAAAGCCTCGTCGAACACCTGCACATACAACTGCCATTCGGGGAACGCGCCCATCTCGATGGAGTTCCACAGATCGCGCCGGTGAAAGTCCGGATCGGCGCCATTGATCTTCAAAGCCTCATCCCAAATCACCGATTGCATGCCAAGCTTCGGACGCCAGTGGAACTTCACGTAGGACACTTTGCCGGACTCGTTGATGAGCCGGAAGCTGTGTACGCCGAAGCCTTCCATCATGCGCAGCGAGCGCGGAATCGCGCGGTCGGACATAATCCACATCAGCATGTGGGTGCTTTCCGGCGTGAGCGAGGCGTAGTCCCAGAAGTTGTCATGCGCGGTTTGCGCTTGCGGAAACCCGCGATCGGGCTCTTCCTTTGCAGCATGGATCAGGTCAGGGAATTTAATCGCGTCCTGGATGAAAAACACAGGGATGTTATTGCCCACAAGATCCCAATTGCCGTCCTGCGTGTAGAACTTCACGGCAAAGCCTCTCACGTCACGGGCCATATCGCCCGAGCCCTTGTTTCCCGCCACAGTGGAGAAGCGAGTAAACAGTGGCGTCTTGGCTCCGACACGTTGAAAGATTCCCGCCTTGGACAGATCGGAAAGCGAATGGGTCAGTTCGAAATACCCGTGCGCCGCGGACCCCCGCGCATGCACGACTCTTTCCGGGATCCGTTCATGATCAAAGTGATTGATCTTCTCACGAAGGACGAAGTCTTCCAGGAGCACGGGTCCGCGCGGCCCGACCTTGAGGGAGTTTTCGTCGTCCGACACCGTGGTTCCCTGGTTGGTTGTCAGTCTGGTGTGGGTTCCGCCAGCGAGCTGGTGCAGTTCTCCGCCCTTCCCGACCTCATCCGGCTGAGCGGGTGTGGACGGGACCGGCTCTGCCTCTTGGGTCGAAGAGGCCTGTTGGGCATGGGCGGCCGCGGGGCCCGCTCCGGTGATGAAAGCGGCGGAGGCCACGGCCGTGCTTGCGCCGGCCAGGAAGTCTCTGCGGGAAGGTTTTGCGTCTGCAGCTTTCGATGGATCCATGGTGAATCTCCCTATGCGAACAGGAGAGCAAGAGTGGTGCCAAACTAGAGGTACATCGAAAGGCTGCAACTTTTGCGTCGCAGCGTGGCAAAAAGCCGTACTTCGTTCAAGGATTCGAACGAATCCGTTCAACAGTTTGAACTTTGGAAGCTAAGAAACCGCTGCCTTCTCGGTTCAGTGCCTCTCTCGGGAGTGGCTATATGATTGCAGACCCGGCACCAGGGCTTTTGGTTTCCCGAAGGAGAGACGTACGGCACACAACGACCATCTCCAACTCACAAGCGCCGTCGTTCAACGGCGAACAGTGGCTTTGGTGAACATGGCGCTGCTGGTCGTGTTCATGGGGATCGGGCTCGTCTTTTCGTGGTTCAACTTCCCCACCCCCAAAGTCTTCTTCCTTGTAGCTGGGATAGGAATCGCCTATCGTCTCGCAGAGCTCATCGTCGTGAGGACTGATCGGTCGTTGCCGCTGCGCTCTGCTCGCCTACTGGCATGGGCTTCGGTGAGCTGGAACCTCGTCTTGCCGTTTGGGTTGGCGGCGGCTACGCAGCAGTTCCACTCTCATTATTTCGGATTGCTCATTCTGCCCGTCATTGAAGCCTCCCTGTACTTTTCTTTTCCACTCACCCTCGCTGTCTCCGCAGCGGCTTCGTTCTGTGCTTTTCTGTGGGTCGCCTATGCTGCGAACTTCCACCTTCCCTTCCGACTTGGGGAGCTGCTGGAAGCTACGACTTTGGTCCTTCTTTACTTCATCGTGGGCGTTCTTGTCTGGTGGCTGATTGACCTGCTGGGCGACCGGGGAGAGCAGCTACGCCACAGGCTGACCGACCTGGAAACGACGCGCACCAAACTCGTGCAAGAGGAAAAGCTGGCGGCAGTCGGCCGGCTCGCGAGCTCGGTTGCCCATGAGATCCGAAATCCGGTCGCGATCATCTCCAGCGCGATCGAAGCTGCGACCTCACCGGGTCTTCCCCTGAAGGATCGCGAGGAGATGTCCCAAGTGGCCGTGATCGAGGCGCGGCGCTTGGAAAAACTGACAACAGATTTCCTGCTCTATGCACAGCCTGGAACGCCGCCTCTTTCTGAGGTCGATGCGACCGCCCTTGTCGGGCACATCGCCGCTATCGGGCGAGCGCAGGGCCTCAAAAAGCAACTGAAGCTCGACCTTCACATCGACAGCGACTGTTCTGTTCTGGGCCATGAGGGGCAGCTGCAGCAGGCGCTCTTAAACCTGCTGCGGAATGCCATCGAAGCCTCACCGGATTTCGGCCAGGTAGCCGTCGAGGTGAAGCGGGTCGAGAACAGGGTTCGCATTGCCTTTGAAAACGGCGGTCCGCCCATTCCACCTCACGCCGCTCCGCAGATCTTCGAGCCCTTCTTCACTGCCAAGCATGGCGGCACCGGACTGGGTCTTGCCATCGCGAAAAGCATCGTCGACAAGCATGGCGGAAGCCTGTTCCTTGAACAGAACGAGCCAGAGCGCATAACCTTTGTGCTCATGCTACCTTCGTTCGCTGTCTCCCGGGGTCACTCCAGTGTTGCTACAGGAAACGACCCAACCCATGGCTAGGATCCTGGTCGTTGAAGATGAGCCCAACATGCGCAAACTCCTGCTGGTTCATCTGCGAGCGGACGAGCATGCCGTCGTTGAGGTCAGCACGGTGCAGGAAGCCCGCAGTGCGCTACAAAGCGGTGACTTCGACGTTGTCCTGACAGATCAGAAACTTCCTGACGGAGAAGGCCTGGAGATCCTGAACGACCTTTCTCAGTCCGACACTGCGGCCGCCGTCATTGTCCTTACTGCCTATGGAAGCGTCGAGCTCGCGGTAGAGACCATGCGGAAAGGTGCCTTCGACTTCCTCACGAAGCCGTTTTCTACGGAGAACCTGAAGGCAGTTGTCCAGCGTGCGGCCCGGCACACGTTTCTGCGCAGAGAGAATCAACTGCTGCGGAGCGCGGTGGGAAGCCTCGCAGGTCAGACCGAGATCCGCGGGCATGGGCCGCGTGTCACCAGGCTGAAGGAGATGATCGCGCGGGTGGGGCCGACCGAGACGACCGTGCTGATCTCTGGCGAAACCGGGACCGGCAAGGAACTTGTGGCACGAGCTATTCATGGTTTGAGCCATCGCGCGAGCCGGCCTCTGATCAGCGTGAACTGTGCCGCCTTTACCGAAACACTTCTCGAAAGCGAGCTCTTTGGTCACGAGAAGGGCTCGTTTACGGGAGCCGACCGAACCCGGCACGGTCTGTTCGAAACGGCGCACCAGAGCACGCTTTTTCTTGACGAGGCCGGAGAGATGTCGCCGGCTGCGCAGGCCAAGCTGCTGCGGGTGTTGGCCGAAGGAAAGATCACCCGGGTGGGCTCAGCGATTTCACGTGCGGTGGATGTCCGCGTCCTGGTTGCGACCCACCGCAATCTGCTCAAAGAAGTGGAAGAAGGCAGATTTCGGCAGGACCTTTACTACCGTCTCGCCATCGTGCCGATCCATGTGCCTTCCCTACGCGAACGAAGGGAAGATCTGCCAGAAATCGCTGCCTTCCTGCTGCAGCAAATCGCGAGCGAACTGAAGATATCGACACGTTCACTACACGCGGATGCGCTTCATCAACTTGGGCAATATGCCTTTCCGGGCAACATCCGAGAACTTCGCAATTTGCTGGAACGAGCCTGCATCCTTTCTAATAGCCTCGAAATCGCATGGCTCGATTTACCCGAGCCGGCCATCGAGCCGCTGTCCGTACTCCCATCCGTTCCGAGCATCGCGGCGCTCGGCTTGCCTGAAGAGTTTCACCTTAGAACAGCGCTTGCCGCGTGGGAGCGCGGAGCTATCGAACAGACGCTCTTGCGGACCAAGGGGGGCAAAGCCGAGGCTGCGCGCCGCCTCGGTATCTCCAAGAGCGATCTTACGTACAAGCTGACCAAGTACGGCCTGCTTCAAGGTCCCTCCAGCAATGCGCCACACAAGGTGGGGTAAGCAAAGCGGTCCCGCAGGCACCATAGTCAGCAAAGAAGGGACTGCGAGGTTCGGGCGAAGGGCGCCCGGTGTTGACCGTGTGCGATCTCAGCCAAGCATTGAACAGACTCCGGTATTGAATATGGCAAGCCACGACGGATCTTGGTACCGTGCGTCTTGCTTTCCGTCGTACCCTTCTCAGAAGGGTGCTCATGAGAAGACAAAATATGCTGACGTTCCGTATAGCCCCTGCAGTTCTGGTTTTCTCTGTGTTGGGCAGCCGGGCAGGAACACAGGTCGTGGCTCCGCGAAGGCCGACTCCGGTCAACGTCT
>CAXUIF010000076.1:0-11507 GCA_964250995.1 uncultured Acidobacteriaceae bacterium
GCTTCAGCCGTGCCATACACCCTCCCCGCCATCCGCGGCTTCAGCCGCTGAGGTAAGCCCGGCCCAGCCACGGCGAGGCAGGAATCTGACCCAGCATCAAAACCACCCCAGCGTCTAAAGGCGCCTCTCAGGCAGCAGAAGAACGGCACGGCTAAAGCCATGCCCCTTCAAAGCCCACTCCTCCCCCAAAAACAGACACCATACAGATTTGGAAGGGGCACGGCTTCAGCCGTGCCATAACCCCTCCGAGGCATACAGCGGCTTTAGCCGCTGAGGTACGCTTGGCCACGCATGGGCAAGCCCACCCGCCTCACCAGCCACGGCACCTTCTTCCTCAGCACCCAAACCTGGAACCGCCGCCACCTCTTCCAGGTCGACCAAACCGCCCAACTCTTCCTCGAAACCCTCCAACACTACCGCCACCAAGGCCACTACCGCCTCCACGCGTTCGTCGTCATGCCCGACCACATCCATCTCCTCCTCACCCCACAAACCATCACCCTCGAACGCGCCATGATGCTCCTCAAAGGCGGCTTCTCCCACCGCCTCCACGCCACCTTCCCCGTCTGGCAACGAGGCTTCACCGACCACCGCATCCGAGACCGCGCAGACTTCCTGAACCACCGCGACTACATCCACCACAACCCCGTCCGCGCCCGCCTCTGCCAACTCCCGGAAGACTTCCCCTACTCCTCCGCCCACCAACATCAAGCTAGCCTCAGCACCTAAAGGCGCTCCTCTCAAAAGCGGCCCGGCTGAAGCGGTGCCCCCTCTACCCTCGCCGTTGCGTAAAATATCCCCAAGGTCGCTACACTGAACCTGGGACCTCTGATGGGCCTCAGCTTAGCCCACGGGTACGGGCGGGGATACCCACGCAAAGTACCCTCCTAAGTTCTTTATCGGACGTACTTTGCCCTAAAAGTAGGGGGGTACCCCCCACCTCCCTGTTCAGACCGGAGATGCACCAGAATTGACCGCCGCAGAGACCGTCCCCAACCCCAGCCCCGAGGACCGCGCTCGCCGCATCAAGGTTCTGCTCTTCGACGTCGACGGCGTGCTCACCGACGGCTCCATCACCGTCATGCCCTCGCCTGACGGTAAAGCCGTCGAGGTCAAGAGCTTCTCCGCGCACGACGGCATGGGCACCGCGCTCGCCCATGTCGCCGGCCTCAAGATCGGCTGGGTCACCAAGCGCGAGTCGCAGGCCGTGCGCATCCGCTCCACCGACCTCCGGATCGACCACGTCTACCAGGGCCAGCACTACAAGGTGCAGGCGCTCGAGCTGATCGTTAAGGACGAAGGCTGCACCCTGGACCAGATCGCCTACGTCGGCGACGACATTATCGACCTGCCCGTGATGCGCAAGGTCGGCCTCGCCATCGCGGTCGCCAACGCGCGCCCCGAGGTCAAGGCCATGGCTCACTACACCACCGAGCACCCCGGCGGGTACGGCGCCGGCCGCGACGCCATCGACTTCATCCTGCGTGCCAAAGGTGTGCTGGAACAAACCATCGAGCAGTACCTCGACCCGAACGATCAGGAAGCCAAGAGCGCCGACATCGGCGTCGGCAACATGTAGCTGCCGCGATGGCGCCTAGCCCAACTCCGCCTCGCTCACATGCTCCATCCAGACCACCACATCGCCGGCCTCATCCGGCTGCTGCATGGCCAGATGCACCATCGCATGGCCCGGTTTGGCGCCATGCCAATGGACCTCGCCCGGCGCAAACCACGCTGAGTCGCCAGCCACCAACTCGCGCAGCATACCGCCCCGCGCCTGCGCCTGGCACACGCCGCTGAGCACCAGAATGGCCTGGCCCCGCGGGTGCGTATGCCACGCCGTACGCGCGCCTGGCTCGAAGCTCACGCGAGCGGATCGCAGCGCCACGGGCGAGTCGGGTGTCACCACGGGATCCACCCACACCGTGCCGCTGAACCAGTCCGCAGAACCGCGCTGACTTGGACGACTTCCGGAAAAGGTCTCCATGCGGCTGATCGTATCAGGCGTCACACACCGCGCGGGCAAGCCCACAGCGTGCGCGGTTCTACAATGGCCTATGCTCGCCCAGGTTCCCGCAACCACCTCCCCGGAACGTGACACTCTCGCCTGGGCGCATCCGGTCGTGCAGGAGTGGTTCCTCGCCCGCTTCGGTTCGGCCACCGAGCCGCAGATCGCAGGTTGGCCTGCTA
This sequence comes from uncultured Acidobacteriaceae bacterium, assembly GCA_964250995.1. Lineage (GTDB taxonomy): Bacteria > Acidobacteriota > Terriglobia > Terriglobales > Acidobacteriaceae > Granulicella. Next base: position 2,191 of record CAXUIF010000076.1, read on the forward strand.
TTCTGCGCGGCGAAGGCACACTCATCTCCGCGCCCACCGGCTCAGGCAAGACGCTAGCGGCCTTTCTGGTGTGCATCGATGGTCTCCTGCGCGAGGCGCTTGCGGGCAGGCTCGCGCCGCGAACGCAGGTCGTGTATGTGTCGCCCCTCAAGGCCCTCTCCAACGACGTCCAGAAGAACCTCGACGGCCCGTTGCAGGAGATTCAGCAGCTCGCCTTGGAACGCGGCTATCTGTGCCCCCAAATCGGAGGCCAGATCCGCACCGGCGTCCGCACCGGCGACACGCCCATGAAGGACCGCGCGGCCATGCTCAAGCAGCCGCCCCACATCCTCGTCACCACGCCGGAGTCGCTGTACCTTCTGCTGACCTCAGCCAAAGCGCGGCAAAACCTCTGCCACGTGCACACGGTCATCGTCGATGAAATCCACGCGATCGCCGACGATAAACGCGGCTCCCATCTCGCGTTGAGCCTCGAGCGTCTGGAGGCGCTCGTGTGCGGCGAGAACCGACTTGCTCCGGAGGCGATGCTGCCTGGTGCGCGCAAGTGCCCGCAACGCATCGGCCTGTCCGCAACGCAGAACCCCATCGAGCTCGTAGCCGACTTCCTCACGGGCGCGCATCCAGGCCGCCGGCGCGCCACCATCGTGCAGGTCGGTCAGCGGCGCACGCTGGACCTTGCCATCGAGGTGCCCTCCGACAAGCTGAGCTCGGTCGCCAGCACCGCGATGTGGACCGAGGTGTACGACAAACTGGCCGTGCTGGCGCAGCAGCATCGCTCCACGTTGGTCTTCGTCAACACGCGACGCTTGGTCGAGAAGATCAGCTTCGAGCTCACCGAACGGCTCGGCCCGGATGCCGTCGCCGCGCACCACGGTTCGCTCGCGCGCACGCTGCGTCTGGATGCAGAGCAGCGCCTCAAGAACGGTGAGATCAAGATCCTGATCGCGACCGCTTCGCTGGAGTTGGGCATCGACATCGGCGCGGTGGACCTTGTCTGCCAGATCCAGACCACGCGAGCCGTTTCGGTAGCCATGCAGCGCGTCGGCCGCGCCGGTCATTGGCGCGGTGCGATTCCAAAAGGCCGCTTCTTCGCCATGACCCGCGATGACCTCCTGGAGCAGGCCGCGCTGATGCGCAAGATGGTCGCCGGCGAGCTGGACAAGCTGGAGATCCCCGAAGCGCCGCTCGATATTCTCATGCAGCAGATCGTGGCCGCCTGCGGTACAGAAAGCTGGGACGAGCAAACGCTGCTCGGTATATTGCGGCGCGCGTGGCCCTATCGCGACCTCACGTTGCAGGCCTTTGAAGAGCTGCTTGCGCTGCTGCATAACGGGATCGAGAGCTCCCGCGGACGCTACGGCGCGTACCTTCTGCGGGATCGAGTACAGGGCCATTTGCATGGCCGCCGTGGCGCGCGCCTGACGGCTATTGCCAACGGTGGCGCGATTCCGGATGCCTCGCTCTATGCCGTGATGTTGCAGCCGGAGAACGTCCAGATTGCGACGCTTGATGAGCACTTCGCTGTTGATTCGCATCCGGGCGATGTGGTGCTGCTGGGCAACACAAGCTGGCGCGTGCAGCGCATTGACCCGCAAGGGAAGGTGCTTGTGGAAGACGCCCACGGCGCGCCGCCCAGCATCCCGTTCTGGGAGGGCGAGGCCCCGCAACGCACCGCCGTGTTGTGCGACGGTGTCAGCGATCTTCGCGCAGAGATCGATCGACGTACCCTCAAGGTGAAACCTTCAGCCATCGCAAGCGCATGTGTTGCAGAAGACGTTGCAGGGAGCCCCTCTGACGAGGGCCATTGGCGCGCGCTGCATCCTGAGGTGCGCGCGTGCATGGACTGGCTCTGCCGCGAGTGCTATGTGTGCGAGTCTGCGGCGCTGCAGCTGATTACCTACATCGTCGCGGGTCGCAGCGTGCTGGGCGCGGTGCCGACCAAGCAGACCCTCATCGCCGAACGTTTCTTCGACGAAGGCGGAGGACAGCAGCTGATCCTCCATGCGCCTTTCGGCGGCCGCCTGAACAAGGCCTGGGGCCTGGCGCTGCGCAAGCGATTTTGCCGCGGCTTCAACTTCGAACTGCAGGCGGCCGCAACCGACAACGGCATCAATATTTCGCTCGCGGAACAGCACAGCTTTCCGCTCAGCGATGTCTTCCGATACCTTACTGAGTTCACCGCGCGCGAGCTGCTGGAGCAGGCCTCGATCCCATCGCCGCTGTTCAAGAATCGCTGGCGATGGGCCGCATGCCGCAGTCTGCAACTGCTGCGCATGCAGAAGGGCAAACGCGTCGCTCCGCAGGTGCAGCGCACACGGTCCGATGATCTGCTGGCCAGTGTCTTCCCGCACGCGTCCGCCTGCCCGGAGACGATGACCGGTGACATCGAGATCCCCGATCATCCGCTCGTGCGTGAGGTGATGCGTGACACCCTGACCGAGGCCATGGACATTGAGGGACTTGAAGGCCTGCTGCGCGGCATCGCGAATGGCAGCATCCAGTGCCTCGCGGTCGACACGGCTGTGCCGTCGCAATTCGCGCATGAGCTGCTCAATGCCATGCCGTATGCGTATCTGGACGAGGCCGATCTGGAGGCGCGCCGCGCCCGTGCGGTACAGCTGCGGCGCACGCTCCCGGACGCCGTTACCGACGGCGCGGGCCGTCTCGATCAGGCAGCCATCGACTCTGTGCGCGATACGCTTTGGCCCGATGTGCGCGATGAGCACGAGATGCATGATCTTCTGCTGCAACTGGTGGTCCTGCCGCTTCGCTTTCTGAACGAACAGGCCGCCGCAAAGCCGCGCGCCGCACAGCCTTGGCCGGCGTTGTTCGCACAGCTGGCGGAGAAGGGAAGAGCCTTCTGTCTCGACCTGCATGGCGAGCCAGTATGGCTCGCCGCGGAGCGCGTTGGCGATGCGCATCTGCTCTGGCCCGAACTGATCGCGCAGCAGCCCGCAGCTCCCGTAAGTATGCCGCGCGAAACGACCGTACTCGCAGGCACGGAGTACCGGCCCGAGCAGCCTTTGTCTCCACACGACGGCGCAGTGAACAGCCTGGTGCAGGGCTGGCTGCAACTGTTGGGCCCGCTCACGGCACAGCACCTCGCAACGCTGCTGCACCTGGACCCAGCACCGCTTGCGCAGGCGCTGCTTGTGATGGAAATGCAGGGTCTCGCGATGCGCGGCGTCTTCGAGCATCCAAAGCCCGCGGAGGACCTACCGCATGCCATTGAGTGGTGCGAACGCCGCATCCTGCAGCGCATTCACCGGCTCACCTTGGCCGGTCTGCGCCGCTCCGTCGAGCCCGTCTCTCCTGTGGTCTTCAATCGCTGGCTACAGGACTGGCAGCATGTCGCTCCCGAGACGCAGCTTACGGGCGAAGAAGGTGTGCTCGCCGCGTTGGAGCAACTGGAAGGCTTCGAGGCCCCCGCAGTCGAGTGGGAGCGCACGTTGCTGCCTGCACGTGTGAAAAGCTATGACACGCGCTGGCTCGATAACCTGTGTCTCGCGGGCATTGTCGGCTGGGGGCGTGTTTCGCCGCACCCGGCGTGGAGCGCGGGAGACGGTGGTCCGCCTCGGCGCGTCATCCCGACGGGAGCCGCGCCGATCACGTTTTTCCTGCGAGAATCCGCCGATTGGCTCGCTGCATCACTTGCGCAGAAGGGCGTCGAGGAAGCGGTGCTCGCGCAGTCGCTTTCCGGTGAAGCGCTGCACCTGCGCTGCCTGCTGCGCGACAAAGGCGCAGCCTTCACCGCGGACCTGCAGCGCTTGAGCGGGTTCACCAAGCAGCAGGTAACGACGGCCCTTTGGGAGCTGGCGACGGCAGGCCTCGCCTCGGCGGATGGCTTCGATCAGCTGCGCGCCTTGATGGACCCCCGTCGCAAACTGGTGCATCTGGAGCAAACGCCGGCGGTAAGCCTGCGAAAACGTGCAGCCGCCCGCACCACGGCGGGGCGATGGTCGTTGCTTGGCGACGGGGGGGAGCAGCCTGTGCCGGCGTCCAGGCAAGACGCGGCCCAGCGTGCCATCGTCGCGGCGCGCAGCACCCAAGCCTCTCTTGAGTCGCACGCGCGTGTGTTGCTTTGCCGCTATGGCGTTGTGTTTCGCGAGCTCTTGGGGCGCGAATGCAACGTGCCCAAGTGGCGCGATCTCGCGCCTGTGCTGCGCCGCTTGGAGGCCCGCGGTGAGATTCGTGGAGGCCGCTTTGTGAGCGGTCCCTTTGGCGAGCAGTTTGCGGTGCCTGAAGCCGTCGAGGGCTTGCGCGACGCCCGCCGCCAACATGCGGCGCGCGCGACGGAGGCCAGGCTCACGCTGGCAGCGGCGGATCCCCTAAACCTTGTGGGCATCCTCGTGCCCGGCGAACGAGCGGCCGCCGTCCCTGGTCGCGAGGTGCACTTTCAGAATGGTGCGGTGCCGGAGCCACTGGGCGAAGTTTGTGAAAGACCCGGGGCACAGCCGCAAGCGGAGATGCGCAGACCAAAGCGTTCGATCGCCGACCTGTTACGGCGCGAGGCAGTCGGCGGTACGACGCGCGTTGCGCCGCCACCCTCCCGGACGCTGGAGCTGTTCTCATGACGGAACGTCCTCCTCCTTCCGCTTCGGAAGAGCCCCTGGCCGAGGCCAGCCAAGCCTCTGCATGGGTCGTCGGCGACAGTCTTGTTCCGGGCGATGCCTACCAGGAAGGACCCTATGTCGTCTTCACCGCGCAGTACCACCTGCGGCGAGGGTACTGCTGCAACTCGGGCTGCCGGCACTGCCCGTACAAGTGAGTGCTCAGGGCTGGGCGTAGTAGCCCTCGCGGGTGCGGGCGACCAGATGTGGCTCCGCCACGCGCACCTGAATGCGGTGGTACTCGTTGGCCTGTTCGGCGGGCTTGGGCTGATAGGTGATCTCGTAAAAGCTGTTCGCGTCGGCAACGCACTGCTGCAAAAGAGCGGTGATGTCGTTGTCGCCATTCAGGACCAAACCGCCGCTCTGCTCCGCCAGTACTTGAATTCCCAGGTTGCCCGGCAGAACCTGTGAGGGCTTCTTAACCCCCTTGACGAACTCCTGGTAGTAGAAGGTGCGTCCCGGCCCCTCTGCACTTCCGAGCGGGTTGACCACATACAGCGTCGTGTTGGACGCACGCATCGTGTCGGAGAACCCGACGACCTGGGCAAAGAGGCTTTCTTCTTCCTTGTTTGTGAGCTGTACATCCGGCCCTGAAAGCAGCGGCCAGCCTGGCGTGACCCACAAAATGAACTTGCGGCCGGGCTCCGACGCCGCTCGTGCGAGCAGTCGATTCAAGGTCTGCAAGGACAGATCAAGCCGCTCCGCTGCCCCGTAGAATCCCGCACTCCGTCGAATGTCGCGCAGGCCGATCGTTTCTTTCTGGAGCATCGCATCCAGGGCGTTGCCGTCCGTAGTGAAACCGGGCTGAATGCTTGTGCCGGTATCGGTAAAGATGGCCAGCGCCGTGGGTTGGCCGAGGTGTCCGCCGTTGGCTCGCAAGAAGCGTTGGATCTCCTGGCGTTCAAACGCGACCTGTTGATACCCGACATTCACGTCATCGATGACGATCAGCGTTTTCACTGGTTCGGTCTGCCCGGAGGCAGCGCGAAAGGTGCGGATTGGTTGAGGCACGCCGTTATCCAGCAGCGTGAAACTGGACTGGCCCAAACCTGCAACCGGCTTGCCGTTGGCGCCCGGGGTGACAACGACGTCCAACGTCTGCACCTGCTTGGAATTCGTGCCGGCAGGACCGAACTGCTGGCTACAAGCGCTCCAGGAAGCTACGCCGAAAAAAAGTGCTACTGCAAAGCCTGCCACGCGCATGGGCGTCCCCTACATAGCCTGCACAGCACGCCAGGCTCGCATACGGTAAGATGCGGTTCCTGCCTGCACTTCAGGTCTGTAGGGCAAGAGAATCAGCGCGCGTGCGACCGCTTCACTGCGGGCTGTTGACGCTGGTTAATCCAGGCGGCTTCAGCTTCCCGCCCAGCCCGCGATTGTGCAGTTGATCGCTGTTGGCGAGCATGACTTTCACGCGCTCATCGGTCAGATAAGGCTGCAGGAGAGGGTCGCTCTTCATCGCGGAGCGCACATCGAGCCCGCGTTCGGAAGCCTTGGTCAGCCACGTAATGGTGGTCTCCCCATCGCCCTGCGCCGCATACACGCGGGCCATCTCGAAACAGATCTCCGCATAGTGCGCGGACGCCAGTACCTGCAGGTTGTAGCCACCGGTGCTGCTGTGATGGAGGATCTCCGGGTCGAGTGCAAACGCCCTGGCCAACTCCTGCCGCGCGCCATGCGCATTGCGTACCTCAAAGTACGCCAGCGAAAGGTTGGAATGGTACACGGCCGAATTGCGATTCAGCTTCACGGCCTTCTTGTACTCGCTCACGGCACCCTGCAGATTGCCGAGCATGAAATCGGCCGCGCCCATGTTGTTCCAGGCCTCGGCATCCTTCTTATTCAGACGGATCGCTTGTTGAAAGTTCAGGCGTGCGATAAGGCCGTGCTGCATCTCCAGATGCACAACGCCCTGCTTTTTCAGCAGCCGGCTCAGGTCCCCTCCGTTGATCACTGCAGCCTTGTAAAACGTGATGGCATCCTGCGGGAACTTCCGCGCACGCAGAACATCCCCCGCTGTCTCGAGCGTCGCGGGGCTCGCCCTTACGGGGTCTGGCAGATGCGGCGCGATCAGGTCCCATTCAGGGGTGCTGTGCGGATCGGCACGGCTCAGCAGGCCGGGTGCAGCCTCCTGCTGCTGCGCAAGCACGGCGGTCCCGAGCATGCAGGCGAAGACCAGGGCGAAACGGCAAATGAGGCGCATGGGTGACCTCCCCGTGCAAACGCCAACATAGTCATCCCCGCTTGCCCGCTTCGTCAATCCCCCGGACCCATCCTCTTTCGCTGCAACACGTGCCACGTCACGGATGCCGCGAGTCTGGTGGCGGTGCTGGCATCACCGAAGCTGCGGGCCCCGGTTGTACCCGCAGGGCCAGGCGCGGAAAACCGAAGACGCCGCCGGTGTCGTCGATTATGTTGACCTGGCAGGTGTAGGTGCCGGGCTGCAACGCCGTGAGTGGAATGTCGAACTGGAACGCCACCGCTTCCCGGCCAGGTTCGTTCACTGCGTCGGCGGTCACCAGCGGTGTCTCATATACCTTTACGTTGCGAGACAAAAACTCGATGGACGTTAGCACATGGATCGATCCGCTGGCGCGTCGTGACAGTCCGGGTGCGGAGACGGTCTTCGCCTCGCCCTTGCCCCTGGCAGGGTCATACAGCTCATACAGCAGGTACAAGTGCTGATGCTGACGAAAGACATGCGGCAGGTTGGGCACGTACTCCTGCCCATCACGCACCAGCAGGTTCGGGGAGTTCCTGGCGGTGCTGGCGAGGCGCTGACTGGCAAGCACCACCGAGCTGAGCTTCAACGGCTCCTTCTTCAGGTCAGGCACGAGCAGGTCGGTTTCAAAGGAACCCATGTTTCCGTGCCCGTTTTCACGCACGACGAACTTGGCATGGTAGCGTCCCGGCGCCAGCACAAAGCCGGTGGCGTACTGGATCGTGCGGTGCGCTGCATCCGGGCCTTTACCCACGGCCAGCTTCACGGTGTCACGCACGCTACCCACCGTAAGGCCTTGCGCGTTCTTCACCTGGCCAAGAAGGTCGAGCGTGGCCTTGTTCTGGTCCTTGCCGGCGGTGAAGGCGATTTGCGCGCCTGGTACCAGCAGGCTCACCGGCACATACACGTTGCTCGAGCTCTCGCGAAAGTAGAATGCCTGCAAGTACACCGACAGATCCAGCGCCGGAAGATCGCTGTGCATCTGCTCGTTGAGGGCCTGCTCGCGATCTTCCGTCTTCTGGTGCTGAAAATCCGCCGGGGCGTAGTACCCGGGACGGTATTCGATCTTCATATCAGGGCGGTTCACCTTCACCAGCAGGTGGCGGAACGTGCCATCCCTGCGCTGGTCGGTTGAATGAAAGCCGATGATGTAATACGCCTCGGTGTCATGCTGAATTTGCTGAAACGCGGCCGCGAAGTCGTTGGAATCGAAGAAGGACTTGCCGCCCGTATCCGTGGCCAGGGTGCTCAGCAGTTCTTGTGAGTTGAAGTTGTTGCTCAACTGGTTGGCGACCGCGGACCCCGTGTACGCTGCCGTGCCGCGCAGGCTTCCCTGCGTGGCGTTGCCGACAGGGGGCAAGGCTTCCAGGCCTCGCGCGTCTACGGCGTAGATGGCCATGTTGGCCTTGGCAGCCTCGTTGGTGGCCGCGCGCAGGCTGGCCTGGTTTTCGATGCCGTTGCGCGCCAGGCCGCCCGAAAAGTACAGCAGGCTCTTGCGCTGGTCCACCTTCTCCAGCGAGCGCGCGATCTGGCGTATGGCATACAGCTCACGATCGGTGTTCAGGTTGTCGTATTCGGTGTCGTCGGTGACAAAGCTCGCCGCGTCATCACTGGTGCCGTTGGTCGTTCCCGCCGTGCTGCCATTGTTGAGGGCCGTCTCATCCGTGCCGTTGTACTTGCTCAGGCCGCGCAGCAGCGCTTGCTTGTCCGCCGTGAAATCCTGATCCAGGCTGAGTGCGGTGGAGAAGCTGACCAGTGCGACCAGATCGGCCGTTTGCATTTGTGTGTGGATGTAGGTTTGCGCAGCCTCAACGGCGCGATCGGTGTCCTCGTCCTGCAAGGTGCTCAGGTCGAAGAACATGACGATCAGACGATGGTCGCGAAGCTGCCGTGGATCAGCCCCGAAGTTGCGCTCGAGCAGGTCGGCCACTGTCGCTTTACTGCGCGCGGTGTTCTTTTCCGCCACGGCAGCGGCTGCATCCACGTTCTGGTAATCAAAGCCGACTATGTGTTGCGGCTTGCCGTTTTCGAACACCTCAAAGTCGGCCGGCGTGAGACCTTTCACGACGGCGCCGGTCTTTTTATCGCGCACGACCACGTTGGTGAGGACGATGTTGGCATCCACGGTCAGCTTGTAGCCGCCGTCCGGTGCTGCACCGGCCTGCTGTGCCGCTGTTGCAGTGCTGAGGCAAAGCCAAGCGAGGCAAAGCACGAAAGGGTAAAAGAGCAGTCTCATCAAAACCGGAACCTGCCGACAAAGAGAATCTGCCGCATCGCGGCCGCGCCGGTAACCTGCCCGAAGGTCGCCGAATCCAGCGTTGTGTCGATGCCGTTGTATTGCACGGTGTTGAAGACGTTGTTGGCGGTCAGGCGCGCTTCAAAGGAGCGCGTTTCGCTCAGCGGCACCGTGCGCGACAGGGAGGCCGCAATCAGCACCTGACCGGGCCCTTCGATGGAATAGCGTGAGGCGGTGCCGTAGCCCGTGG
>CAXUIF010000076.1:11607-13738 GCA_964250995.1 uncultured Acidobacteriaceae bacterium
CAGCGGGTTCTGCACCGTTGCGATCGATGCCGCGCCGCCAAAGCTCGAAGCGTCGTCGATCGAGTGCGCATACTGGTACTTCGCGCCGAGCTGCACACCCTTCTGCAGGCGTTTCTGCGCGTTCACCGTCAGGGCGTTGAAGGTCGACGCGGCAACCGACTGCTGGTAGGTGAAGGCAACGGCGTCGGGTGTAGTGACGGTGCTCGCGGTGTGGTTCGGTGCGTTCACCACATTCAAGTGGGATCCATGCGAACCGTTGTAGCCCACATTCAGCACAACGCCCCAGGGCAGCGTACGCTGCAGGTCCACGTTGTACACCTGCACCAGGCCCAGGCGGTAGTCGGGATCTACGGCGTATGTATTTTCGAACAGCTTGCCGGAGCAACCGAAACCGCTGGCGAGCGTGAAGTTGGTGGGCTGGCCCGGACCCAGGGGCGCGCAACCAGTGCTGTTATTGGCCGAGCTCAGAACGTTGTTCTGCGTGGCTGCAAAGGGCGGCTGGTAGGAGAGTGAGCGCGCAAAGCTTGCGAATTGCCCGGTGTTGAAGTTGATTCCGTAGCCCGCACGCACGACCGTGTCTTTGACGAGGTGCGGCCGGTACGCCAGGCCAAAGCGCGGCGCATACATGGCGCGATCCGCTTGCAACAACGAGCGCCCGTTGCCTGCAGCGCACGTGAGCGTGCCCGCAACGGTCTGCACGGAAAGACCTCCGGGCGTCACGCAGCCCACGGTGGTGGTTCCGGGCGTTACGCCGGTGAGGTTGATCAGCCGGTCATTGCGCTCGCTGAAGGGCCCGAAGTACTCATAGCGCAGGCCCCCGTTTACGGTGAGTCCGCTGTTGATGCGGAAGTCGTCATTGGCGTACCAGTCCAGGACGTTTTCGCGCAGATAGATCTTGGCGAGCCCTGCCTGGATCGTGGTCTGCTGCGGCAACCCGAGCAGGAAGTCGGCAAACGCCGCCCCGCTGGGCGACTGGCCCGCGCTCCGTGCTGTGTTCGGCGGGGCCTTGGGGCAGCTTTGCGCATCAGGAAAGCGCGTGCAGAACGCTTCCGTGTTGAAGCCCGTGAAGGTGAACTGTCCCAAGGGCGTCCCCCCGCCCAGGAAGTCCTGGTGCACGCGCCGAACGTCCAGGCCCAGGCGCAGGTTGTGCTTTTTGTGCCGGTAGCTCACTCCCTCGCTGAAGGAGATCGTCTGCCCGATGTTGTCTTGTGGATCGGTGGTGTTGACGGAAAGAAAGTTCTCAATGATCAAGGAAGGCAGGCCGTTGTAGAAACCTGGCCGGAAGGGGATCACCGCCGTGCTCGGCAGGCTGATCCCCGCAGCGCCGGCGGGATCGCTTTCCGTGTCGGTGAAGAAGTTATGGGTGAGCGCGTGACTGCGGTTCCATGTAACAGTGCTGTTGCTGTTCAAGCGACCTTTGCCGATCACAAAACCCGCACTCAGGTTGTAGCCGTTGCTGCGCGTGGCCCCGGAGAGCGGCAGAATGATGTTGCGCAGGTCTGAGGCCGCGTGCGTGTAGCTGAAGCTGAAGTTCAAGCTTTGCCGCAGGGTCGCCGGCCCGCTGCGGTCTCCGCCGCCGCCCCCGAAACGTCCTCCACCAAAGAACGGGCCGTTGCTGTTTGGGCCCAGATTGCGTATGAACCGCGCGGAGAGGTTCGCCGTGTTCTGCCCTGCTGTCGTCACGGTTTGGTAGTTGTACCGCGCGGTGCCGGTACCCGCTACGTTGGCGTGGGGGTAGAAGGTGTTCAGCACGTAGCGTGCTTGCGGCGCGATGCGCGCGGGGTCGATCACGTTGGCACGGCCCGCATACGCAAACTGCGCCCCTGTAGAGGGGTCGAAGATTGGGGTGCCGCTTTGGGCGCCGTTCACGGTCTGCACGAGCGCGCTGAAATCCCCGGCGCGCTCGGCGTCCGTAGGCACGCTTGCGGTCAGCACCTCCGGCGTGGTGTTGCGAGCGACGTTGAAGTTCAAGAACCCAAACTGCTTTGTGCTTGGACGGGTGAGACCGGGAAGGTAGGGCGAACCGGCCAGTGTGCCGCCAAAAGTGTCGCGGGCAAAGGAGGGATTGGTTTGCGGCGTAAGCGTGGGTGACCAGGGCGCTGCATCCAGGGCCGCGTACTCGCCCTGGAAG
>CAXUIF010000077.1:0-13662 GCA_964250995.1 uncultured Acidobacteriaceae bacterium
GTCCTAACGGGAGAGAATAGGGATGTTGGCGACGAGGGACGTCTATGGTGACGCTGCGGTGTTGGGCGGTTTGGCAGGTTGGGCAGCGGAGCAGGGCGGCGGCGCAGAGGTTGGCTCGGAGGCGCGCGGTAAGGCTAGGTCTGCTGGGAGCGGCGCTCCTGCCCCTGGTGGCCTGTGGTGGCTTTTTTCAATGTGAAAACAAGCCAGCCTGCCCGACGACGACAGGACCGGGGACAACACCTGGAAGCGCGGCGCTGGATGTAGCGTACGTTTCGTACACGACGGCCGCAGGGAACGCGGTGGTGACGGGGTACAGTTTGACGGGCGGGGCCCTGTCGGCGATCAACAGCGTGACGCTGCCGTTTGTGCCGATCGCGATGGCGGTAACGGCCAAGAACACATTTTTGTACGTGGCGTCCGTGCCGGGGTACAGCAGCCCGGGCATTTACGCGTATGCGATCGGGACGGATGGATCGTTGACCGTCGCGTTTGGGGGCAAGGCGGTGGCCACGGACCAGGTTGGGGCGATGGCGATCGCGCCGGACGGCAATTACCTGTACACGCTGGAAAGCCTTGGGCAGGAGATGCTGCAGTATGCCGTGAATGAGAGCACAGGGGCGCTGGCGACAGGAGGGCCGGTGGCGGTGCAGGCGCTGAGTTGTGCGCCTTCGCTGGGAACGCCGCTGCTGCCTTCCTGTGCGGTGGCGGTTTCGCCGAAGGGGGACTTTGTGGTGGCGTCGCTGGGGACGCAAGGCGATGCGGTGTACAGCTATAACAGTGCGAGCGGCGTTACCAGCAATGGGCCGGTGGCGCAGCTGCCGCCGGGAACCAACAGCGGCGATTTCGCCGTGGCGATCGACGCGAACGATAACGCCTATGTGGCCCAGACAAGCACGATGACGCGGTTCGGGCTGGCAACCACCGGGGTGACAAATTTGGGGTACTACGGGTACCCGAGCGGGCAAAACCCGCGCAGCATCGTGGTGGATCCGGGCTCGAAGTTTGTGTACACGGCGGATGTGAAGGCAGGCAAAATTACGGGGTTTGCGGCAGGCACCACAACCACGCTGACGGGCTCGCCATATGCTGCGCCGGCCAACGTGGCGGCTTTGGGCGTTGACAACACCGACACGTACCTCGTGGCGGTGGGGTATGACGCGACCGCGGGCGTGCAGCTTTATTCGCTGGCGAGCAGCGGTGTGCTGTCGGCCCTGGCGAAGACGGCCGGCACGTCGACGATTACGCAGAATCCGGTGCTGTTGGCCATGACACACTAGAGCCTGCGGGTTGGCGGTTGGCGGCTTTGCCGTTGGCGCTACGCGTTGGCGGCTTTGCCGTTGGCGCTGCGCGTTAGCGGCTTTGCTGTTGGCGCTGCGCGGTGGCGGCTTTGACGCGTTTTGAGAGGCTTTCTTCGGACCATGGATCTTCGTCTTGATTTGTTTGGCCGCGGGTGGGGTAGTGTGCGTCCGGTGGTGGGGAGCGGGGAGCTGCTGCTGACGGCAGCGTTGCTCACCCTAAGCGGGTGTGGGCGGATCGAAAAAGCCGTGGTGCCGCAGCAGGTGTACGTGACGGCCAAGCAGGCGTACCTGCGGGACCGCGTGGCTGCGGTATCCAACCGGACCGGCGAGGTGCAGAACGGGGACAAGTTGACCGTGCTGGGGCACCAGCGGCGGTTTTTGCAGGTGCGTGCCCCCAATGGGGCGGTGGGATGGATTGAAGAGAAGCTGACTGCAGACCAGGGTGTGGCGAATCAATTCGAGACGCTCAAGAGCGACCACGCGAAGGATCCGGTGATCGCGCAGGCGGTGACGCGGGATGAGGTGTATCTCCACCTGCAACCCGGGCGGGACACGATGCACTTCTTTCGGCTGGCCGAGAACGAGCCGTTGCAGCTGATTGAGCGGGCCAGTGTGCCGAAGTCGCTGCCGCCGGGGCAGACGCCGGCGTCGCTGGCGCGGCCCTCCGCGGCGAGACTGCCGGTGCGGCAGAGCGGGTCGGCGGCGCGCAAGGTGGAAACGGCAGAGGAGACCGACCTGCCGGCGGGGCCGCCAGCGCCGCCGATGGAAGACTGGTGGCTGGTGCGGACCAAATCCGGCGAAGCAGGCTGGATTTACGGACGAATGATCGATGTGACCGCGCCCGACACGCTGGCGCGGTATGCCGAAGGGCAGCGCATTGTGGGCGCGTATGTGTTGACCAACGTCGAGGATCCTGAGTCGAACATCGTCAACAACGGACAGCCGGTGACGAGCATTCCGGAGTATGTGACCGTGCTGAGCCCGTTCAAGGCGGGCCTGCCCTACGACTTCAACCAGATTCGCGTCTTCATTTGGAACGTAAAGAAGCACCGCTATGAGACAGCGTTTCGGGAGCGGAACGTTGCGGGGTACCTGCCGGTACAGATTGGGCTGAAGAAGGATCCGTACAACAAGGACGCGCACTTTGCGGCGGCTTTGCCGAGCTTTACCGTGAAGTTGCTGCCGGCGGAGGCGCCCCTGCCGGTGCCGGACCCGCAGACGGGGCTGATCCGGCCGGCGAAGACGGTCAGCGATACGCTGCGGCTGGAGGGTAACGTGATGCGGCGCATCTGGCCGCCCAACCAGCCCCCGCCGCAGTTTGCCCATCCGGAGCCGGAACCGGAGAAGGGTGCGAAAGGGAAACGGCGGCGTTGAGCGGCGCTCAAGGGCGTGCGGGCCGGTCGCCGCTCCTGGTGACCGGGTTGGTGGCCGGTGCGTTCTTCATGGAGCTGATGGACGGCACCGTGATTGCGACGGCGCTGCCCGCCATGGCGCGCACGTTCCATGTAGGCGTGGTGTCGATGAACATCGGGATGACGGCCTACCTGCTCACGTTGGCGGTCTTTATTCCCGTAAGCGGCTGGATGGCGGACCGCATGGGGGCGCGGTCCACGTTTGTGACGGCCATCGGGGTATTTACGGTGGCCTCAGTGCTGTGCGGCCTGTCGCGCGGCCTCGTGGTGTTCACGGCGATGCGGGTCCTGCAAGGCATCGGCGGGGCCATGATGACGCCGGTGGGCCGGCTGGTGGTGCTGCGGGTCACGCCCAAGGAGAAGCTCGCCGGGGCGCTGGTCTACATTACCTGGCCGGGCATGATGGCTTTGGTGATCGGGCCACCGCTGGGCGGCTTCATCACGACCTATGCGAGCTGGCCGTGGATCTTCTTTCTGAACGTGCCGGTGGGCGTGTTGGCGGCGGTGCTGGCCTGGCGCTGGATCGAGGACCAGCGGGAGGCGGACCCGATGGGCTTCGATTGGGCGACGTTTCTGCTGGCGGCTGCGGCGTCCACCGGGCTGGTGTATGCGATGGAGGTGCTGGGCGCCGACACGGCGCACTGGCATCGACCGGCGGCGGTGTTGGTCCTGAGCGCCCTGAGCGGCGCGGGGGCGGTGTGGGTGGCGCGGCGACGGCCGGCCACAACGCTGATCGATCTTCAATCGATGCGGCAGCTAAGTTATGCGCAGTCGGTGTACGGCGGGACGGCGTACCGTGCGGCCGTGAGCGTGTTGCCGTTTCTTTTGCCGCTGATGTTTCAGCTGGGCTTTCGGGTGAGTGCCTTCCGGTCGGGACTCTATGTGCTGGGGCTGTTTGCGGGGGACTTGAGCATGAAGGCCTTTGTTGTGCCGGTGCTGCGGCGCTGGGGCTTTCGGCGGGTGTTGCTCGTCAACGGTGCCCTCACCGCTGGGTCGCTGGGCCTGTGCGCGGTGCTGGCGCCGTCCACGCCTGTGGTCCTGCTCTTGCTGGTGCTGTTCGTGCACGGAGCGGGACGGTCGATGGAGTTTACGGCCATTGGAACGCTGGCCTACGCGGAGATTCCGGAGGCGCGCTTAAGCCGGGCGAACGGATTCTTGAGCGCGGTGGTGCAGCTGGGCATGGGGCTGGGCGTGCCGTTGGGCGCGATCAGCCTGCGGCTCGTGGCGCGCCTGCATGGGGACTCGCTGGCCACACCGGCATTGCGGGATTTCCATGCGGCGATTCTGGTGGCGGCGCTGCTGGCGCTGGGACCGGTGGTGAACGCGTGGGGGCTGCCGGAGGATGCGGGCAGCGTCGCCAGTGGGCATCGGGCGAGGGTTGAGGCCGAAGCTGCGGGAGCGTACCGTGAGCGAGCGTAGGAGGAGGCTGGTGTGCAGTTGAGGGGACGCAGGGGTCAGATCGCGGTTGTTGTTGCGGTGGCTCTGGAGGTGATTATGATTGCCGAAGTGGCGCTTTCGACGCGCCGCCTTTCTGCCAGCTGGGACGAAGGCGATCACATCTACGCGGGGTATATGAACTGGAAGCACGACGAGTATGACCTGAACCCGGAGCATCCACCGCTGGTGAAGCTGGTGGCGGCTTTGCCGCTGCTCTCTCTTCCACTCAAGGTTGCGCCGCGACAGGGCAGGTTCTTCAAGAGCGAGTCGTATTACGGGGGCAGGGAGCTGCTGTTCCGCAACGGCCCGCGGAACGGCGGCGCGTACACGGCGGACTCGCTGCTGTTCCGGACCCACATGGCCGTGATGGTGTTCTCGCTGCTGGTGGCCTGGCTGCTGTTTGTGGCGGGTTGCGAATGGTTCAGCCCGGCAGCCGGGCTGATTGCGATGGGCCTGTGGGTGTTCGACCCCACGGTTTTGACCAATGCGCCCTTTGTGACCACAGACACGGGGGCGGCGCTTGGCTTCTTCGCGAGTGTGTATACGCTCTACCGCTTTGTTCGGCGGATGACCTGGCAGCGGGCGGCGGTATGCGGCCTGGCTGTGGGCGTGGCGCTGGCCTCGAAACACAATGCGGTGCTTCTGCTGCCCATGTTGCTTCTGTTGGTTTCAGGGGAGTGGAGTCTTCAGGCGTACCGCCAGCGAGGGTGGCCGAGCCGGTTCAGCGCGAGACTGGGCGGCGGCCTTCTTCTGATCGCCGTTGTGGCCCTGACGCTGCTTTGGGGTGTGTACAGCTTCCGCTTCGCCATGCAGCCCCACGGCGTGAGCCTGCCCACACTGGCCACGCAGAGCGCCACGTTGTCGCCGTTGATGTCGGCGGTGATCTCGTTTTGCGCCCGGTTCCATCTGTTGCCGGAGAGCTATCTGTACGGCCTGGTGGACGTGGTGCGCGTGGGCGCCTACATGCCCACCTACATCTTTGGCAGGCTGTATGCGCATGGGCAGTGGTTTTACTTTCCTGCCATCCTGTCCGCGAAATGGAGCCTGGGCACGCTGGGCCTGCTGCTGCTGGCGGCGGCGGCCTTTTGTTCCGGCAAGGTGCGCCGGCCGCGCGAGGTGCTGTACCTGCTCGTGCCCGCGGTGTTCTACCTCGGGGTGGCGATGGCGTCGCCGCTGAATATCGGCGTGCGCCATGCCTTGCCGGTGTTTCCGTTTGTCTTTGCGCTGATCGGCGGCGGGGCAGGTTGGCTGGTCAGCCGCGGGCCCAGGGGATGGGTGCCCGTGGGCGCGCTGCTGCTTGCCCATGTCGCGGCTTCCGTGCGCATGTTTCCGAACTACATGCCGTTTGAAAACGTGTTCTGGGGTGGCCCTTCCCACACCCATGAGGCGTTTGCCGATTCCGCCACGGAGTGGGGGCAGGACCTTAAGTTTGTGAAGGAGTGGACGGACCAGCACCATGTGACCGACTGCTGGATCGCGCACTTTCCGGCGCCGTTTCTGCTGCCGAGCGACTACGGCGTTCCCTGCAAACTGCTGCCCACGCTCGACACGATGTATGAGCAGGACATCGCCGTTCCACCTGTGGTCCACGGGCCGTTGCTGATCAGCTTTGCGGACCTTAATGGCTTTGAGTTCGGGACCAAGGTGCGCAACCCGTACCAGCGGTTGTTTGAGCGTAAGCCAGACGAAGTGATCGCGGACGGCATGGCCGTTTACGAGGGCGATTTCGAGCTGCCCGAGGCGGCGGCGCTGGCGTTACAGCAGCGCTCGCGGCGTAAGCTGCAGCGGGCCCCCCGTGAAGCCCAGGCAGCGGCGCGGCAGGCCGTGGCTCTGGTGCCGCGTGGCTTTGACGAGAACGTGGCCCTCGGGGACGCGCTGCGGGCGGTGGGCGATCCGAGCGGGGCTCGGGCGGCGTACCAGGTGGCGATGGAGCGCGTGGCCGACATGGAGCCGACAGCGCAGGAGCACTGGCGCCCTATCGTCCTGAAGAAGCAGCCGTGAGCCGTTTTCAGAAGAGGCAGCCAGGAGCCGTGTTGGCTCGCCTCAGCTGCCCTGACGGGTCATGGTGGAGGCGACGCCGGTGTCGGGGCCGCAGGTTCCGGAGGAGGTCCAGCTGGTGATGGCCAAAGTGCTCGCGTCGGCGCTGAAGGTGCCGTTGGCTGTGACGCTGTTGCCGTTAGCGGCGTAGGTGAAGGTGAAGGTGCCGCCGGTGACCTGGGTGTTGGAGAGGGGCACGGCTGCCGGGAAGCACGGATTGTTGGAGACGGTGGCGGTCCCGGACAAGGTGAAATTGCCGTTTGGGTCGGAGCTGGGCGACTGAGTGAACGCAGCAGTCACCTGTGCGACCTGGCCGTCTGCGTCGGCGAAGTTGCCGGCATAGTGGCCCGTGATGGGCGTAAAGGCCTGGGCGGTGGCCTGGACCCTTTGTGCGAGCGCGCAGTCGCCCCCGATGACGTTGTAGCTGGCGTTGCCGAGCGAACGGCCATCCGGTGCGACCGTGCCGACGAGCGAGAAGGTGCCTCCGGCGAGGGGGCCGGTCAGGGTGACGAGGTTCTTGTCATCGGCGGTACCGGCGAGCTCGAAACTGGACGTGGGCCCGACGCAGGCGGAGGCGGTCTGGGTGTGCACGACGCCTGTGACGGTACCGGCCTGCGTGGTGAACTCGCCGGAAAGAGCCGGGAGGCGGGCGGCAGCCGTCGCGGCGGCGGTGATCTGCCAGTTCCCCTTGGCCATCGTGGTGGCGCTTGGCATTGTGTTGACCGTACCGGCGTCGGAACAGCCACCGAGGAGCAAGGTGGGGAGGGACATGCCGGCGCAGCAGGCTGCGCTGAGGAGGCGAAGGTGAAAGGACATCCGAAGCTCCGGTCCGGGTGGCACCGCTGGGGAAATTCCAGGGATGGCGTGATTGTGGCAGGATGGCACCTTCGGGGGTATTCCCTGAAAGGGGTAGAGAGTTGCAGGGAGCGAGCGCAACCTGGGGCGACCAGGTGCATCATATTGGTTGACAGTAACTCACTCACATGCGAAAGTGAGTAGGTCAGAGGCCGCAGAGCGGTAGTTTTGTGGACGGTTGGAGACGGAGGAGCAGGATTATGGCAAAGATTATTGGCATCGACTTGGGCACGACGAACAGCTGCGTGGCCGTGATGGAGGGTGGCGAGCCGAAGGTCATCCCCAACGAAGAGGGCGGGCGGACGACGCCGTCGATCGTGGCGTTCACCAAGAACGGCGAGCGGCTGGTAGGTCAGGTGGCCAAGCGCCAGGCGATCACCAATCCGGAGAACACGATCTATTCGATCAAGCGGTTCATGGGTCGTCGCTTCAATGAAGTGAACGACGAGATGAAGATGGTGCCCTACAAGGTGGTGCAGCAGGGCGATCACATCGATGTGGTGGCGCAGGGCAAGGACTACACGCCGGCGCAGGTATCCGCGATGATCCTGCAGAAGCTGAAGAAGGCGGCGGAGGACTACCTGGGCGGCACGGTGACCGAGGCCGTGATCACGGTGCCGGCGTACTTCAACGATGCGCAGCGACAGGCGACCAAGGATGCGGGCAAGATTGCCGGCCTGGATGTGAAGCGCATTGTCAACGAGCCGACCGCGGCCGCGCTGGCCTATGGGCTGGACAAGAAAAAGGACGAGACCATTGCCGTGTACGACTTCGGCGGCGGAACGTTCGATATCTCGATCCTTGAGGTTGGTGATGGCGTGATCGAGGTCAAGTCGACCAATGGCGACACGCATCTCGGTGGCGACAATTTAGATCAGCGGATTGTGGAGTGGTTGATCGCGGAGTTCAAGTCGGAGTCGGGGTTGGACCTGACCTCGAAGGGCAACGAGATGGCGTTGCAGCGGCTGAAGGACGCGGCCGAGCGCGCCAAGATCGAGCTGTCGACGGCGCAGGAGACGGAGATCAACCTGCCGTTTATCACGGCGGATGCCTCCGGGCCCAAGCACCTGGTGCGGACGCTTTCGCGGGCCAAGCTGGAGTCGCTGGTGGACGACCTGCTGCAGAAGTCGATGGGGCCGTGCAAGCAGGCGATGAAGGATGCGGGCGTGGACGCGAGCAAGATCGATGAGGTCGTGCTGGTGGGTGGACAGACCCGGATGCCAGCGATCCAGAAGCTGGTGAAGGACCTGTTCGGCAAGGAGCCGCATAAGGGTGTGAACCCGGATGAGGTGGTAGCGATTGGTGCAGCGGTGCAGGCCGGCGTGCTTTCGGGCGACGTGAAAGACCTGTTGCTGCTGGACGTGACCCCGCTGACGCTGGCGATCGAGACCATGGGCTCGGTGGCGACGCCGATGATCCCGCGCAACACGACCATCCCGACCAAGAAGACGGAGACGTTTTCGACGGCGGCGGACAACCAGACCGAGGTCGAGATCCATGTGCTGCAGGGAGAACGGCCAATGGCGGCGCAGAACCGCACACTCGGCAAGTTCAAGCTGGGCGGGATCCCAACCGCGCCACGCGGCATGCCGCAGATTGAGGTGACGTTCGATATTGACGCCAACGGCATCCTGAACGTGACGGCCAAGGACAACGCCACCGGCAAGGACCAGAAGATCACGATTACGAGCTCTTCGGGTTTAAGCAAGGAAGAGGTCGAGCGCATGGCGCGCGAGGCTGAGGCGCACGCGGCGGAGGACAAGGAGGCCAAGGAGAAGATCGAGGCACGGAACCAGCTCGACTCCATGGTCTACAACGTCGAGAAGATGCTGCGTGAGGGGGGAGAGAAGGTGGACGCGGCCGACAAGGGCGATGTGGAGTCGGCGCTTTCCGAGGCGAAGTCGACGCTGAGCGGCGACCCAAGCGCGACCGAGCTAAGCGGGGCGCGCGAGCGGCTGACCACGGCGAGCCACAAGCTGGCTGAGGCGCTGTACAAGGCGCAGGCTGCGGGTGCGGGTGTCCCACCGACGGACGGTGCTCAAGGGAACGCCGGAACTGCCGATGAACACGGTAGCAAGGACGAAGGCGTGATTGACGCCGAGTACGTGGACGCGGAGAAGTAACGCCGCAGAGACGAACTGAACGTGGGCCGGACTTGTGTTCGGCGGATGCGAACGGGGAGAGGTCGAAGCTGGCCTCTCCCCTTTCTGTAGCGAGTCGGAAGCGCAGGAAGTGGGTCTAATGAAGTAGGCAGATGAAGCAGGCAGCAAGGATGAGCCGGGGCACGCAAGAGGAATCGGGGGTAAGGAATGAATACGTCGAAACTAAAGCAGGGAACAGATCAGGCTTGGCCCGGGGCGATCTCTTTTAGCCTGGGTACGGGCAGCGCGGGCGCGGCAGAGGTGCTGTGGCGCTGCGAAGGCACGCGTGGTGGACGCGTGTATACGTCAGGGTTGTTCACCTCGCAGGAGGAGGCTCAGCAGTTTGCACAGCACCTGCAAAAGGCCGAACCTGACCAGGTGTTCAATGTGGAGCAGATCAAGGCCAGCACGGTGTGGAACTAGAGTTCTTGTTTGCTTGGCCGCGACGGCATCGTCCAGTCGCGGCCTTTCGCATCTCATACGGTGAGGTTTTTGTGGGCGTGGACTGGGTGGCGGTACAAGCGATTGCGAACACGGCGCTGGTGGTGACCAGCGGAGGCGCCATCGCGTATGCAGGGCGTCAGTTGCGGCATGAGCGCGAGTACCGGTCGGTGGACAACCTCGAAAAGCAGCTGACGTTTTTTCTGGGGGAGGCCTTTGTGGCGGCGCGGCGCCGGCTGGCGGAGGCCCGCACGACGGGTGGCACGCTGTTGCCCTTACCGGTGGACGACCCGCCTGCGGTCGTGTTCGAGGTGCTGGATTTCTACGACCATTTGGGCCTGCTGGTGAAAAAAGGTCACCTGAATGTGTACGACGTGTGGCACACCTTTTATGAGTGGGCGCAGCCGGTGTATGTGGACCTGCAACCGCTGATCGAGGGGGAAGACAGTGCCTTTCGCGATCACTACAGCGATCTGCGCAAGCTGGTGCGGGCGATGGACGACATTCAGATCAAGCGCATGCACGCCAAGAACTCGAACCATTGGGCGCTGTGGACGCCGGAACGGATTCTGGACCACTACCGGTATGAGTTGGAGGTAGGGCTTGGGCAGCGGCAGCGGCGGCGCTTGCGGGTGGTAAGCAACGGGCCCGCGCGGGTCCTGGACAGCACAGGGGCAGAGGTGATGACCGCAGAGATCGTGACTGCTGAGTCGAGGAGCCTGGAGGAGACGGTTGCCGGAAGGGAATGAGGTTCACCGCTGGGCGGAGCGGCACAACGCGGCGTTTGCTGGACACAAGCTGAATGTGCTGCCGGGGCCGGGACACCGGTTCAGCGACGCGCACCGGGTTGACGGCAAGAAGCTGAAGCGTGTGCATGCGGTGGGTAAGCACCTCGGCTACGAGTTTGGTGACGACCTGATGCTGCATGTGCATCTGGGGCGCTTTGGGGACTGGACGGAGGGGTGTGGACCGTTGCCGGAGCCAAAAGGCGCGTTGCGAGCGGTGTTGCAGCGAACTGGGTCCGGGCGTGCCGCGCGAAGCGCGAAGGGACAACCGCACAACATTTCCTGCGCCAAGGACGATGGCACGCAGCCGTTTGCCCCGGAGCAGGTGGAGTGGTGTGAGCTGCGCGGGCCGACCGACTGCAGCGTGTACGACCGGGCGAAGTGGGAGGCGCTGCTCCAGCGGTTAGGACCGGATCCGCTGGGGGAGGATGCGGCGGGACATGATGACCCGCAACGCTTCTTCGAGGCGGTACTGAAGAGTAAGAAGCCGATTGCAGAGCTGCTGATGGACCAGACGGTGCTTTCGGGCGTGGGCAACATCTACCGTGCTGAGGTGCTGTTCCGGCATGGGGTGAACCCGTTTACGCCGGGGCTGGGCATGAGCCCCGAGACCCTGAAGGCCATGTGGAAGGATCTGGGGCCGCTGCTACGGGCCGGGATGGTGGACCGCCGCATTGTGTGTACGAAGCGAGCGCATCGGCCCAGCAAGGCAGAGCCGGCCGCGCGAGGCGAAGCGCACTACACGTACCGGCGGCATGGCAAACCGTGTTTTGTGTGCGGGGAGGCTGTGCTGCATCGGGACTTGGCAGGGAGAACGCTGTTCTGGTGTCCCGTGTGCCAGGGGACGAGCGAGGCCGAGAACGGCGCCGCGTGGGACGCAGAGGTGAGCCTGCGAGCGTCGCGGGCGAAGGTGAAGGCGCGCAAGGCCGGCGTCTTGAGCTAACGGGAACGTTCGAAGGATCTGCTTTCAGATCATTGCCTTGCAAACGCAGGTATTTGGGCGGCGCTTTACTTTGGTTCCGTTCCTTGGGGTTCCGGTTATTGCTTGTAGATGCGGGACTCCCAGGCGCTGAGATGGAGCGTGGACGTGTTCGCCTCGTGGGCGTTGGGGAGGTCTGAAAGCAGCAGCGTGGCCGCCTTCAGGCCATTAGGCAGTGTGTATTGCGTGGCGCTGGAGCTGAAGTTTTCGACCACGAGGAACCGCTCCTTGCCCAGGGTGCGTGTGTAGGCGAAGACGTGGGGGTGCTGTGGATCGAGGTCCTGGAAGTCACCGTACACGAAGGCGAGCGTCCCTGCGCGTAGCTTGAGCAACGCGCGCACATAGTTGAGCACGGAAGCCGGATCGGACTCTTCTTCCGCCGCGTTGATCTGCTTGTAGTTGGGGTTTATGGCGAGCCAGGGGTGCGTGCCGGTCGTAAACCCTGCCTCCGGAGAACTGTCCCACTGCATGGGGGTACGGGCGTTGTCGCGCGCGACCTTGGCCGCGGCCGCGCGGAAGGCAGCGGCAGAGACCTTGCCGGTCTCGACTTCGGCTTTGTAGGCGTTTTTGACGGCGATGTCGTCGTATTCCTCCAGCTTCGTGAAGGGGTAATCCGTCATGCCAAGCTCGTCCCCTTCGTAGAGAAAGGGTGTGCCGCGCAGGGTAAGGATCATGGTCTCGAATAGCTTGGCGGAGGGGACGCGCATCGCGGGCGAGTCGTCGCCGAAGGTGGAGACGATGCGCGGGTTGTCGTGATTGGACAGGAAGACGGTGTCCCAGTCATGTTTGGTGAGGACGGTCGCATGCTCGTCGTAGATTGCCTTGAGCTGCGGCAAGGACCAGCTCCCGAGCGGGCTAGCACCGAAGTCGGATCGGCCCATCTTGATCGCGTCGAAGTTGAAGATCATGTTGAGTTCGTGGCGACGGTCGTCGACCAGCGAGTTGGTCTGCGCGAGGGTGGTGCCGGTCGCTTCGCCCACAGACATATCGTCGTATTTGGAAAGCACATCGCGGTTCATCTCGCGAAGGTACTCGGCGAGGTGGGGGCCGTTGGCATAGGCGTTCGGCGGCGCCTGCAGCTGTTCGGGGGTAAGGTCGGGCATGCCGGTGGGCTTGGAGATGAGCGGGATGACGTCCATACGGAAGCCCGCAACGCCTTTGTCGAGCCAGAAGCGCATGAGGTCGAACACCTCTTCGCGCACCTTGGGGTTGGCCCAGTTCAGGTCGGGCTGCTTGGCCGCAAAGTAGTGGAGGTAGTACTCGTTGGTTTTGGGATCGAGCGTCCAGGCGGAACCAGAAAAGTAGGACGGGTAGTTATTGGGCGGCGTGCGGGTGCCGTCCGGCGCCGTGTGACCGGGTCGCCAGATGTAGAAGTCGCGATAGGGATTGGATTTGCTGCTGCGTGATTGGACGAACCAGGTGTTCTCGTCTGAGGTGTGGTTGACGACGAGATCGATGATCAAGCGCATGCCGCGCTGCTTGACGCCGGCGAGCAGCGTGTCGAAATCCGCCATGGTACCGAACTCCGTCATTACCTTTCGGTAGTCCCGGATGTCGTAGCCGTTATCGGCGTTGGGCGAGTCGAAGTGCGGACTGAGCCAGATGACGTTGACGCCCAGCTTTTGCAGGTAGTCGAGCTTGGAGGTGATTCCTGGCAGATCCCCGATGCCGTCGCCGTTGGAGTCCTTGAAGGATCGCGGATAGACCTGATACACGACAGCCTGCTTCCACCACTTGGGTTCGTAGCCGTTGACCAGCTGCTGCGCAGGGAGTGCCAGGGTGAGCGAGAGAAGGGCTGCGGTTACGGAAGTTCTGAGAAGGGCGTGCCAGGACATGGGCGGATTGTACCGAGCGCCGGGCAGAGATGACGAGAGGTCTTGCCGGTCGCCCGTTTTGCGAATGTTGTTGTGTGGGATGGCGCACGCAAACATGAGACAAGTTGAGTGTGGGATCATCTAACCTGCTGAGAACGCGAGCTGCGGGCTTGCGTATAGACACCTATGGCTACGACGCAACAGAAGGACTACTACGGCACGCTCGGCGTGAAGAAGACGGCGACGCCGGATGAGATCCGAAAGGCCTTTCGCAAGCTGGCGCGGAAGTATCACCCGGATGTGAATCCGGGGGACAAGAAGGCGGAAGAGAAGTTCAAAGAGATCTCCGAAGCCAACGATGTGCTGAGCGAGGAGAAGAAGCGCAAGATCTACGACCAGGTCGGGTTCTACTCGGACTCGATCGACCCGGCGACGGCGGAGGCGTATGCGCGCGGCGGTGGAG
>CAXUIF010000078.1:0-13635 GCA_964250995.1 uncultured Acidobacteriaceae bacterium
CACGGGAAAAGGTTCTCCCGTTTTCCACAACTTAACGAAAATAATCTACCGATTTCAGGATGTGGACCATCCCACAAACGTGGGAGGCCCTTTTCCTCACTTCTCCGCACAAACAGGTTCGTCCTTTCCGAAGAACGTGCGTAGTGGATCCCGAACGCCCGGGCAAAATTCCCTCCTTTGCAGACACTTTGCTGACGGCGTTACGGAAATCTGTAGTCTCGCCACAGCTTCGTCCAGTTCGCTTTTTACAGGCTCCCGGACGGAAGCACCCGGTGGCTGGCGCGTCGTCGCTCCCGCAGCGGGTCGCGAGCTGCGTGGCTCGAAAAGCGGCCCAAGAACATGGGAGGACAGCTAAGGACTTAGAAGGCGGCTAGGTCTGCCATGGCCTGGAACAGCCGGTCGGCCTGCGGCAGAATCACGTCCTCCAGCAGCGGTTGGTAGGCCACGAAGGTGTCCATGCCGCCCACGCGGCGCACCGGCGCGTCGAGATCGTGGAAGAGTTCTTCGCCGATCCGCGCGGCGATCTCGGCGCCGTACCCCCAGCTCAGCATGTCCTCGTGCGCAATCAGGACTTTGCTGGTCTTGCGGACGGTGGCGGCAATCGCGTCCCAATCGAACGGCGTCAGGCTGCGCAGATCCACCACTTCGACCTCGATGCCGCGCTCGCGCTCAAGGCGTTGGGCGGCCTGCACGGCCCGGGGCACCACCGCACCATAGGTGATCACCGACAGGTCTTTTCCCTGCTTGACCACCTTTGCCTTGCCAAACGGGACGGTATAGTCCGGCCCCGGATAGGGCGCACGGCCATAAGCGCCCCTGTACAGGTTTTTGTGCTCCAGAAACAGCACCGGATCATCGCACCGGATCGCTGTCCGCAGCAGCCCAACGGCGTCCAGCGTGTTGGACGGCATCACGACCCGCACACCGGGTGTGTGCGTGAAAATGCTTTCCCCGGATTGCGAGTGGTAGATGGAGCCTCCGGTGAGGTAGCCGCCGATGGGTACACGCATCACCAGTGGGCAGCTGAAGGTCCCGTTCGAGCGCCAGCGCATCACCGATAACTCGTTCCGCATCTGGTGCATAGCCGGCCAAATGTAATCGAAGAATTGAATTTCCACGACGGGTTTGAGCCCGCGCACGGCCATGCCGATCGCCCGGCCCGTGATGTTCGCCTCGGCCAATGGCGAGTTCCATACCCTCTCGCTGCCAAACTCCTTCTGCAGGCCCGCGGTGACCTTGAAGACGCCGCCTTTGCCCTTCAACTTGCCCGCGCGCAGATCCTGGTCGCGCGTGACGTCGGCGACATCCTCGCCAAAGACCACAATGCGCGCATCACGCCGCATTTCATCCCGCAAACAAGCGTTGATGCCGTCCAGGAGCGTGCGCTCGGCGCCTTCCGCGCCAGCCAGCACCGGACCTGTCGTGAAAACCTCCGCAGCCGGACTCAGGTCCTCCGAGTAAACGTGCTGCAGAATGCTGGGCGGCTGGGGAGGCGCGGCGGCCAGGGCGCGGTCTGAAGCGCGTTGTACTTCCACCTCCACGCCATGTTCGATCTCCCGGACCCGCTCCGCATCGGCAATGCCGTTGCCGATCAGCCACGCCTGCATGCGGGCGATCGGGTCGCGCAGCGCATCGGCCTCCAGTTCATCCGCCGACCGGTATTGCGTCTCATCGTCGCTGAGCGAATGCGAGTAGGGGCGCACCACATGCCCGTGCACCAGTGCCGGCCCGCGGCCCGAACGGCAGTAGGCCACCGCCTCGGCCATCGCTTCGTAGCTCGCAACGGCGTCGGTGCCGTCCACTTCGGCGAAGTGGAAGTGGGGGAAGTTCGCCACCAGATGCGAGATATTGCCACCCGGCGTATTCACCTCGACCGGCGTGGAGATAGCATACCCGTTGTCTTCGACCACATACAGCACCGGCAACTTGAGATTGGAGGCCGTGTTCAGCGACTCCCAAAACTCGCCCTGGCTGGTTGAACCCTCGCCGATGGACACATAGACCACCTCATCGGCCGCAAAACGCACGTCCTTGAAGTGACGGTAGTCGGGACGGGCGCCCGCTGCGGGCTTTGCCGCAACTTCCGGATGCGCGCGGAAATACCGCCCCGCTTCCGCACAGCCCACAGCTTGCAGGCACTGCGTCGCGGTTGAGGACGACGGCGAGACGATGTTGAGCCGTCGGCTTGTCCAATGGGAGGGCATCTGGCGCCCGCCCGAAGCTGGATCGTCCGCAGCCCCAACGGCCTGGAGAAGCTGCTCCTCCGCCGTGTTCCCCAGGGCCAGGCAGAGCGCGCGGTCGCGGTAGTAGGGGAAGAACCAATCGTAGCCGGGTTTCAGCGCCATACCCGCTGCTACCAACAGTGCCTCATGCCCCGCGCAGGAGATTTGAAAAAAAATCTTTTGCTGACGTTTGAGCAGGATCTCCCGGTCGTCGACACGCCGCGAAAGTAGCATGAGCCGATAGAAGTCTAGAAGCTGATCATGGTTCAGGCCGCCCTTGTTTCCTGGTTCGGCGGATCGTTCGGCGGGTTGTTCGCGCACCGTTGCTGTCATGCCTATCATGGCCAACTTTTCTGCCCGCCTCTTCCCAGCCACCCGGCGCGCTCCTTCCAGCTTCCAAACAGAGAAGATTGTACTCGCCGAGCATGGCAACGCGCCGTTGCCGGCTCAACTCCTCATCCGCTCCTTCACATCCCGCGCGAGCTTTTCGATTTCCGCGGCTTTCCGCACAACATCCAGCGAGAGCTCGTCCTTGGCGGCCTTGTCGACCTCGGTTTTCAGCTCATTGGTCAGCTCCACCAGGCGGGCTGTGTCGGCGAGCAGGCGCTTATGCCGCTCTTCTTCGCGCATGTGTTCCAACTTGAATGGATTATGCGGGCTGATCGGCTCGGAACCGAGCGGCTCAGGCCCGAGTTTTGGCCGGATCGGCCCCGGGTACGGATCGCTTGCCTGTCCATTCACCTGCCCGATGCCCGCCGTGGAAGGCCACAGCGGAAGCAGGACCGCACACAGAAAGAGCCCGCAGCGCGTTCTGGCCCTCAGCGAAATCCTGGGCACGGTACGGTGTACGCTCCGGTTCGGTAGCGTTTCCTTCGACATGGCATGACCTCCCAGCAGCCGGCCTCGCGCACATCCCGCCGAGATGACTGCGTTCGTTATCCTGAACGCACCGGTCAAGGCCGTCAGGACATCCCCATCATGCCCCTAGCTACTACCGGGCGACAAGAGGAGCACTTTTTGTTTTTCATCGAGCGCGGTTGGCATACGGCTCTGCTCAACTTTGTGCAGAACGGGCTACCAGAGATCCTGGTCACTCTTTTGATCGCCTTCGTGGCACAACGCCTGGTGCTCTTCTTCACCAAGCGTCTGCGCCGGCGGGCTGACGTCCTGGTCGGCAATGGTCGTCGCTCGGCCCAGCTGCGTACCGTCGCAGGCATCCTGCGCGCCAGTGCCTACGGCCTGATCGGCTTCTATGTCTTTATCCAGGTGCTCGGCGCCATTGGAGTGCCACTGGGACCGTTCATCGCCTCTGCCGGCGTCATCGGCCTGGGTGTCAGCTTTGGCGCGCAATCGCTCTTCAAAGACGTCCTGAACGGTATCTTCATTCTTCTGGAGGACCAATTCAGCGTAGGCGATGTCGTGAAAGTTGCCGGACTGCAGGGTACCGTCGAAGACCTGACCCTGCGCTGCACCAAACTCCGCGATGGGGACGGCACGGTGTACATCGTGCCCAACAGCCAGATTGCCACCGTCTCCAACCTTTCGCGAGACTTTTCTGTCGCCTCGCTCGCCGTCAACGTGAGCGCACGCGAAAACCCCGACCGGGTCCTCGCCGTCCTCAAGCAACTCGCCATGGAGCTTCGCTTGGATCCAGCCTTCAAGGACGTTGTTCTTGCTGACCCCGACATCCTCGGCGTGGACCGGATCGCCGGCCGCGAGATCACCTATCCGGTGAACCTGCGTGTCCGGGCCAATCAGCGTGACGGCGTGCTTCGCGAGCTACGCCGCCGCCTTCTGCTCGCCTTTGCCCGGGAAGGTATCGACCTGGGCCCTGGCGCGAACGTGCTCGTGCTGGAGCGTCCCGACCCGACGACCCCGCCGACCTCGTCATCAAGTGGTGCAGTTTAGGCGAGCAGTGATTCCGTAGCTTGCTCCATTCCGAAGGCGCGGTGCGTGCTTCGTTGCGCCTGGCTCTTGATGCTTCCGAAGCCGCTCTAGATCTCTGAGTGCAGAAGTCCTCGGAGCTCGTCCGGATCTGCCGTTGGCGGCAAACAAGCGAACTCCCTGCAGACCACGGCCACACTGCGGTCGCGCACTCCGGGCACATGCGGCAAGGTTGCCGCGAGCGCCGGCGGAAGGCTGTCCATCTGATCGCCCCGCAGCCGGACGACGCTCTTGTTCAGCAGAAACGGCGCGGCAGCCGCGGCAGCCAGCGCCCCCGCAGCCGCATCGTCCCCCACGACGCAGACCTGCACTGGCGCGGACACAGATCGGCGAAGCGCCTGCCCGTAACTGGCGGCGTACAGTCCGAAGTGCTCCACAACGCCGGCAAAAGCTTCCAGCGTCGCCAGGGCTCGTTCGCGATAGAGTTCCTTGCCGGTCAAGGCGTGCAATCGGAGCAGCAGGCTTGCAGCGACGGGGTTGCCGGCCGGTGTCGGCGCGTCCTGCAAAGGCTTGCGTTTGGCTACGAGTGCCCCAATGTACCCCCTGGGACGCCGCTGCTCCATTCGATCCATATCGACAAAGCCACCTTCGCCCTCCTCGTCATAGAAGTGCGCGAGCAATCTGTCACCGAGCTGCTGCGCGGTGGTGAAGTAGCGCAGTTCGCCTGAGCCTTCCCAGGCGTCAAGCGCGGCCATGCCCAAATACACGTGGTCCTCCAGCACCCCCGGAACCGGCTGCGGGGAGCCCCCAGACTCGCCATAGGCCACCACGCGGGAAAGCCCCACCCCAGGCTGCCACACTGCCGCCAGAACCCGGTCAAGCGACTGCAGCGCGAATCGTGTCGCTTCGGGGCGTCCCAAAGCGCGCCCGGCTGCCAGGTACGCCGAGATGCACAGCCCGTTCCATCCCGTGTAGATCGTCTTGTCCACATACGGCGCGCTGCGCTGTAACCTCGCGGCATACAGCTTGGCTCTTGCAGCGGAAAGCACAGCCCGGGTTTGCTGTTCGCTTTGGCCCAAAGACGCCGCGACTGACGGCACGTCGGTCACCACATGCAGCACATTGCGGGCTGGATCGTGCTGCATATCCCCAATCGCCCGCAGGTTGTAGAAGGGGGCCGCCACCTCGAACTCTTCGCGGGTCAGCGCCGCCTCCGCTTCCGCACGCGTCCAGGTGAAGTAGTTGCCATCATCGTCCAACGAGGCGTCGGCATCCTGCGAAGCGTAGAAGCCGCCCTTGTCCTGATCGGTCAGCCACTCGTTCATCCATCGGAGTGTGCTGGCGGCAACCTCCGCCATGTGTGGTTCCCGGAAGCTCTGGAAGGCATGCGCGTAGGTTCGCAACAATTCGCTATTGTCGTATGCCAATTTCTCAAAGTGCGGCACCACCCAGCGCTGATCCACAGAATAGCGATGGAAGCCTCCCGCGAGCTGGTCGTGGATGCCGCCATTGGCCATCTTGCGAAGCGTGAGCGCGACGACCTCGCGCGCGCGACCTGCCAGTGGCCCTGGCCGCGATGCCGCGTCGACGAGCAGATCCAGAGCCGCGGGGTGAGAGAACTTCGGTTCGGAGCCAAAGCCCCCATGGCGCGGATCGAACTGCTGGAGCATAGCGTCAACAATCTTGTCCAGCAAGGGCATTCCGAGCGCACCACCCCGGCCGGAGAAGGTTTCGTTCTGCTCGATGGCCACCACCACACTGGCGGCTGTTTCTTCCACCTCGCCGCGCTGGAGGCGGTACGCCTGTGCCATGCTGCGCAGCACGCGCGCGAAGCTGGGCCGTCCATAACGTTCTTCCGGAGGGAAGTAGGTTCCACCAAAGAACGGTTGACCCGCTGGGGTCAGAAACGCGGTCAACGGCCATCCGCCTTGCCCACTGATCGCCGCCACAGCCGCCTGATAACGTATGTCGACCTCGGGGCGCTCGTCGCGATCCACCTTGACTGCGACGAAAAGCTCGTTGATCAGTGCCGCGGTTCCGGCATCCTCGTAGCTTTCACGATCCATCACGTGGCACCAGTGGCACCAGACCGCCCCGATATCGAGCAGGACCGGTTTATCGTCCCGCTGCGCCTCTGCAAAGGCGTCGTCACCCCACTCGTGCCAGGCAACCGGTTGATGCTGTGCTGATCGCAGATACGCCGACGAAGCCTGCGCCAAGCGGTTTCGCTGTTCCATGCTCACCCCGCTCCGTGTGATGCCTGCGGTCGGCTTCGAACGCTACTGCCCTCCCGAAGGGGCCGCCGCTGCCGACGGCTGTGCGGACGCGGGCCTTTGTGGAGGCACCAGGCCGGGCACATGGGGCTGGGCCGTTACTGTACCGGTGACCGCATCGCCAAGGCTCACACCGTAGCGGTCCAGGGTGTCTGAAAGGATCTGACTGAGGGTGGAACGATCGCGGGCGTAAGCGGCCAGCGCAGAGTTCAGGTTGTTTTCTGCTGTGGCCAGATTGCGCCCCTGCTGCAGCACATTGGCCGTGGTGGAGGCCCCAAGCCGCAGCTTCTTGTTCTCGTCTTCAAACGACTGCGTCGCGTAGTCGCGTGCGGCCTGCGAAGCGGCCACGCCGGCCCGGTCGTTATTCAAGGCATATAACGAGTTCACCAGCTGAATGCGCAGCTGCGTATAGATCTGCTGGAGGCGCATCTCGGCCTGCCGGTATTCCATCTGCGAGCGCACCTGTGCAGCCTGTGCAGTGCGGTTGCGCAAAGGAATGTTTACATTCACGCCCACGCCGTAGTCAGGCGCATTGTTGTTGAAGAGGTTCTGCAGCGCCGTTCCGTACCCAGTGCTCGGAAACGTGCCTGGAGGGCAGGCGACAAAGGTGGTTGAGCTGAAACCACCGCAATTCAGGAGCGGGTTCTGCGACCCGCCGAGCGTCGAAGCGCCGTAAAACCCGTAGGCGTCGACCACCGGCAGCAGACCGTTCTTCTCGGCACGGATTGTGATTTTGTCGTTATCCATCACGATGGTCGCCTGCTCGACTTGCGGGTTGTTGGCATATGCCTGACTCACTAGGTCTTCGAGCTTGGCGTCTTCTTCAGGAAGCCGGTTCAGACCCACGCGGTCGGTAGGCACAACTGGTGCGTTGGCCATCTGCGGATCGTTCAGGTTGCGGGCAATGGCCTGCTTGATCAGCAACTGCTGGTATTCGAGATTACTTTGCGATGAGATAAGCGCCTGCTTATCGGAGGCGACTTGCGAGTCCGCATTCACCACATCCAGCGGCGCCAATGTTCCGATCTCCACCTGACGCCGGTCGTCGGCCGCAAGCTGCGTCGACTGCGCGAGCGCCCTCGTTCTGGCCTGCTCATCCTCGTAGCCGCTTACCAGCGCCCAATAGATGCTTTCCACCTGCGTGATCGTGTAGATCACCTGCTGGCGAAAGGCCGAGTCCGTGATGCGGCGATTGTTCTTCGCCTGCACGATGAACCGGCGATTGATCCACGTGCCGAAGCCCTGCAGCAGATGCTGCGTGGCTTGCGCGCGAAAAGTTGACTGCAGAAGGGGGTTGTACGTGCTTTCGAGACTGTTCGTAGTCTGGCGAGCGTTGTTGAACGTGACCTGCAGCAGCGTTCCGGGAGAGAAGCCCTGGATGTAGCCGAAGTTGTAGCTCGCCGTGTTCGTCTGCAGGGAGTTGGTTCCTGTCAGGAAGGTTACGGTCTGCGGTAACGTCGAGCGCTCGTACTGCAGGGTCCCTGTGAGCGCCGGGTCGAAGATCTCCGGGGCCGGCCCGCCGCCGTTGGTGCTGAGAGCCAGACCCAGCGCGCCCGTACTCGCCGACGTCGTGAAGTTCGTTCCGCCCGGTCCGCCGCCGCCGGTGATCGTCGAACTCGATCCACCCAGGGTATTGGTGATCAGCCCGCTGGGCACACCCAACAGATTCGAACCTGCCTCCGCACGGAGCAGATCCGTGTCCGCGATATCCAGATTCACGCGCGCAATCGCGATGTCGTAGTTGTTTTCCAGTGCCAGAGCCACCGCGTCCGCCAGGCTGAGGTAGATCTTGCCGTCACGTAGCAGGTCGTGCAGTTGGGGCGCATTGCTGAGTCGCGGCGCGGGGTAATTCTTGGGCGTGTAGATCGCCAGCGGTTTCGGCCAGAAAGGGTTGCCCTTCGCATAGTCAACCGGGGTCGGGCGCATGAACAGGGGCTGCGTCGGCATGGGCTTGGGCGCCTGCGGCAACCCGGGCTTTCCGGTCGTGTCGTTCTGCACTGCCTGCGGCGGCGCAGGGGCGGTTGGACTGACGCCCTGCGGTGAGGTATTCGGGATGCCCGGAGCTGCGGGCGTTTGCGCGGAGGAATCAGGCGTCGCCGCCCCTGGGTTCTGAGGCGTCCCTGGGTTCTGAAGCGCCCCTGGATTCTGTGCCGCTGCACTCAGCGCCATAAGGGCCAAACACGCCCCCACACGCAGATTCTGCCAAAGCCTGCTCCGCTCGTTCACGCGTCTTCCTTCACTGAACCGTACGCTCTTGCCCTGCACATACGTCCCCCCG
The DNA here is from genome assembly GCA_964250995.1 of uncultured Acidobacteriaceae bacterium. Classification (GTDB taxonomy): domain Bacteria; phylum Acidobacteriota; class Terriglobia; order Terriglobales; family Acidobacteriaceae; genus Granulicella. The sequence continues at coordinate 8,658 of CAXUIF010000078.1, forward strand.
GGCTGGATGGTTCCAGCATCGAGAGCATTCATCGCATACTGCAGGGCCAGTCCACCTATCTTATCGGCAGATCCGGCCATTTCTTTAGCACGGGCGATAATGAACCTCGCGGTTGCGGTTGGACCGCTCTCCCCATGGCCGACTGGAAGCTCACTCTCGCGTACAACGGCCAAAGCTTCCATGGCTGGCAGACCCAGCCCAGCCTGCCCACCGTTCAGGGCACGCTGGCCGCGGCTCTCAAGCGCCTGACGGGCGAGGAGGTCCTTCCCCAGGGGGCAGGCCGTACCGATGCCGGGGTGCACGCCTTGGCACAGGTGGTTTCGTTCACCCTGGCCTCGCCCCTGCCCTCCGGGAACCTGCGCCGGGCGCTCAATCGCGTGTTGCCCGCCGGCATCCGCGTGCTCGCGGCAGAGGTCGTCCCCGCGACCTTCCACGCCCGGCACTCCGCTCGGGGCAAGGTGTACGAGTACCGCATCTTTGAGCGACGGCTGCCTAGCCCCAGCCATGGCAGACCTGCGGAGCGCATCTGCTCGCCCTTCCTGGCGCCGTTTGTTTGGGACTGCCGCTGGGCGCTCGCGCTCGAGCCGATGGAGGCAGCCGCCCGCCTGCTCGTGGGGACGCACGACTTTTCCGCCATGGCCGCGAGCAGCCGCGCTGTGCCCTCGCCGAAGCCCTTCACCAACCCCGGAGAAGAGCCGCTCCTGCTCCCGGATCCGTCCAGCAAACCCAACCCAGTCAAGACCATCTACACCGCCGAGTGGTCGCGGCAGGCCGGTGTGCTGCAGTTTCGCATCTGCGGCACCGGTTTTCTCCACCACATGGTGCGCAACCTGGTCGGCACCATGGTCGAGATCGGGCGGGGCAGCCTGCGCGTTGACGACCTTCCTCGCATTCTAGCCTCGGGCGAACGCGCGCAGGCAGGGCCGACAGCCCCGGCGAGTGGCCTGTACCTGGTGGAGGTGCTCTATGAGCCAAGCGCGGCCGAAGCCCCGTCCGATGCTCCGTCTCATGCTGCGCTCGCCGCCAAGGGGGCAGTGTGAGGCCCCCCGACGCACGCCGCATTGCCGATGTGGCCGCCGAGGGCAGCGTTCATCGCGCCTTCCACTGGCTCCATCTGCATGAACTCCAGCTGCGCCGCTGGCAGATGGAGTTGCTCGCGATTCCAGCCCCGCCCTTCCACGAACAGGCACGCGCCGTCTGGTTCTGCGATCGGTTCCACGAACTTGGGCTGCAGCAAACCCACATCGACGCCGAAGGCAACGTCGTTGCCCTGTACAACCCTGGGCAGCCCAACCTCGGCCAGACCACCGGCAACGAACGCGCCGTTTTGCTTTCGGCGCACCTGGACACTGTCTTTCCCCCTGCGACTCCCTGTCTGCCCCGGGAAGAGGGATCGCGCATTCTTTGCCCCGGTGCTTGCGACAACGGCGCAGGGTTGACCGCCCTGCTTGCGCTTGCCGCCGCGCTGACCCGCGGCGACGTGCGCCCTCCTGGTCCCATCGTCTTCGCCGCCAACGTGGGCGAAGAGGGCGAAGGGGACCTGCGCGGCATCCGGCACCTTTTCGACCGTCCACCGTTTGGGCTGACGCTGGCGGCGGCAATCGCGCTGGAGGGGGCCGGCGACGCGCTGGTGGTCCATCGCGCGCTGGGCAGCCGGCGCCTGCGCGTCACGGTGACCGGTCCCGGAGGGCACTCCTGGGCCGATGCACACCGTCCTAACCCGATTCTGGCCCTCAGCGCCGCACTGCTCGCCGTGGCGCGTCTACCTTTGCCGGGTAAGCCCCGCACAACGCTGAACGTGGGCACGGTGCAGGGCGGCACCTCGGTCAACTCCATCCCCGAGACCGCTAGCGCGCAGCTCGATCTTCGTTCCCTTTCCGAGATCGAACTCGACCGTCTGGAGTTGGCTGTCCTGTCCACCTTGAGCGCCGAAGTAGCCGCCCAGACCGGCAGCGCGGCGGACAAAGATACCCTGAAACTGCACGTGCAACGCATCGGCATGCGACCAGTGGGCGCCTTGGACCCGCAATCTCCACTGTTGCTGAGCGTGCGAGCCGTGGACCGCCACCTGGGGCTTGCGACGGACGCCCGTATCGGCTCGACCGACGCCAATCTGCCACTCGCGCGCGGCGTTCCTGCCGTAGCTGTTGGCGCGGGCGGGACGGGCGGCGGCCTGCACACCACAGCCGAGTGGTACGACCCCACAGGCCGTGAGCTCGCCCTGCGCCGCATCCTGCTGGTCCTCCTGGATGCCTGCACGACCGTTACCGAAACGATGTTCATGGCATCCGAAGCGTGACCGCAGAGCCGCTGCGCGATCGCTAAGCCCGCAGGGGCGCAGGTGACATCCGGCCTGCCGTGAAAGGTCGGATACACTCGACCGCGTGCCCCTCCTCCAACCTCAGTGTCCAGGCAGCCGTTGCCGGGCTCTCTTGCTGCTCGCCGCCCTGCTCGCGCAGCCCGCAGGCGCGCAGCAGCCTGCACCCGACACGCTCTTCCTCCACGGCAACATACTCACCGGCGCGCACCTGAAAGCCAATGATCCGGACCCCACACCCGCCCGCGTTCAGGCCCTTGCGGTGGGTGCCGGCCGCATCCTTGCTGCGGGCGACGACACCGCCATGCTCGCCCTGAAAGGTCCCCGCACAGCCGTGGTCGATCTGCACGGTGCCTTTGCCATGCCCGGCTTCAACGACGCCCACACCCATATGGCCCAGGCCGGAGAGCAGCGTCTCGCGGTGAACCTCATTGGGACTTACTCGCTGGCCGAGATGCAGGACCGGATTCGCACCTATGTCGCTACAGCGAAGCCCGGGACGTGGCTGCTCGGCGGGGGTTGGGACGAGACGCTTTGGGCCACCAAGACCCTGCCCACTCGCGAAGACCTCGACGCCGTCACGGGGGGTCACCCTGCCTTGTTGGACCGGGTCGACGGCCACATCGCCGTGGCCAACACCGCCGCCCTCCGCGCCGCGCAAATTACGGCTGCCACCCCCAACCCCACAGGCGGCAAGTTCGACCGCGCTGCCGATGGCCAGGCGACCGGCATGGTGCGCGAAGCTCCCGCACTCGCTCTGCTTGAGGCGCACGTGCCCAAGCCGGATGCCGCTACCCGCGGACGCGCTCTCCGGCTTTCCATCGAAGACGCGCTTGCGCACGGTGTTACCAGCGTGCAGGACTTCTCCGATTGGGACGACTGGCTTGTGCTGGAACAGTGGGAGCGTACCGGCGATCTGCCCCTGCGATGGGCCGAGTGGCTGCCGTTCGACACGCCTCTCCTCACCCTGCAACAACGCCGCGCCAGCCACCCTCGCCAGGACGAGATGTTGCACCTCACCCAGCTCAAGGCTTTTATGGATGGCTCTCTCGGGTCGCGCACCGCCGCACTCCGTTTGCCGTACAGCGACGATGCGGGAAACGCCGGCCTGCCGCGGTTCCAACCGGAGAAGCTGAACCAGCTAGCCTCAGAGCGAGCGCAGGCTGGCTTTCAGCTCGGCTTTCATGCCATCGGGGACCGCGCCAACGACATGGCGCTCGATGCCTTCGAGGCCGCCGAAAGCGTGGCAAAACCCGCCTCCGATCCCGGGGCGGCAGGGTTGCCGGGAAGCACCGAGCAGCCCACACGTGAGCTGCGGCCCCGCGACTTCCGTTTTCGTATTGAGCACGCCCAGGTTGTCTCCGCAGGCGCCTTCGACCGCTTCGCCCGACTCGGCGTGATCGCCTCCATGCAGCCCAGCCATCTGCTCACGGATATGGCCTGGGCCGGACAGCGGCTTGGCCCCGAGCGCTCCACCCGCGCGTACGCCTGGCGCTCCTTCCTTGATCATGGGGTCACCCTGGCCTTCGGCACCGACTACCCCGTCGAATCCATCTCACCGTTCCGTGGACTGTACGCGGCCATCACCCGCCAGAACGAGGCCGGCACCCAGACCTTCCAGCCCCAGGAACGCCTGACGATCGACGAGGCCATCTACGCCTACACCCAGGCCTCAGCCTTTGCCGAGTTCCGCGAGCAGATCAAAGGCCGCCTTGCACCCGGCTTTCTCGCCGACCTTGTCGTCCTGGATCGCGATATCACGATAGTCTCCCCGCAGGATTTGCTCCGGGTGCAGGTGTTGCGCACTGTTGTCGGCGGCGTCACGCGCTACCAGGCTCGCACCGGCGCACTCGCGAAGACTCCGAGCGCCGCACCTTGAACTTTTGGCCTCGTGCTGGCCGCTCCAAAACAGCCTGGCGAAGATTCAGCAAAGCGAAGCTGCCGTCCTGAGCGGCACGACGAACACGCAGTTGGCGTTGCAATCAGCACAGTAACGTTGAGACTCTCTCCCCTCGCGACCAGCGCTCATTCAGGAGACAGCATCCGCCGCATGCCCGCCCGTCCCCACTCACGCCACAGCCTCACCGCCCATCTTCTCCTCGTCGCGGTCACCCTTGTCTGGGGTTGCACCTTCCCCTTGGTAAAAGCCGCCCTGGGCCAGGTGTCGCCCCTGCTGTTCAACCTGCTCCGCATGACCCTGGCGTCTGCACTCCTGGTCGCGGTCAACCACCGCGCCCTCCGGCAGGTCACGCGTCCACAGCTGACCCTGTGCGCGGTCGCGGGCCTCTGCCTCGCCCTTGGCTACGAGCTGCAAACGACCGGCCTCGCCCGCACAACGCCGTCGAAATCCGCCTTTCTCACCGGTCTTGTCGTTGCGCTGGTGCCCTTGATCAGCCTTGTACCGGGCCTGCGCACCCACGGAACGCCCCGGCCCACGTCCACCGCCTACGCCGGAGCGGCGGTAGCGTTCTTCGGCATCGTCCTGCTGACCAGCGACCCCGGCGCGGGCTTCGCGTTGCTCTCCGGCATGCACCTGGGCGAGTGGCTTACCCTGGGCTGCGCGGTGGCCTTCGCCGTGCATCTCCTTACTCTTGCCCGCGCGGCTCACCGCATTCCGGCGCGCACGCTGGGCACGCTGCAAATCGTCTTCGCTGCCCTGGC
>CAXUIF010000079.1:0-11248 GCA_964250995.1 uncultured Acidobacteriaceae bacterium
CAGGGTGTGGCGATGCCGCTCCAGTGCTGTGGAGGGTATGTTTCTCGGATCAACGAGCGGAACCCGGAGGTGCGTGCCACGCGACACGGGCACCTTGGCGCCCGTGAACTGGGCCCGCGCGCGCCGCAGCCGCGCAACTGCGTACGCGCTCCGTACGTCGAACTCTCTTGTCTCTCCTTAGGAGACTTGCTTCACAGCCTTCCACTCTGCCGGCGACGAACGAGCCCGGTTCCTCCTCGACCCTCCCGTGCCTGACAAGCCGAGCGCCTGCCCTGAAGGGCCACGTGGGGAACGCTAGCCCAGTTCTCCCGGCTGGCCCTCACGGCGGTAGGGCTCTTGTTCTTGCACCGCACCGCAGCACAACAAAGGATCCATATGGCTATCAGGTCAGCAAACGAACTTTTTCTCGACGAACTGAAGGACATCTACTCGGCGGAACGGCAAGCGATCCGCTCTTATCCCAGACTGGCCAAAGCGATTCGGTCCTCGGATCTGAAAGCTGCGGTTCAGGAGCATCTGGAGCAGACAAAACAACAGGTAGAACGGCTGGACCGCGTGTTCGAGATCCTGGAAAAGCGTTCCGGTGGGAAGACCTGTGAAGGCATGAAGGGCCTTCTGGAAGAGGGCGCCGAGCACATCGAGGAGATCGAGCAAGGACCCCTGCTGGACGCCGCGCTCATCGCCGCCCTTCAGCGTGTGGAGCACTACGAGATGGCTGCGTATGGCACCGTCGTCGCGCTTGCCGAGGCGATGGGCCAGACGGAGATCCAGCAGCTGCTTGCCCAGACCTTGCAGGAAGAGAAGGACACCGACGAAAAGCTCAACGAAGTGTCCAGGTCCGTGAACGCCGAAGCCATTGAGGGCGATCAGGAGGAGGAACACGACGAGGAGGAAACCGGGGAAGAAGAGGAGGAGGCGTCCGAACCGGCGAAGCCTGCTCCGAAAAAGGCTGCAAAGAAATCTGCCGCGAAGAGCTCCAGAAAGTAACCTGTCCAGCGCCAATGCCGTGCACCATGGCAAGACCGCCGGGCCTATGCCGGCGGTCTTGTCCCGTGCGTAGAATGACCGGATGAGCGTAGGTTCAGACACGGGGACCGGGGCAGCCATCGCATACGCGCGTGAGCATGGGGCGCGGTTCGTCGGAGAATTAAAAGACCTGTTACGGATCCCATCGGTTTCCACCACGCCGGAACGCGCCGGCGATGTGCGCCGCGCAGCCGAGTTTGTAGCGGACGGGCTGCGCGGGGCCGGTCTCGATAGGGTGGAGCTGATCGAGACCTCGGACGCCGACCGGCAAGGGCACCCCCTGGTGTATGGCGAATGGCTCCGGGCTGGGGCGGAGAAGCCCACGGTGCTGCTGTACGGGCACTACGATGTGCAGCCGGCGGAACCGCTCGACGAATGGCACTCGCCACCCTTTGAGCCCTCTGAGCGCGAAGGCAATGTGTATGCCCGCGGGGCCGTGGACGACAAGGGGCAGATGTGGATGCATGTGAAGGCGCTGGAAAGCCTGATGAAGGCCGAAGGCCGCTTGCCCGTAAACGTGCGCGTGATTGTGGAAGGCGAGGAAGAGGTAGGCGGGGAGGGCATTGCGGCCTTTGTGCGGGCGCACGGGGAGCGCTTGCGGGCGGATTGCGCGCTGGTGAGCGACACCGAAATGTTCGCGCCGGAGCTGCCCACCTTGTGCGTCGGGCTGCGCGGGATGATCTATACCGAGATCGAAGTGCAGGGCGCGCGCACGGATCTGCACTCCGGCATGTACGGCGGTGCGGCGCCGAACCCGTTTGTGGCCTTGGCGCAGATCATTGCGCAGCTGAAGCGAACCGATGGACGTATCGCCATTCCGGGCTTCTACGATGACCTGGAAGAACCCACCCGGGCTGAGCTGGAGGCTTGGCGCTCGCTGCCGTTCGACGCAGAGGCCTTTCGCCGGAACGAGGTTGGCTCCCCGGAGCTGACCGGGGAAGCCATGTTTTCGGTGCTGGAGCGGCTGTGGTCCCGGCCAACAATGGACGTGCACGGGATGCCTGGGGGCTTTACGGGCGCGGGCGCCAAGACGGTCATTCCGGCCAAAGCTGTCGCGAAGATCAGCTTCCGGCTTGTGCCGGGCATGCAGCCCCAACAGGTGTTCGCTCGGTACAAAGCCTTTGTGGAGGAGATTAGCCCGGCCGGGGTCTCCGTGACGGTGCGGCTGATCCACTCGGGCGAGCCGATCGTCATGTCCACCGACAACGCCTATGTGCGTGCGGCGACCGAAGCCATGGCCGAGGTCTTCGGCAAAGAGACGGTGTATGTGCGCGGTGGCGGCTCGATCCCGATCGTTGGCGACTTTGTGCGTGTGCTGGGCATTCCAACGGTGCTGATGGGTTTCGGGCTTCCGGATGACAATCTGCACGCACCCAACGAGAAGTTCCATCTCGCGAACTTTCATCGCGGCATCGCGTCCATCGTGCGGTTCTTGAGCCGCGTCGGGCAGCTGCCGGCCTGAGATTGGACGACCGTTGAGCGCGCCAGCAAGCCAACGCAGCCAAAACTTGCTGCCGGTCCACGGGTTTGTGCTGGCCGGCGGCAAGAGCTCGCGGATGGGGCGGGACAAAGCACGGCTCCCGTTTCGCGGCCGCCCGATGGTCGAGGTCGCTGTCGGCAAGCTGCGAAGCTTCTGCGCGGACGTGTCCGTCAGCGGCAACCGCGACGACCTCGGGAACTTTGCGCCCGTGGTATCGGAGGCGCGAGCCGAAGCAGGGCCCGGTGCCGGCATTGAGGCCGCGTTGAGGGCCTGCACCCAGCCGTGGGCACTGTTTGTACCCGTCGATGTACCGCTTGTACCCGAAGCGTTGCTGCGCTTCTGGGCCATCGCTGTTGTGAGGGAGGCCGCCCCGCGTCGTGCAGCCAGCTTCTTGCTGGTGAACGGGGACAAGCAGCCGGCATTCTGCATGCTCCGGCCCGCTGCTTTGCCGGGGGTGTCGGCCGCGCTGGATCGCGGCGTACGGCGCCTGGACGAGCTGATCGCCACCGCGAGCAACGCCGCGCACGGTGCGCTTTGGGTGGTCGATGCCGCTCGGTTCCTTCCTGACGCCGCTTCTCAGAATGCGGAGAGCCTGCGTGAGCTGTTAGGCAGCTGGTTCCGGAATGCGAACACGCCCGAAGAGCTGGCGGCTGCAGAGCGCGTCGACGCGCCCCTGGCCTTGGACGCCTTTGACATACTAGGGAAGTGAAGCCGCCTCCCGAACCAGACCCGATTCTCACGTCGGAGCTTGTGCACAGCCGTCATTACGGGGATGTGAGCGCCCCGGTACGCGGAGCCGAGATCGATGCTTTGACGGCCGAGGTTTCGCCGGATGTGGCTGCGGCCGTAAATGAGTTCATGGCGGAGTCCGCCGGCCTGAACGAAGTCGAGGCGGAGACCGCGGCGGACGAAGCCAACTTCGCCGCGAGTGCCGGGCTTGCAGGGGCCGAGTTCGCGGCGCCTTTGGCGCCGTACATTGCCTTCGAGCACGTGTACAAGAGCTTTGGCGACTTCCGCGTCCTGGAAGACGTAAGCTTCTCCGTCAACTCCGGCGAAACCCTGTGCATTCTTGGGCGAAGCGGCGTCGGGAAGTCAGTTTCCTTGCAGATCCTGATGGGCTTTCTCAAGCCGGATGCCGGCAACGTGATGGTCGCCGGGCAGAATATCTGCGGCTTCAACGAACGGGAGATGCAGGCCGTTCGGCGCAAGGTAACCATGGTCTTTCAGAACGGCGCTCTGTTCGACTCCATCACCTTAGGCGAGAATGTGGCATTTCCCCTCCGTGAGAGGGGCGATATGGAGGAAGACCAGATGCTGCAGGTGGTGAAGGGCATGCTGGAAATGGTGGGGGTGGCTGGCATGGAAAACCTGCTGCCCAGCGATCTGTCGACCGGGATGAAGCGCTCGGTGGCCATTGCGCGTGCGTTGGCCGCCCAGCCCGCGGCGGTGTTGTACGACGAGCCGACCACCATGGTGGACCCGCTGATGGCGCATCTGCTGGGCGATCTGATACAGCGGCTCAAGGAGCAACTTCACCTCACCAGCATTGTGGTGACGCATGACATGCGCTTTGCGGAAAAGCTGGCCGACCGTGTGCTGTTTCTGCACGAAGGCAGGGCTCGGTTCTTCGGGCCGATGGACGAGATGCGCGCCAGCGATGACCCGGTGCTGCGGGAGTTCCTGGAGCTCGATCAGCTGGTCCTGCCCGCGTAAGGCTGCGCCATCTTAGGACAAGGTGGCCGGGGTGGGGGGTGGTAGATTGGAACCAGCCACGGGAATCCTTACCTCCTTTCGTAACCTTCGTTAGGATTCAGCGGGAAAGCGCAAGCTGTGGTGGCGTACCTTATGCCGACACCTGACTTTCTGGAACAGGTCGTGATCTCCGGCCGGCGGGCTTCGGGCGAACGCGCGGCGGCGGCCGGGGGACGCAACACCGAGCCCAGGCCCTCCATTTCGGTCGTCGTCTGGGCGCTACTCGACGTAGTGACAGCCGTGCTGGCGGGCCTGATTGCCCTGCGGTTGCGTCTGAACGGGGCTACCGAAAGCGAGCCCGGCATTCTCTGGAACCTGGCGCATGCGGCGCACCTGCCGTCCCTGCTGATGCTGCTCACCTTTGGGGTGTACCTGGTCCTGATCTCGCGGGTCCTCGGGCTGTACCGGCCGGGGGAGAACTTCAGCGGGCTCCACGAACAGCGCATGACCGTACAGGCCGTGCTGACCTCCGGCCTCCTGCTGTGCGGGACCTTGTACCTGACGCGCGGTTACGCCGTCTCACGCTTGGCGGTGCTGTTGACCGTCTTTCTGACCATGCCCATGCTGATGCTGCGGCGCGCCCTGTGGCGCAAACTGCGCGAACGGCGCTACCTGCTCGGGCTCGAAGTTCGCAATGTGCTCATTGTCGGGGAAGGCCGGGTGGCGCACGCGCTGCGCAATCACCTGGAAGCTTTGCCGCACATGGGCTTCCGATTTAAAGGATTCATTTCACTGAACGCAGACCGCGATCGCGATAGCCCGCAGGTGGTCGGCGACATACGCAACTGCGTCGCCGTGGCGCGCTCGCTGTTCGTGGATGAGATCTATTTCTCCACGCCCGCGGACAAGCGAACCGTGATCTCCGTGGTGGAAGAAGCACGGGCGCTGGGCATTGAGGTGCGTGTGGTGCCGGACCTTTACGACGGCCTTGCCTGGAATGCTTCGGTGGAGTACATCGGGCAGTTTCCGACGATTCCATTGCATCGGCGGGAGTTTCCGCGAGGCGCTTTTGTGCTCAAGCGCGGGATCGACATCGTTCTGGCGACCCTGGCGCTTCTGATCACCCTGCCCTTCATGGTCGCAATCGCGATCCTGATCCGCCTCGATTCCCCCGGCCCGGTCTTCTATGTCGCCGAGCGCATCGGTCGGAAGGGCCGGGTCTTCCGGTGTTTCAAATTCCGCACCATGGTGCAGAACGCGGACCGGCTGAAGCAGGGGATTGCCCACATGAACGAGCGGGATAACGTGCTGTTCAAGGTGCAAAACGACCCGCGGATAACCGAGATTGGGGCGAAACTGCGCAAGTATTCGCTGGATGAACTGCCGCAGTTCTATAACGTGCTCAAAGGGGACATGAGCCTGGTTGGTCCGCGCCCGCCCCTGGCCTCCGAGGTGGAAAAGTACGACCTGGTGCACCTTCGCCGGCTGGATGTGTTGCCTGGCATCACCGGCCTCTGGCAGATCGAAGCCCGGCAGGATCCTTCCTTCGACAGCTACATCTCGTTGGATACAGCCTACGTCGAGAACTGGAATCTCATGCTGGACGTGCGCATCCTCGCGCGAACCGTCGGTGTCGTGCTGGCGGGCACAGGATCCTAGACTCCGCCGGGACGTTTCTTCACTGAATAAGGAACAAGACAGGTTCCGCCCTCTCCTAAGCATCGAACGAAGTACAACCTTCAGTCTCCAGACAAAGCAAAGAACGATCAACCGTTCCCTAGTGAACATTCAGATCGTCGATGTCAATCGGAACCAGCAGCGCCGGATGGTCTGAGCGCAGGGTCTGTCGCAGACGTTCCAACAACTCTGCCGGGCGAATCGGCTTCATGATGATGTCAAACGCCAGGCCTTCTACCTCGTCCGCGCGCAGCAGGTCGTGCAGGGCGGCATGCCCCGTGAAAAGCAGGATCTTGCACCGGGGCAGACTCATGTGGGCGGCCGAAGCCACCTGCACCCCGGTGACACCAGGCATGGTGACGTCCGTGATGACGAGGTCCGGCTTGAACAGGTCGAGCAGCTTCAGGGCGGCGTCGCCCCCGTAAACCGCACAGGCTTCGTACCCCGCCAGGTCAAGGATGGTCGCCAGGGTCCTGGCAATGACCTCTTCGTCATCAGCTACAAGGACGCGGATCTTAGGGGGAGCCACACCCGTTTCAAACGGTTCCATCCATGGCATGCGCGTTGTGCCCTTGCGCTCAGCCTACCCGTTTGCGCGCAGGGCGGCGCTGGCTATGGGCGTCATTTGGAAGATGTTTTGGGCGTACGGGTGCCGGGAGCGCTGCCTTACGCTGGACGCCGCGGGCTAGAATGGCAGTGTGCGTGTCGCCTTAGCCCAGATCAATCCCACCGTTGGGGACTTCTCGGGCAACTTGCAGAAGATCTCGATCGCCGTCGACCGGGCGGCAGAGCGCGCGGTAGACCTGGTGGTCTTTCCCGAGATGGCGACCTCCGGCTACCCGCCAGCCGACCTGTTGGAGAAAACGAGCTTTGTCCAAAGAGCAGAAGACACCTTGCTCCGGATAGCGGAACTGACCGCCGGCCCTGAGCGTCCCGCGGTGCTGGTGGGCTCCCCCATGCGCTGCGCAGGACCGGGGCAGAAGCTTGTCCGCAACGTGGCGGCGGTGTTGGAAGCGGGTGAACTCCGCTTCGTGCAGCAGAAGATGCTCTTGCCGTTTTATGACGTCTTCGATGAGCAGCGGTACTTTGAACCGGCTACCCACCAGTCGCTCACGCTGATCAAAGGCCAGCCGGTGGCGATCACCGTCTGTGAGGACGCGTGGAACGACAAGCTCTTTTGGCCGCGGCAGAACTACCCGCTCGACCCGGTGGAAGAGCTCATGAAGCAGTGGGGGGCGCTGCCGCAGACACAGGGCGGGCAGCGCCTGATCCTGAACATCTCCGCCTCGCCCTACTGGCATGGCAAGACGGAGACGCGGCGACGCATGATCGGGGCGCTCGCAAAGCGGCACCGGGCCGCGGTTGTGCTGGTCAACCAGGTGGGCGCCAACGACAGTCTGATCTTCGATGGCGACTCCTTTGCGATGAACGCCGACGGCGAGATCATCGCCCAGGCATGCGCCTTCGCGGAAGATCTGGTCGTCGTGGATACGGAGCGGGACGCGCCAATGCGGTTGCAGCAAGGGCCCGCAGAGGTGGATGGGGCAGCGACTCCGCTATCAGGGGGCTTCGAGTGTGAGCGAACCTGGGCCGCGCTGGTGCTTGGAACGCGGGACTACCTGCACAAGTGTGGCTTTCAGAAGGCGGTGGTCGGTTTGAGCGGGGGCATCGATTCGGCGCTCGTTGGGACCATTGCGGTCGAGGCGCTCGGTGCGGAAAACGTGCAGGGCATCGGCATGCCAAGTGAGTTTTCCTCCAGCGGATCGCTCACGGACGCCGAGTTGCTCGCCAGGAACCTGGGGATCGCCTTTAGCGTGTTGCCGATCCGGGGAATCTACGAGCAGTTCACGGAGCGCCTGGCGCCAATCTTCGCGGGAACGCCGTTCGGCTTGGCCGAAGAGAACGTGCAGCCGCGCATCCGTGGAACCCTGCTGATGGCAACGTCGAACAAAACCGGCGCGCTCGTGCTCACCACGGGCAACAAGAGTGAGATGGCCACCGGGTACTGCACGCTTTACGGCGACATGGTGGGTGCGCTGGCGGTGATCGCCGACCTTTATAAGACCGAGGTCTACGCACTGGCACAGTGGATCAATGCCGTGCGGTTCCGGCGCGAGGTGATTCCTGCCGACACGCTGAGCAAGCCCCCCTCCGCAGAGCTGCGGCCCGGTCAAAAGGACACGGATTCGCTCCCGGCCTACGAGGTACTGGACCCCATGCTGCGGGCCTACATCGAGGACTACGAGTCGGCGGAGGCGATTGCGGACCGGCAAGGTGTTCCGCCGGAGTTGGTCCGCAAGGTCATTCGCCTGGTCGAGATCGCCGAGTACAAGCGGCAGCAGGCAGCGCCTGTGCTGAAGGTGTCCAGGAAGGCTTTCGGCATGGGCAGGCGATTTCCCATCGCAGCCCGACGCGAGGTCTAATGTTTTGGAGTGAGTTGCCGATATATCGGTAAGGGAGATGGTGTGAGCAAGCTGATGTTGGGTCTGGCCGTGTGTTGTGCGGCCGCGGGTTGGGTAGCCGGAGCGCAAACAGGAGCGCCCGCAACGGCGCGTGTGCCTCTGCCGTTACCGGGAGCCACGGCGACAGGGCAAACCAGCCCGGCAGCCGCAGCGGGTCCGGCCGGGGCGCAGGCGCCTGCCGCTCCCGCGCCGCCGATTCCATTTCCCGCTGTGGACCCTAAGAGTTTCACCGCTGCCAGTCCCTCGCCGCAGACCGTGGACAGCTTCCTACATGCAGTCTGGGGTGTGGACGAAAACCGCGAGTGGCGCGTTGCTTCCATTCAGCCTGCCACGGAGCAGGGGTTCGTGCGAGTGGAGGTGTATGTAGCCGACAAGCGCCAGCCGACGCGGGTGGGCACCTATGGCTTCCTGGTAACGCCCGATGGGAAGCACGCTGTTGCCGGTGATCTGGCGCCCTTCGGCGCCAGCCCCTTTGCGGACACGCGCATGACGTTGCAGCAGCGCGCGGACGGGCCATCCCGTGGCGCCACGAGCAAAGATCTGGAGCTGGTTGAGTTCGCAGATCTGCAGTGCCCGAACTGCAAGGCCGCCCAGAGCACCATGGATCAGCTTACGAAAGACTTCCCGCAAGCGCATGTCGTCTTTCAGAATCTGCCGCTCCCCACCGTGCATCCGTTTGCCCTGCAGGCGGCTGAAGTGGGTAACTGTGTGCGCCAAGCCAAGGGTGATCCGGCCTTCTTCACCTATGCCCAGAAGGTCTATGACACGCAGACAGATCTGACGGCAGACAAGGCCGACGCGACTCTGCGCGCCGCGGTCACCGCGGCCGGTGCCGACCCCGCTGCGGTGATGACCTGCGCCAGCCAGCCAACTACCAGGGCAGCGATCGATGCCTCGGTCAAGCTGGCGACGGAACTCGGGATCAGCAGCACGCCGACGCTGGTTGTGAACGGGCGCATCCTGCCCTTAACGCAGGTGCCCTATGCGGGATTGAAGAAAGTCATCGTGTACCAAGGACAGCTCGATGGCCTTTCGATCAAGGAGCAGCCTTCCCTATCCACGCTGAGGTAGTCAGCAAACATGGGGCGGGCAGTGACGTCCTGAAACGCGGAGGGAACCAACACCGCGCTTGTCCATCAGCTCAGGTTCTTAACTAGGGTAAGAAAACGCCGCTCTGCCGGTAAGCGGCAAGCCGATCAGGATTCATAGAACTCGCTGCGCTTGCGGCTGTACAGGAAGTACACACACAGCCCCACGCACAGCCACACAAAGAACCGCTCCCACGTGCGGACCGGCAAGCCAGCCATCAGCAGCACGCAAAAGATCACGCTCAGCACGGGGAACACCGGCCCCCCGGGCAGGCGGAAACCGCGGGGACGATCGGGCTGCTTTTTGCGCAGTACCAACACGCCGATGGAGACCAGCACGAAGGCAAACAGTGTGCCGATGTTGGAAAGCTCGGCCAGGGTACCCACGTCCAGCAAGCCGGACGGCACAGCCACAAGGACTCCTGCGATCCAGGTCGCAAAGGCCGGCGTGCGATAGCGCGGATGCACGCGGGAAAAGACATCCGGCAGCAGGCGGTCGCGGCTCATCGCAAACCACACGCGTGCCTGGCCCAGCTGAAACACCAGAATGGACGAGATCATGCCGATGAGGGCGCCGAGCAGCACAAACAGCCGCGTCCAGTGCAGCAGCGGACTGCCGGTAGCCGCGGTCAGCCGCTTCAGCGCGTTGACCACAGGCGCGGCGTCGCCGATCACCGTATGCCACGGCACGATGCCGGTCAGCACAAGCGCCACGGCAACATAAAGGATCGTACAAATAATCAGCGTGGCCACGATGCCCAGGGGCACGGTGCGCTGGGCGTCGCGGCATTCTTCGCTGGCCGTCGACACCGAATCAAAGCCGATATACGTGAAGAAGATGATGGAACCGCCGGCTAAAACGCCGCTCCAGCCATTCGGCGAAAACGGATGGTAGTTGCCGGGGTGAATGAACTTGATCCCGACTACAACGAACACCAAGATCGCAATGATTTTGATCAGCACCATGATGTTGTTGGTGCGGGCGGACTCCCGAATGCCGCGCACCAGCACCATCGTCAACAGGATTACGATCAGGAACGCCGGGATGTTGAAGCCAAAGTGCCAGCCGGGCTTATAGATGTCGTGCCCGGCCAGGTCCTGCAGGCCAAGGGGCAGATAGGCGGGCGATAGCCAGCGCGGGTTCAGGTGGATGCCGAGCCAGTCCAGCAGATCCACCACATGCGCCGCAAAACCCACGCTGACGCTCATGTTGGAAAAAGCGTACTCGAGGATAAGATCCCAACCGATGATCCAGGCAATCAACTCACCGAGTGTGGCGTAGGTATAGGTGTAGGCCGAGCCGGCGATCGGAATCATGCTCGCCAGTTCGGCGTAGCAGAGGCCGGTAAAGGCGCACACGATCGCAACCAGCACCATGGACAGCGCCAGCGCCGGACCCGCTCCCGGGCGCCCCGCCACGTGCCCGGCCTGATGGTGCAGCAGACCGATCACCAGGTCGATGACGGGCGATTCACTGAAGGTTGCGGTCTGGGCCGGATTGCCGCCAATCGCTGTGCCGATTACCGTAAAGATGCCCGAGCCGATCACCGCGCCGATCCCGAGTGCGGTCAGCGATACCGGCCCGAGCGTCTTTCTCAGGGCAGTCTCCGGCCGTTCGGAGGTGGCAATCAGCTTGTCAATGGACTTGGTAGCGAAGATTTGTCGGGGCAGCGATTTGTCCTCGGCGCTTCGGATCCGCGTAGCGTAGGGGTTGCGCGTAGTGTACCGTGTTACCGTTTCGTGAATCACCTCGACTCCCGCATACCTCGGCGCGATGGGCAAAGGATGACTTTGGTGCAAAGAAGCTTTGGCTTTCTCGTGCT
>CAXUIF010000079.1:11348-13586 GCA_964250995.1 uncultured Acidobacteriaceae bacterium
GCGCCTGGATAGGACCCTGGACGCGTGCCGCGGATCAGCCGGTAATCCGCCCCGATCTGGCCGCAACGTTTCGCGATCCGATCAGCAATCAGCCTGTGCACTGGGAGGCCCTGCACACCTTCAACCCGGCAGCGATCGTGCGCGCCGGCAAAGTTTACGTGCTGTACCGTGCGGAAGACGACTCGGGCGCGAAGGCCATCGGTGGGCACATTTCGCGACTCGGGCTCGCCGTCAGCGACGACGGCGTGCACTTCGCCCAAGGGCCGGAGCCGGTGTTCTATCCAGCGAACGACGCGCAGCGCAGCCGCGAGGTACCCGGCGGCGTAGAGGATCCGCGCCTGGTGGAAACGCCGCGGGAACGTATGTCCTTACCTATACGCAGTGGTCCCGGGAGCGCAACAGCTACTCCGTGGGCATCGCCACCTCCCGCGATCTGCAGCACTGGACCAAGCAGGGGCCAGCCTTCCAGGGAGCCCTGGGCGGCCGCTACGACCAGCTCAAGTACAAGTCCGCGGGCATCGTCACCGAACGGCAGGGCGACAGGCTCGTGGCGGCCAGGATCGCCGGCCGCTACTGGATGTACTGGGGCGAGATCGAGGTCGGGCTCGCCACCTCTACAGACCTGATCCACTGGACGCCGGTGGAGGACGCGCCGGGCAAGCCGAAGATTCTGTTACGGGCGCGACTGGGCAAAGCCGACAGCGGCTTTCCAGAGACAGGGCCGCCTCCCGTGCGCACCGCGCAGGGAATCGTGATGCTGTACAACGCGAAGAACGCAGACGGCGCTGCCGGTGATGGACATCTACAGCCCGGCACCTACAGCGTGGAAGAAGCCTTGTTCGCGGCCGATCACCCGGAGCAGTTGCAGGCGCGAACCGCAGAGCCCGTCTTCACACCGGAGCTGCCGTTTGAGCGCAGTGGACAGTATGCTGCGGGCACCACTTTTGCCGAGGGGCTCGTGCTGTTTCAAGGCAAGTGGTGGATGTATTACGGGTGCGCCGACTCCTTCGTCGGGGTGGCGACGGCCCTAGCCCGGTAAACGCGTCCAAGCCATGCTTATTGCATCGCGCAGACTGACCTCGCGGAAATCAGACCTGCAAGAAAACGAAGACGCGGCCCAATGCCGCGTCTTCGTCCTTCCAATCTGTTGTTTTACCGCTTCGATTGACCGCGGCTCAGCTTCTTGACCTTCTGCTTGTGCTCCCCGCGTGCCCAGGTGCGCGCGGTCTTCGGGGTGGCTTTCCTGCGGGCAGCGCGCTTGAGCTTTTTGCGCTCTGCACGATCGGTGATTGCGGTGGTATTGGCCATCGTTTCTTCTTCCTGAATCTGACGAGATACGGCAAGTGGTCGACTTGGCCGCGTGCTGTTGAATCCTGTGCCGGGCCGGCTGCCGAACCGCTACAGCCGCTCAAGCTGGGCGAACTTCTCCACCAGCTTTTTCACACCGTGCCCCGTAAAGGATACCGTAATCTTGGCATCTTCGCCGTCACCCTCGCGACCGACCACCATGCCTTCCCCGTACTTGGGGTGCCGCACCCGCATGCTCTTGCTCAGGCCCGTGCGCCCGCTTGGGGCGGGGATGTCCATCTTCGGCCGGCCTGGGTACCGCTTGTCGCCCAGCTGATAGCCGGTGCCGCCACCTGCCGCGCCCTTGCCGAAGAAGGCGGCGGTGCGGTCGCCGGTTCCGTTGCTGCGACTCGCGCCAAACCGCTCCGTGGCGTACTGGCGCGCTCCGCTGCCACTCGTGGCGTCCTGGCTTTCGTCCTCGTAGCTGTAGTGGCGTTCGCCTTCTTCACTGGCACCCGGGGCAAAGCGGCGGCGGTCGCCCCGTTGCGGATAGGGCGTGGCGTAGGCGCCGCCCGTGCGGAAGCTTCCGTACTCGTCACGTTGGCCACCAAAGCCTGGTGAGCCAAGGTCTTCGACCAGGCGCGAGGGAATCTCCTCAAGAAAGCGCGAAGCCACCGTGGACTCCGGCATGTCATTGCCGTAGCGCCGCCGGTAGCGCGCGCGTGTCATCACCAACGTATCCATCGCGCGCGTCATCCCCACATAGCAGAGCCGTCGCTCCTCTTCCATCTGCGTGGGATCGGTGAGCGTGCGCGAGTGCGGAAACAGGCCCTCTTCCATGCCAGCGAGGAACACCAGCGGGAACTCCAACCCCTTGGCCGCGTGCAGCGTCATGAGCGTGACGCGAGCCTCGGCCGAGTATTGGTCCGCATCGCTGACCAGCGCCGCGTG
>CAXUIF010000080.1:0-13527 GCA_964250995.1 uncultured Acidobacteriaceae bacterium
GGTTGCGCTTTGACGAACGGGTGTCGTCGTGGCGGTTTCCCGGAGCTGTGACGACGTTCGGGGATTGGTCCCCGGCGCACTCGCCCAGTGCGCTGCTGGCTCGCAGCGTGTTGTGGCTCTTCATCCTGGTCGGCATCGCCGTCGGGATTACAGGCTTTGACGCGGCCTATCAGGCCAACTCGCAGATGGAGCTCTTCATCCTGCCGTACCTGACGCACCTGGTCGGAGCCGTCCTGCTGATGTTTGTCGGTGGTCTGATTGCACGCTTTCTTTCGCGCTCGGTGCTGATCAGCGCGGTCAATGCGCAGCTGCAGTACGCCCGGGTGTTGTCTCTGGGAGTCAAGTGGCTGGTGCTGGTGCTTACGGCCGCGATGGCGTTGGATCATCTACGCATTGGCGGCACCATCGTTGAATTGGCCTTCGGCATCCTGTTTGGCGGTATCGTCTTTGCACTGTCGCTTGCGGTGGGTCTGGGCTCTCGGGATCTGGTGACGCGATCGATCGAGCGTATTGAACGGCCATCGGGAGTTCCGTCTCCGGAGACGCTGCACACACCGGTGGAAGTACACGAAGAGACCCGCCCAAAGCTGCGTCACTTCTAGCCCCGGCCCGCCTTGGCTATCCGTGAGAACGGCCGCCTGCAACTAGACCTGTGCGCTGGGACCGCGGCGGACCTCGGCAGCAAAGAATTCCTCTGCCCGGCGGAGGTCCGCTTCCGTGTCGATGTCTAGCGCGAGATCTTCGTTGGGGATCGCCGCTGCGTCCTGAAGGAGATCGCGAGCGCCTGCGTCGCCTGTAAGCGTCAACAGCAGCGGAAAGGCCGCAGCCGGGAAGAAGGCAGGCACGCCCCTGCGTGTCCCGTAAGCGGAGGCGGTGAGACGCGCGGGCTCGGCACACAGGGCCTGCAGGTGATCGGGCTGCAGCAGCGGTTGGTCACACGTAAGGATGACCAAGCCTGCGACGCCAGCCTGCGACGCCCAGCGCACACCCAGGCGAAGGGACGCCGCTATGCCCTCGTCGGCATGGTCATTCGGTAGAACGACTGCATGCAGGCTGGCGAGTTGGTCCGTCCCGTGCAGTTCGCGCACAACTGCGGCCAAGGGGTATAGACCCGCCACAGTTGCGGTTCGGAGGGCACGCGCCAGCAGCGTTTCACCGCCGAGGAAGACATTCTGCTTAGGGCGACCAAGCCGCCTTGAAGAACCCGCGGCCAGAACGACTGCCGCGATGCCTACAGGGCGCATTTGGCTTGCAGATAACGCGAGGCGCCGCCGCGTGCCACCTGTTCCCTGATGCCCGTGGGGGTGAGCCGGCGCGAGTGACCGAGTTTGCCTTGAACACACGCCTGGATCTCAGCAAGGATGCTGAGGGCGATGGCTTCAGCCCCGTCGCCGCCGAGATCGAGGCCCACGGGCGCGAACAGCCGTTCGCACGCTCGTTCCAGTGGCCAGCCGACCGTGCTGGCTGCTTCGGCGACGAGCAGGGCGCTGCGATGGCGGGAGCCAAGCAGACCGAGGTAGCGCGGCGCGGGAGGAAGCACCTGCTCCAGCCATGCACGGTCCTGCTCGTAGCTGTGCGTCATGAGCACGACGGCGTCCAGAGCCGCAGGCTGCCACCCACCGAGGGTGTGGGTCCCAAGCACCTGCTCGGCTTCGGGAAAACGTTCTGGCCGGGCCCATTGCGTGCGACCGTCCAGCACGAGCACCGTCCAGCCGAGCAGGGCGGCCATCCGCACCAGCGGTTGCGCATCGTCGCCTGCACCAAAGACGAAGAGCCGTTGCGGCGGCTCGAGTGTCTCGGCGAATGGCTCGGCCGTGGGGACACCCGAGGGTGTGCTGCTGCGAAAGAGCGGCGTGCCGTTTCCGTCGGTGATGGAGCGCGCAAGACGATGCGAATCGTCCGGAAAGCTCGTCGTGACGCGTCGTGATTGGCCGCGGAGAGAGGCCTCAAGCGCATGCATCAGCGCCTGGAACTCCGGGGCATCAGCAGGCTCGAGCAGAACGTCCACCGTGCCGCCGCAGCCGAGGCCGTAGGGGATCTCGGCGGTGTCGTCAAAGAGGGTGGAGTAACGCTCCACGCGTGCGCCATGGCGGACGAGCCATGGGGCTTTCCGGATAATCTCGGCCTCCAGGCAGCCGCCGGAGACGGAGCCGACAGAAGCGCCCTCGCGGCCGATCAGGATCCGGGCCCCGGCCGCGCGATAGCTGGAGCCTTCCACACGCACCAGTGTGGCAAGCGCGACAGCCTCGCCGCGCTGCCACATGTCGACGATCCTGCGACGCTCTATCAAATCGGTGCTACCCTCGCTGCCTAAGTTTAGCCTTTTCTTGCGGCGGAGATGGAGGCTGCCTCGAGCGTCCTAGGGTGTGAGTGGCAGTATCTAAAGCTCCGGCGGGCATGGGTTCCGCGAGCGCCCACCCAATGGCGAACGAACCGAGGCTGAGTACCAATGTGTGAAGTACGCCCAAAAGTACCCTCCAAACTGGCACGAAAGCGGTAAACTGCCGGAGATCCGCTTTTGATCTTCTGCTGCACTCTTGCCCGTTCTCCACTTCTGAAAGGAGCCGTCCGAACATGCGTTTCCGTTCGATGTGGCACGCGGTTCTTCCCTGTTGCGCCGTCGCTGGAGTGCTTGCGCTGCCGGACCTCGCGCGTGCCCAAGCGAACGCCGGGGCGACAGAGCACCCGGACTCCCGCACGGAGGTTTATGCGGGGTACGGCTACTTCCATCCGGTAAACAGCGGCATCAACAGGTTCCAGTATCAGGACGTCTCCAACCCGAACGCGACCGTCAGCTTGAGTCACTTCTTTACCAGGTACGCCGGGCTGCAGCTGGAAGGCGGCTACTTTTCCGGCAATAACGAGCACAAAGCGTACTTCCCCAACTGCGCAGCCAGTGAATGCGATCAGTTGATATACACGGCCCAGGCTGGCCCGGTGTTTCGCTTGCCCCTGGGATCGTGGGTGCCGTTCGTTCACTTGCTGGGCGGAGGGGCGCGGTACAACGGCCCAGTCACGCAATCGCTGAAGTGGGGTTGGGGCGTGACGGGCGGCGCGGGCCTGGATTATGTTCTGCCGGTCTTCGATCACCATCTGGCGGTGCGGCCCATCCAGGCCGATTTTCAATATGCGCAGGACGTCTACGGGCCGCTGCTGCTGCCGGCGGGCACCACGGGCGGCTTCGGCGAGGTCGACGCCTTTAAGCTCTCGGGCGGTTTGGTGCTGCGTTTTGGCGACTACAAGCCGCCGCAGGCCGTGCAGTTGGGCTGCTCGGTGCAACCCGCATTGGTGCATCCGGGCGAGTCGCTCATCGTCACCGGTAGCACACTCTTTCTGAACCCCAAGGTCAGGCCCGTGTGGCATTGGGAGACGACCGGCGGCACAGCGAAACCCGACGAGGGCACGGTGGCACTCGACACCGCAGGGCTGGCGCCGGGGGAGTACACGGTGGTCGGCCGCGTAGCGGATGGACGCCGCGCGCGCAACCAGGCCGTTTGCAGCGTGGCCTTCCAGGTAAAGGCGTTCGATCCGCCTTCCGTTCGCTGCACAGCGACGCCGGCTTCCGTGGTTTCCGGCACCGACGTACAGATCAACACAACTGGAACGAGCCCGCAGAATCGAGCGCTCACGTACACCTATGGAACGAGCGCGGGGGTGGTAACGCCCAACGGAGCAACGGCGCGGCTCTCGACCGCGGGCCTCGGCAATACGACCATCGACCTCACGTGCAACGTGACGGATGACCTGGGACAGAAGGCCAGTTTCGCGACCCAGGTGACGGTGACCAAGCCTGCGGAGCCCGTGATCCCTGAGGTGCAGGAGATGTGTTCGCTCAGTTTTGCGCGAGACAAGCGGCGACCCGTGCGCGTGGACAACGAGGCAAAAGGCTGTTTGGACGATGTAGCGTTGACTCTGACGCAACAGACCGACGCGCGGCTGGTAATGATCGGCAATGCGTCGCCGGATGAGGCGCCGGAGGCCGCGGCGGAGCGCGTTCTCAACGCGCGGCAGTACCTCACGGAAGAAAAAGGCATTGAGTCCAAGCGGATCGACGTGCGGGTGGGCGAGACGTCCGGGCGCACGGTTCGCGACGTCCTTGTGCCGCTGGGCGCCAGCTTCAGCGAACCCGCCACGCAGCCCTTTGAGGAAGGGACGATTCAGCGACGCGGAGAAGCCTACGGCAAGCGAGGGGCACGATACCGGCCAGCGGGGCAACGCTCTGCCAAGTCCTTAAAAGCCGGGCACCGATCGGGGTCGAAAGGGCCGAAGTCACCGGGGCCCCAGTAGACGTAGGCGCGCTCAGTCGGACGCTCGCGGCGCAAGGGGCGAGGTGGGGGGGAAGGTCTGCTAGACTTACTAAGTCGGCGAGGAGTGGTTCGGTCCCAACAGGAAACCGTAGCCCCAACTCACCCGCGTGCCGGCACGAGCAACAAGCACACGGTTCGGGGCGTAGCGCAGCCTGGTAGCGCACCTGCTTCGGGAGCAGGGGGTCGGAGGTTCGAATCCTCTCGCCCCGACCATCTGGCTTGTACCGGTCTCACCCTTCTGATCAAAAACCTACTTCTTAAGCTGTCCTGGTGCTGATTGCTGGGTTGTTCCGCAGCTGCCCGGCGGAACCATAAGCCGGGTACGAAGGCCCGCGATGGCGCTCTCAATCGGCTCGCGATGTGCTCCCGCGAAGCTCTCCTCAATCAGAATGTCGCAGTAGATCGCGCCCAGAAACTCCGGACAAGTTGGCTTGGTCTGCAAGGCTTCGGCAAAGGTGTCTTTCCACCACTGGGTGCGGAGGGGCAGATCGCCGGGGTCCTTTGCGTTGAAAATCTGGCGCAAACGGTGCAGCGTGCGAAAGCGATGCTCCAGATACGCGGCGGAACGGACGTCGTGAGCGTCGGCATGGGGCAGCGCGGCCCAGTTCTGGAGCTGGCCGGCCATCCCCACGGGCGCACGTCCTTTCAGGCGCGCGGATGTTGCCACACGGACAGCCGGCTCGTGCCGCAAGCGGAGATTGGCGCCGCGAGCGCGATCCACAAAGGCCTCGTCTTCAAGCCGATTCACCGCCGGCATGCCTCCTGCCCGCGCGTAGGCCTCCGGCGTACAGGCCAGCGAGGAGCCGAAGTGGTCCAGGTGGCGAGGCCAGGGGTCGGTAGGCTGCGGGTCCAGTGCGTCTTCGAGTTGGGCGACCAAGCTGGCGTAGCACCGGTCCTGCTCGTAACAGCGCTGCACCGCGTCCGGCAGGGCCAGCAGATCCTTAGCCAAAACGTGGACCGCCCCGCCAACCAGATCGGCGCCCGCATCGAGCGCGGCAAGGTTTTGGGCGATCCAGTCTCGCGCCACGACGGTATCGGCATCGGTGGACAAAATTGCGGCGCGACCAGAGGCAGCCCCGGCAAGGCGGTGCCAGGCTGTGTCCATCAGTAGACGGCGTGCCGTCCCCACATGCGCCTGCTCGGCGCAGAAGGTGCGCTCCACCGAGTGGACCGAAATGCCGGGGTGGCTGGCGCACCAGCGTTGCACTACTGCGGCTGAATGGTCCGTGCAGTTGTTCAGCAACAGCAGCACCTCATAGGAAGCCGCGGGCAAAGGCGCGCCGGTGAGGTCGACCTGGTCGGCCAGCGCATCCAGACAACGCGGCAGGGTGACTTCTTCGTTGCGGGCCGGGATCGCCACGCAGGCGCAACAGCCTTGGTGTGCCCTGCCCGGTAACAGGGGGGCGGAGGGGGAGAACGTCGGGAGAGAGAAGACGCTCACTGGTCCATTTGCTCCGCGACGCCCAGCCCGGCGGCTCGCCAGGCGGCGTTGGCCCACAAACGCTCGCGCCCACCATAACGCAAAGCAAACTCTGCCATGGCACGCACCGCATCCGAGTCGACTTGCGAGTCGTAGCATTGCAACAAATGCGTCTTGCGCTGAACGGCTGAAGCAGGGTCAGCCCTGGGTGACTCCGTGAAGACAGCTTCCAGATCAGGCGCCGGCACGTTGTCTTGGCTGCCAAGGTGAGTGGCTTCCCCGTCCTCGCGCGCAGCGTACGGCAGATCTTCGTAGAAGGCCAGCGGTATCGCGGCATCCCCCACGGCGTCCAGCACAGCCTGCTGCACCACACGGTGGTCGATGTGACTGCCGATCGCGAGCGGGGCCACCAGGGCCAGATCGTTCGCGGGAGCCGTGCGCAGCAGCTTTGCGACAGCGCCTGCGACACGTGCTACCGCGCGGTCACCGGGTCGCGTTGCGATGGTGAGTACGTCCTCTACGGAGCACGCCAGCCGCAACGGCGCGTCCAGCAGATCGAGATCCTGGAAGCGAAGCCGACCGCCCAGCAGCTTGTTCCACGCCTGGTCTTCGCGACGGCGTAGCGCCGACACAAAGGACAGCCGGTCGTTCGCATGCAGGTTGTCCGCGTCGGAGTAGGGCGCAAAGGCGGTCTGGGTAAAACAGTTGAGCACGGAGACCGTGTGGCCCGCAGCCAGGAACCCGTCGATTGTCAGACCCAACGAGAAGGCCGCGTCGTCCCGGTGCGGGGACAGAACAACGATAGTCACTGCAGGAACTCCGCAACTGGCTTCAGAGTGAACACGCGGTCGGGAACTGTAGGGGCGGCCGCTCCAGACCGCCCCTGTGCTGCTCTAGCTCGCGCCCGCCAGGCTTTCCGACTTGGGAGCGGCGGCTTCCACGGCTGATCGCGCTCGTACCGGCGAGGCGACACTGGCCATCGGACGCTTCGGCAGCAGAACGGCCGCTGACGCCTCGTCCTCAGCAATGTTGCGGTAGAGATGTAGCGCCTGCGCGACCACCTGATCCATGTTGAAGTACTTGTAGTTGGCGAGCCGTCCACAGAAATAAACGTGCGGGGTGCTCTCGGCCAGCTCACGGTACATCTCGTAGAGACGTGCATTCTCGGGCCGCGGGATGGGGTAATACGGGTCGCCCTCAGCCTGTGGATACTCGTAGACCACGCTGGTTTTTGGATGCTCCTGTCCGGTGAGGTGCTTGAACTCCGTAACCCGGGTGTACTTGTGGTCATTCGGGAAATTCACCACGCCCACGGGCTGAAACTGTTCCCGATCATGGGTCTCGTGTTCAAAGCGCAGCGAACGATAGGGCAGCTTCCCAAAGCGGTAATCGAAGTACTCGTCTATAGGGCCGGTGTAGACGACTTTGGCGTTCGGGTGTGCGTCGATGATCTCGCGATAATCCGTCGCGAGCATGACAGTGATCTTGGGATGGGCCAGCATGCGTTCAAACATACGCGTGTAGCCTTCGAGCGGCATGGCCTGAAAGGCATCCGAGAAATAGCGGTCGTCGCGGTCAAAACGCACCGGGATGCGGCCGGCCACGCTGCTGTCGAGCTCCGACGGATCCACGCCCCACTGCTTGCGGGTGTAGTTCTTGAAGAACTTCTCATACAGCTCGCGCCCAACCTTCGACACGACGATGTCTTCAGAGGTGCGGATCTCGGCCCGTGGCTCGGCGCGCTCGGCAAGGAATGCCTCCATGCCGGCCGCGTCCAGGTTCAATCCATAGAGCTGATTGATCGTATCCAGGTTGATCGGGATGGGAACCATCTGCTCATCGACCGAGGCCAGCACCTTGTGCTCGTAGGGCCGCCACTCGGTGAATTGGGACAGGTAATTGAAGACCTTCTCCGACTGCGTGTGAAAGATGTGCGGACCGTACAGGTGTACCAACAGGCCGTGCTCGTTGTAATAGTCAAAGGCGTTGCCTGCGATGTGCGGCCGCTTGTCCACTACAAGGACGCGCTTGCCCATCCCACCGGCGAGCCGCTCGGCGACCACGGCACCCGCAAACCCTGCACCGACCACGAGGTAGTCATAGCTCTCGCGTACAGGAGCGGCCTTACGAAAGCTGACCCTCTCGAGTGCGCTGTTCGCCTTCGCACTCACCACAGACTTCGCCAAGCGCGCGCGTTCCATTTCCGCATTCATCGCTGCCCAGGTGGAATCCCACGATCCGGACGCGAGCTTGGCTGAAACGGCGCTCTGCCATTTGGGGTCGACTGCGGGGCGCAACGCACGGTCCACCGCCGCGGCGAAGCCTTCCGGGGTGCCGGCAATCTCGACTAGGCCGGGCTCGCCGTAATCGTGCACGACGTCGCGAATGGGCGTCGAGATAACGCGCTTCCCTGCCGCCAGATACTCGGGCGTCTTGGTGGGCGAGATGAAGCGGGTGGACTCGTTTAGGGCGAAGGGCAGCATCGCCGCGTCCCAGCCCGACAGGTAGGCGGGCAGGTCCTTGTAGCTCTTGCTGCCGAGGTAATGCAGGTTGGCCGCCTGCGGCAGGCTCGCTTCCTCGATCTTCGCGACGGGCCCGAGCATCACAAAGTGCACGTGCGGGCGCAGACGCGCGACTTCGGCGAGGAGGTCGCCGTCAAAGCGCTCGTCCAGCACACCGTAAAAGCCGACGCGGGGGTGGGGAATACCGGCCTGATCGGCGGGATCGGCCTGGGGCTGGAGCGCCTGGGCGAAGTGCGCCGCTTCAATGGAGCTGGGGAAGGCATGCACGTTGTGGTGCTGGGTGCGCTTGTGCTCGTATAGTGAGCGGCCGCCCGTGAAGACCACGTTGGCCCGGCGGAACAACTCGCGCTCGCGTTCCAACAGCTGCGGCGGTGCCCCGGCAAAGGCCGAAAGCTCATCCATGGCGTCGTATACGGTGACCTCCGGGCGGAGGTGCGCCGCAAAGCCGAGTGCCATGGGGGTGTAAAACCAGGCATCGAGGTGGGTGATGCCGCGCTCGCCGAGGAACCGGTCCAGTAGCCGCCGCTGCCCTGCTTCGAGGTCGTCACTGGCGCGCAGGTGCGGCCGGAGAACGATCAGGTTTGCGGTCTCCTCGGCCTGGATCAGCTCCAGGCGGCCCTCCATAGGCAGATCGTCGGGCACCTGGTAGGGCTCGTACGCGTAGGGCTCCTCCCAGAAGAAGACAGGGCGCGTCGCTGCGGCGCGCACCAGGAGGTGTTGTGGACGCTGCGTAACGAAATGCCAGCGCAGATGCGAAAAAACAATCAAAGCGGGGGCGTTCGTTCCGCCGTTCCGTGGGGACTGCAAAGCCCTGAGAAGATCCAAGTCCACTCCAGATGCGCGTTGGCGCAAGCGCGGCCCCTTTAGCTGCGGGCCTGCGCTGGGAAAGTCTGTTCAAGCGGGCGGGGTGAGGGCGTGCTGCTCCGCGGGCTGCCCGTGAACACCTTGCGAAGTATGTAGTTAGAGGTGGTACCAGGGCCCGGGGTTGTCGCGCTAGGTTCTACTTAGCTTAGCACGGCGGCCTTTTGCCACCTTTCTGGTGCAACGCCGGGGTAACTGTTCACTAGTTCAAAAACATCGTCCGGTACAGCGTATCGCGTTGCACAGGCTGGAAGCCGGCATCGCGAATGATGCGGCGAAGCTCCTCTTCCGTAGTGCAGTTGCTTGTTCCGGCAGCCCGGACCACGTTTTCTTCGAGCATAACGGAACCCACGTCATTGCCGCCGAAGCGTAGGCCCATCTGCAGCACCTTCAGGCCTTGCGTCACCCACGAGCTCTGGACGTTATCGATGTTGTCCAGGAACATGCGGCTGATCCCGAGCGTTTTGAGGTACTCGACCGAGGTCGCCTCGTCCCAGCCGCGACCGCCAAGAGCCGTATTGTTGGGCTGGAAGCTCCAGGGAATGAAGGCGGTGAAGCCGCCGGTCTCCTCCTGCAGCCGCCGGACGACCTCGAAGTGGTTGACGCGCTGCTCCACCGTCTCCCCGACGCCGAACATCATGGTCGCGGTGGTGCGCATACCGAGCTCGTGGGCCGTGCGATGGACGCTAACCCAGTCCTCCGTGCGGCACTTCAGGCGGGCGATGCGCTTGCGGACCTCGTCGTCGAGGATCTCGGCGCCGCCACCCGGGATGGAATCCAGACCCGCGTCGCGCAGGCGGGCGATGGTCGTGCGGAGGTCGAGTTCCGAGTATTCGGCGATGGCGAGGATCTCACTCGCGGAAAGGCAATGCAACCAGATCTGCGGGAAGCGCTGCTTGATGCCGGCGAAAAGACTCTCGAACCAGTCGATCTTTAGGTCGGGGTGGATGCCGCCCTGCATCAGCACGCCGGTGCCGCCCATCTCCACGGTTTCGCGAATCTTGTCGTAAATAGTGTCGAAGTCGAGAATGTAGCCTTCGGCGGCGAGCTTGCCTTTAAGGGGCCGGTAGAAAGCGCAAAAGGTGCAGTATTCCGTGCAGAAGTTGGTGTAGTTGATATTGCGGTCGATGATGTAGCTGACCACGCCCTCCGGATGCAGGCGGCGGCGCACCGCATCGGCTTCCATGCCGATGCCGATCAGGTCGTCAGAGGCGAAGCAGTCGAGCGCTTGCTGGCGTGTGATGCCCATGGGGCTAGTTTACGCCTGTCCGGGCCTATTCGAGCCGCCTGAACGCCAGCGCCAGGTCCCCGCGCACCGGCGGTAGCTGGATCAAAGTTCCAGGCTGCAACTGGTGGGTGCTCGAAGCGAGGGGCTCCCCCAGCACCGTGTTCCAAGCCGTGAGCCGGTAGCTTCCAGGGGCGAGCCCCGGCGATTCCAGGCGAAGCATCGTGGGCTTTGCGCGTTTGGCGAGCTGGCCTTTTTTCAGCAACGTGTCACGGCGCAGCAGGTAGACCAAGGCCTGGTCCGCCGTTGCGCAACCGAACCGCGCCAGCTGCTTCTTGGAAACCTCCCGGCCCGTTTCGTCGAAGACGCAAAGTTGATCGGTAATGTTTACCCGATTGAAGCGATGCCAGTCCAGCAGGGGTAGAAAGCGCGCCATCCCGCGCTGCGCCACGCGCATTCCGGCGGTAAGGCTATGCACGCGGCGGTTGGGCCAGCGCATGCCGCCGGCTGCGCCGCCGGAGGCCAGGTGCGCCCATTGCATGTGGCGGAAATACTCGTCGTCGAAGGGCTCGGGCAGGCTACGGCGAAAGTCCTTGAAGATATGAATGGGGCCGTGTTCGGAATCGAAGAAGGGCCGCTGGTCGGTGATCTCGGCGAGTGACTCCTTCACGATGCGGCCCATGCCGATGGCCGCGTCGACCGTGTTCTTGGGGTGATCGATGGTGCCCTGCTCGTAGATGTGAATCGTGGCGAAGTCGAGCGAAGGATGGCGGAAGATGGCGTGCTCCATCTCCATGTGGGCCCGCCACTTCAGCTCCGGGCCAAACAGGGAGACGGTCTGCGGGTGCGCGCGGCCAAACGCGCGGGTCTCCACAGCGCGGAGGTGCGTGCTGAGATCTTCGATGAACTCGAGAAACGGCTCGGCGCTCATGTCGGCCTGGGCCGGGTGGATCTCATTCCAGACATCCCAGGCGAACAGCGCGCCGGAGCCACCCCAACGCTCGGCCGCAAAGGTGAGCCGAGCCTTGATGGCTTCGCGTGTCCCGCGGCAGAGCAGCGCCTTGGAGGGGTGCTCGAGCATGCCACCCTTTTTGCGGTTGTAGGGATGGTGTTTGAATTTCACCCACATCCAGAAAGTGTCGAACGGGGTAAGGAGGACCCGAATGCCATATTGCTCGCACAGGGCAAAGAGGTCGTCCCAGAACTGCACGACGTTGCGCGACCACCGGCCGGGGGTGGTTTCAAAGTAGCGGTGGCGCACCTGGGCGTATTCGAGCATGAGCCGCATGACGGTGACGCCGTGTGCAGCCAGGAGCTTGAGGTAGCCCTCGACGGCGGTAACGTCCTTGCGCCCAAACAGCGGGTTGAGCTCGCGCCAGCTGATGGCGTCGTTCTGGCCGATGGGGTGCCAGGGGTGGCCGTCCTCGGTCTGGAAGTACGGAATGCCAGGAACGGTGGTGACCCAGGGCAGGCCCCGACGTTCAAAGGAGGTGGGTTGGGGTGCAGCGGTTCTCAAGTCAGACAAGGCCTTCAGCAAGGGTGCGCGCCGCTGCGCGAGCGTCGCGGATCAAGTCTGGGACGCCAACGCCATGGTAGCCGTTGCCGAGCAGGTGGAGGTGGCCCAGGGTTTGCACATGGCGGGCGAGCTCGGCCATGCGGTCCGGGTGACCGACCTCGTACTGGGGCAGGCTGCGCGGCCAGCGGCGAACGGTGGTGAGCGACGCGTCCGGTGCGGGCAGCGGCCCCAGGATCGAACGAAGGGCGCCGATGGCCGTTTCAACGACCTCAGCGTCCGTGGCGGAGGCAAGCTGCTCCGCGCTGCCGCTGCCAAAGAACGCTCGCAGGATGCGGCAGCCCTCCGGGGCGCGTCCGGGGTATTTGTTGTCGGCAAAGGTGGCGGCCAGGAGCTGCGGGCGAGCGCCGCTTCCTGGAGGCACCAGAAACCCGAACCCGGGCGGGATTGCGATGGAACTCGCCAGTGGCGCCGGCCAGCAAAAAGTGACCAGCACGGCGGAGCTGGCCGCGATGGGGATCAGGGCGGCGGCATGTTCGTCCAAGGGCGAGAGCAGATCTTTGGTCACCTTGGCGGGGGTGGCGAGCAGCAGGCCGTCGAAGGGTACAAAACCGATGGCGCAGGGGTTGGACCGCAGGCCAGTGAAGCGCACCAGCCACTCGCGACGAGGAGAGCGCCCTAGTGTGGCGGCGGCGTTGCCAGTGTGCAGGCGCTCCGGCGGCAGGGCGGCGAGGAGCGCCTCGACCAAAGACCCCATACCACGGCGAAGGGTCGTGAACGTGGGTTGGGGCGGCGCGGCGCCACGCTGGCGGGCTTTGGCCTGCAGGGCAGCAATCAGGCTGCCGTGCTCGGCTTCCATGGCGACGAAGGCAGGCATCACAGCGCGCACGCTCAGCTTCGCGACGTCACCGCCGAAGACACCGGAAAGCAGCGGCGCAGCCAGTTTGGTCAGCACCTCGTCGCCGAAGTGGCGCCGAACAAAGCTGGCGACGGATTCATCTGTGTGCGGGGCGGCCGCCTTCAGAGCCTCAGCGTGGGCAAGCTCCTGGGCGTAGGCCTGCTTGGCCGCCTCGCTGAAGAGGGGGGAGGCCTGGAGCGTGCCGAGGTCCTCGGGCACCATGAGGCGCATGCGCGCGGGCAGGGGAACTAGCCGGCCGTCGAGCCAGAGATAGGTCTTCTTGTCGGCTTCGTTGCAGGGCAGAATCTCAGGGCCGAGACCCAGTGCTTCGGCGAGGTGGCGAGCCCAGGGCTTTTCAGTTACCCAACCGTCAGGGCCGTCTTCGAGAATGTACTCGCCGTCCCGGGTTTGGAGGCGCGTGGTGGCGACAGTGCCACCGAGGCCGCCGGAGGCCTCGAAGAGGTGCCAGTCGACTGCCTGGCCGGCGCGGCGGTGTTGCTCGAGCTCAAAGGCGGCGGCGAGACCCGCTACGCCGCCGCCAAGTATGGCTATGCGAGGCATTGAGTTTGGTCTGGGTGCTTGCGTCGCCGATGCCGCCTCTGTTGCCTATATGGGCAAACCGCGGATCCCCTGCGGGAAGGCCAACCAGAAGGGCGAGGGCAAAGACGAAGAGGGAACATGGTTAGACGGTGGCAAGTTCGCCCGTCGGTTCGGGCAAAGGTCCAGTGCGGAGTTCGGCGGGGGTGGCCCAGGCGGTGGGCGCGGGTGCGGGGTCCTCGGC
>CAXUIF010000081.1:0-13486 GCA_964250995.1 uncultured Acidobacteriaceae bacterium
CGATCTCGCGTTTGCGGGGTCCGTAATGTTGCAAGGCATGCGTGTGCGCCAGCTTCAAAGCGCCCTCGACAGCCTCGGTTCCCCCCGTCGAAAAGAAGGCCCCCCGCAGCCCGGCCAGGGCACAGAGCCGCTCTGCCAACTCCCCGGGGGCACGATGTGCGAACTGCGGAGACAGGTGAATCAGCTTGCCCGCCTGATCGCCCATCGCGGCCAACAGCCGCGGATGCGCGTGCCCCAGGGCATTCACGCCCAGACCCGCCATCAGATCCAGATAACGATTGCCAGAGGTATCCCAAAGGTAAACGCCTTCCCCACGCTCCATCACCACCGGGAAGCGAGCGTACACTGGCAAAAGTACCTCGGCGTCGCGGGCCAGGCTGGCGAGCGCGTCTGCGTTTTGCCGGAATTTATCCGTCATGGCACCAGTTCACAGGAGATGCTGAACCCGGTCAAGATTCCATTGGTAATAGGCATTGGGCACGGTACCTCCCGTTCAGAGGGATTGCATCGCCTCCGAAAAATGGTAGGGGCGTATGAAAGCAGGGACGTAGCACGGAGCTTACTCCTCCATCACCCACACGGGCTGCGGCACGCCCTTTGGCCCTCCATTTGCTACATGCTTTCGTAACCTAGCCCGTCTCCGGATGAACCGCCTCTTTCAAACCCGACTCTTTGCCGTGATCCTGGCCGTTCTGACGCTGGCCGCCGTTGGCTTGGCGGTCGGTAACTTCCTCCAGGAGAATGGGTTTCAGGCTCCGACCGACGGCGTGTCCTGGACCGAGGTCTCGGGCGGTCTGCGGGCTTACCGCGTGCCGGCCGA
Source organism: uncultured Acidobacteriaceae bacterium (assembly GCA_964250995.1). GTDB lineage: Bacteria > Acidobacteriota > Terriglobia > Terriglobales > Acidobacteriaceae > Granulicella. The sequence goes on from CAXUIF010000081.1 coordinate 821, forward strand.
CACCCCCGCCTACCGTGCCGGGCTCCGCAAAGGCGATATCGTCACAGCGGTCAACAGCACGTCGACACCCGACCTCGCGACCCTGGAGCGCACGCTGCCCGGGGTGTGGCAGCACGCAACCTATTCGATCCTGCGGACGACCGGCAGCCTCGGCCACCCTGCGCAGTTTGAGATCAATGTCATCCTCACACCGGCGGACCGCAGCGACAATCAGGTGCTGCGACTGATTGCCCTGGTGTACCTCGCAATCGGGCTGTATGTTCTTCTGCGGCGTTGGACCGCCCCACAGTCGACCCACTTTTTCATCTTTTGCCTGACCTCCTTTTTGCTCTACAGCTTCAAATACACCGGCATCCTGGACGGCCTTGACCTTACAATCCTCATCGGCAACGTGCTGGCGATCGCCCTGCAACCGGCCTTGTTCCTTCACTTCGCGCTGAGCTTCTCCGGAGCGCGCGAGCGTCCTACGCTTTGGCGGGCCCTGTACACCCTCCTGTACCTGCCCGGAGCCGTCCTTGTCTGGCTGCAGTTCATGGCGCTCTATCACTGGGCCCCGACCGCCCGGTTGCAGCACCGCCTCGACCAGGTCGACCTCAGCTACCTGGCCATCTTCTATCTGCTCGCCGCTACGGTCTTCTGGGTGCGGTACCGCACGGCCGCGCAGCCACTGCAACGCCAACAGTTGAAGTGGCTCTCCCGCGGCACCCTGCTCACGGTTCTGCCGTTCACCGCGTTGTACGTGGTTCCGTTTCTGGCCGACGTCAACGTACCGGGCGTCATCAGCAAGGTAGCCGTCCTTTTTCTTCTTCTGCTGCCGCTGACCTTCAGCTGGGCGATCGTGCGCTTCCGCCTGATGGACGTGGACCTGATCTTCAAGCGTGGTGTCTCGTACACGCTGGCCACCGCCGCTCTGGTCGGGCTGTACTTCAGCATCATCGCCATCGCCGCGGAGACCGTCCACAACCGCTGGCAACACCTGGGCGAGTGGGGCCTGATCGGCGCGGTCATCGTCACAGGGCTGGTCTTTGATCCCCTGAAACGCGCGATTCAAGGTCGCGTCGATCGTGTGTTCGACCAGAAGCGCTTTGACTACCGCGAAACACTGATCGAGTTTGGCCGTCGCATCAACGCGCAGACTGACCTGTCCGCGCTTGTCAACTCTGTTGTGGAACGGCTGAACCAAACCCTGCTCGTCACCCGCGTGGCCGTCTTCCTCGCCGACGAAGGCTACAGCCTGCGGCAACCGCGCTTCACGCTGGTGGCTTCGCACGGTCTTTCCGCCACACACAACAACGCCGCCCTCGATCTCGGCTTCCTCACGTTCGGCCGCTTCGATGAAGACAACCATCTCTTCTTCGAAACGCCCGACAATGTTCTGCGCCTGCCCGCAACGCAGCGGGCCACGGTGGCGGCCCTGGACCTCAACTACTTTGTCCCTTGCCGCGCCGCCAGTCACGCCGGCGGCGGTCAAAGCACCGTCGCCGTCCTGGGTCTAGGCCGCACCGGTGACGGCGATTTTCTCTCCAGTGAAGACATGGAAGTGCTCGAGTCGCTGGCCGGCTACATCGGCATCGCGATCCAGAACGCCCAGTTGTACTCCCGGCTGGAGCAGAAGATCATGGATTTCGAGCGGCTGCGCGACTTCAACGAGAACATCGTCGAATCCATCAACATCGGCGTCTTCGCCCTGGACCTCGACAACTGCCTGGAAAGCTGGAACGCCCAAATGGAGGGCATGCACGGCATCCCGCGCGCGGACGTGCTCCGCCGCCCCGCGCGCGAGGTCTTCTCGCCCGAGTTCGCCGAAGAACTCGAGCGACTGGGAGGGCAACACAGCGTTCATACCCTCTACAAATACAGGCTCGTGCTGCCCAACAGTGAACTTCGCACAGCCAATATCACCATCGCCCCTCTGCTGAACCGCGACTTCGAAACGGTTGGCCGGATCGTGATCGTCGACGACATCTCCGAACGCGTCAGCATGGAAGCCCAGCTCACCCAGGCCGACAAGCTTTCCTCCATTGGCCTGCTCGCGGCCGGGGTCGCCCACGAGGTCAATACGCCGCTTGCGGTCATCTCCAGCTACACGCAGATGCTCGGCAAGCAGCTGCGCATGGACCAGGCCGCTCAGGCGCGTCTCGGGCCGGTCATCGAAAAGATTACCCAGCAAACCTTCCGTGCCTCCGAGATCGTCAACGGCTTGCTGAACTTCTCGCGCATGAGCACGGTCGACCTCGCGCACGTCGATCTGAACCAGATCGTCACCGAAACCGTCCTGCTGTTAGAGCACCAGATGCGCGGCTCCGGCGTCAGCGTGGAAACGGACCTCGCGCTGAACCTGCCCGCCATCTCCGGCAACCGCGGCAAGCTGCAGCAGGTGCTTGTGAATCTCATTCTGAACGCGCGGGACGCGCTCGCCGACTGCGCGCAGCCACACATTCTGCTGCGCACGGAGCACAACCCCGGGGAGGTCGAGCTGTACGTCACCGATAACGGCGCAGGGATGCCCGCGGACGTGCTTCGCAAGATTTACGACCCTTTCTTCACCACCAAGGCGCAGCCCAAGGAAGGCCAGCGCAAAGGCACGGGCCTTGGTCTCGCCGTCTCCTACGGCATCGTTCAGGAACACGGCGGGCACATCGACGCGACCAGCGAACTGGACAGCGGGACGACGTTCCGCCTCGTCTTCCCGATCGTGGCGGAGCCGCACGCTACGGGATCCAATGGCGCCTCATCCGCGGCCCCCCCTGCCGCCGATCCCCTTCACCAAGGAACCGCAGTACATGCCTGATACCGTACGCGCCGACCATGCGGCAGCTCCCCCGCACCCTCGTCCGTCCGCCCCCGGGGCGCGCATCCTGATCATCGACGACGAGGCAGGGATCCGTGACTCTCTCGAGACGCTACTCACCCTCGAGAACTTCCAGGTGGAATCGGCACCCGACGGGGGCGCCGGGCTCGACCTGCTGACGCGCAGCAGCTACGACCTCCTTCTGCTGGACCTGGCGCTCCCTGGCGAGACCGGCATCGATCTCCTGCCGCGTATCAAGAGCCTCGCCCCCACACTGCCCGTCATCATGATTACCGCCTATGGCACCGTCGGCAACGTCGTCGACGCCATCCAGGCCGGTGCCGCCAACTTCGTCCAGAAGCCCTGGGACAATGAAAAGCTCCTGGCCGACATCCGCGCCGCCATCGGCCGCAGCCGCGCCGAACTCGAAGTCCAGCAGCTCAAGCGCACCCTCAAGCAGCGTTACTCCTTTGAAAACATCGTCGGCAAAAGCGATCCCATGCTGCAGCTGTTCGACCTAATCGAGCAGGTCGCGCCCAGCCGCTCCACAGTGTTGATCCAAGGCGAAAGCGGCACCGGCAAGGAACTCGTTGCAAAGGCCGTCCACGCCAACTCCCCCCGCCGCGATCGCCCGTTCATCCCCGTCAACACCGGAGCGGTTCCCTCGGAACTGCTCGAATCCACCCTGTTCGGTCACGAGCGCGGCGCGTTCACCTCCGCCATTGCCGCCAAGAAGGGTCTCTTCGAGGTCGCCGACGGAGGCACGCTGTTTCTGGACGAGATCGGCACCATGAGCATCGAAATGCAGGCCAAGGTCCTGCGCGTGCTGCAGGATCGCCGCTTCATGCACGTCGGTGGCACGCAGGAGATCCAGGTCGATGTACGGATCATCGCCGCCTCCAACGTCAACCTCCAGCAGGCTGTAAAGGAAGGGCGCTTCCGCGAAGACCTGTTCTATCGCCTCAACGTCATCACCGTTGAGCTTCCACCCCTGCGCCAGCGTCGCACGGACATCCCGCTCCTGGCTGTGCACTACCTCCAGCGCTATTCGGAGGAAAATGGGCTGCCTCCGCGCGAACTGGCGCCGGATGCCCTGCGCGTCCTGATGGATTACGAGTGGCCGGGCAATGTGCGCGAGCTCGAAAATGCGATGGAGCGTGCCGTCGTACTGTCACGCAACCCGCAGATTACCGCGGACCTGCTGCCCGCACAGCTCCGCGGCCAAAGCTACTCCACCGCACTGCTCGAGGAGGACGCTCAGGCCTCGCTCTTCGACGTCATGGAAGACATTGAACGGCGCATCATCTCCGATCGCCTGGAACGCTGTAACTGGAATCAAACCGAGGCTTCGGAATACTTCCGCATCCCACTCTCCACGCTGAACCAGAAGATCAAGCGGCTCAACGTCGAGGTGCGCCGGCGCCACCGGGAGTAGGTACCGACCCCCCCCGACCTGGCGCCTTCACCTGCCCCTTAGAATGCCAGTCCAAAAAGCTCTAGCGCCGCTTTTGACTCTTTGCAGCTACCTTTTTGGCCGCCTTTGCAGGGCTGGGCCGCTTTGCTGGAACGGCTTTGTGTCCCTGGGCAGGTTGCTTCTTTGCGGCTGCTTTGCCTGGAACCTTGGTTCCCCGCGATGGGGTTGGGGCGGTCTTCTTCCCCGTTGCCTTTACCGCTTTGGCGGGTGGCTTGCTTATCCCCTTCTTTGCGGGGACCGCTTTGCTACTCGCCTTGTTTACCGTCTTCACTTTGTTCCCGGCAGCCTTCTGCGTCGTTATGCCTTTGGCCGCGCTTTTGGACGCGGGCGCCGGGGCAGCAGCCGCCTTCCCCGCACCCTTCTTCGGCGGGGCAGGCGACTTTGCCGGTGCCGGCGGCTTCGTCAAAGCCACCTCTTTCAGCGAAGCTGAGCTCTTTGCCGCAGCAGGCGTCCTGGCGGGAGCTGCTGCTGCTGCCTTCACCGAAGCTGCTGCCCTCACCGGCGCTGTCCCCTTCACAGAAGCCGTCCCCTGCAACGAAGCTGGGGACTTCACGGCAACAGCCTTCTCCGCAATCTTTACGGGCGGCGTTGCCCCGAGCTTGGTGGGTGCAGCTGGACCCTTCGCAGGCCGTGCTTTGGTCGCCGGGCCGGACGGCTTCCCCGCAACGGGCTCTTTCACCGGTTCTGGCTTTGCATCGCTCTCGGACGGACGATCCCGCGCTCCCGGCGGAGCCTGCGGTACTCCAGCATCTAGGCTGGGCGCAGCCGGGGTATTGCCCGGCTCTTCCTCCCGCTCTTCTGCCCCTTCCGCGTCAGCGTCCTCACTGCCCTCGGCAGAGCTATCGTCGTCCAGCGGCTCGGCCGGTTCGTCGGCTACTTCCTCGGCAACCCGCTTGGCGCGGCTTCGAGACGCCTTTGCCGGACGCCGTCGCACCGCCACCTGAGGGGGAGCCGGGGGGGAATACGGCTCCAGAAACGCCCGTGCCGCCTCAGGGGTGTCCAGCTTGCCGTCCATCAATGCAAAGAACAGGTCGTCCAGCAGGCGTTCGTACTCAGGCAGATCCGGCGTGATGCGCATCTCCTGCATGAGCGCATACGGGATCTTCTGCCGCAGCTGCGGCCACTCCTTCAAGAAGGACTTCAGCTTGCCCTGCACCGCCGCACTGCGCGAGTGGTAGGCCAGGTACAGCGTCACCTCAGGGTCAGCCTCCATCAGCAGCTTCCAGACGGCAGACGGTTGAGCGGCCGCCTTGGAGGTAAGCTGCGCCGCCAGGTCCCTGCTGCGCGCCTCGATGGACTCGATTTGGCGCGCAAACCCCTCTCGCGCAAAGGCCTGTTTCAACGCAGTCCGTTGGGCTTCGCCCAGTTTGGCTGTTACAAACGGAAAGGTAACGGCCGAGGGATCCGGGTGCAGCCCCTGCCCTTCCAACTGCCCGACCAGGTCTCGAATTTCGTCCAGTGCGGCACGGTCACCGTCCTCGGGGCGCAGTGCTGGAAACAGAATCTCGCGCCAGCCCTCGGCCTCCATGTGCTCCAGAATCGTGAGCGGATCCTCTTCGTGAAAGATCTCTTCTAGCTCATAGGCCCGATCGCTGGCTGGCAGGGCCGCAATGTACCCCTCTTCCTTGCCGGTGTCGTACCGTCCCCGGGTCCGCTCTTCGAGGGACCAGCCGAGGCGTTCCCCCAGGCGCGCCGCCCGGAGCAAAAGAGCCGGCTGCTCGATGAAGCCGTACGCCCCTACCAGGCGCAGCTCCCGGTTTTCGATGTCGGCAGTTCCGTTCAGCGGGTCTAACAACAGCCCGTAGGAGCCCTCGTTGAGTGAAACCGCCATCGCGTTGGCCGTAAAATCCCGTCGCCGTAAGTCGTCAAGAATCGTGGCGGGTTGAACCTCCGGCTGGCCCGGCTGCGGGTAGGTAATACTCAGCGTGGGCCCGACCTCCGCACGCACGCCGCCCGGAAACGTCAGGTACACCGACGAGGACACAGGACTGCGGCCCGCTACAAAGGCCCCACGCTGCTCCAGATCCCCGGTCAGGGTGGCGGCCTCGCCCTGAACCGCAAAGTCCAAATCGCGGACAGGGGAACCGCTGGTCAAGTCGCGCACTGCCCCGCCCACCAGGAACACTGGCATATTGTGGGTACGGGCAGCCTCGCGGACCGCCTCCAGGGCGCGCCACTGTGCCGGCGTTAGGCGGTTCTGCAGAAGGTAGATGTAATCGGCCATAGAATCGCTGCGGCCTGTGCCGGCGATTTCCGAAAAGGCTTCAGAATCAAGCGCTTACGTAGTCGCAGCGGGCCAGTCCGACAATCGATTTTACACCACGGGGCTCCGTTGTACTCGCGCCTGCACACATTTTGTTGCTCTTCTGCGCGCCCCCTGACCTGACCCGGTCTGACGCCGTCGGCTCCAGCCCAACACGGGTCGGCTAGAATCCGTCTCATGACGCTCGGCGAACTGGCTACGTGCATCCATGCCGATCTGGTCGCCACCGATCCGGCTGCCGTCGCCCAGCATCCCCTTCGCGGCGTCGCCGGCATCGCCGAGGCGGGCTCTTCCGAGGTCGCTTTTGTCGCCAATCCGAAGTACGTCGCCGCGGCCAAACGGACGCGCGCCGCAGCCCTGATTGTTCCCCGCGACTTCGCCCAGCTCGACCGGCCGACCCTCCGCGTCGACGACGCAAAATACGCCTTCAGCTTAGCCGTCAGCGCGTTTCATCAGCCGCCGCGCTATTCTCCCGGCATCCACTCCACGGCCGCGGTCGCACCCTCGGCCACCATCGGTGCGCGCGCTCACATCGGCCCCTTTGTCGTCGTCGGCGAAGGGTGCGTGTTGGGGGACGACGCCGTTCTGCTGGCACATGTGGTCCTCTACCCTGGCGTGCGGGCCGGTCATCGCTTCTTCGCCCATGCGCATGCCGTAGTGCGCGAAGATTGCCGCCTCGGCGATGGGGTCGTGCTGCAAAACGGCGCCATCATCGGCTCCGACGGCTTCGGTTTTGCCCTCAATCCCGAGGGACGCTGGACCAAAACCCTCCATCCCGGCCCAGCGATCCTGGAAGACGAGGTAGAAGTGCAGGCGAACTCCTGCATCGATCGGGCCATCGTGGGCGAAACCCGCATCGGTCGCGGCGCCAAGATCGATAATCTCGTCCAGATCGGCCACGCGTCCACCATCGGAGAGAACACGCTGCTGTGCGCGCAGGTTGGCCTCGCCGGCTCGACCAATGTGGGCCGCAACGTGACCCTCGCGGGTCAGGTCGGCGTCGCGGGTCACCTTACCATCGGCGATGGCGCCATTGCGACCGCGCAAACCGGCATCCCGTCCGACGTCGCGCCGGGGGCCGTCGTCAGCGGGTACCCCGCCATGGACAACCGCGCCTGGCTCCGCATGGTCGCTGCCCTGCAGCGGGTGCCCGACCTTCTGCGCCGCTTGCGGGCCGAAGGCGCCCGATGAGACCCCACATTCTCAAACCTGCCGCACGTCCTCTCTTTGCGGCCATGGCTTTCGCCTTGTGCGCCGGCGGCCTAACGGGCTGCCATTCGGCGTTCATCCAGGCTACGGTCGTCAACCAAACAGGTCGGCCCCTTTCCCTGTTCGAAGTCGATTACCCCAGCGCGAGCTTCGGGTCCGGCGAGTTGGCCGGCGGCGCTCAGTTTCACTACCGGTTCAAGGTGCTCGGCAGCGGTCCGGTGAAAATCATCTGGACCGACGCTACCGCGCATGAGTTCCAGGCCAAGGGTCCCGAGCTACGGGAAGGTCTGGAAGGCACGCTAACCGTTCTGATCGGCTCTAACGGCCACGTTGCGTGGGAACCGCAGCTGCACAGCACCGCGCCGTGACCGGCGCCGCCGCTTAGCACATCCTCTTGCATCTGATCCGACCGATCTTGCTCCGGTAGACTCTGCCTGTGAGCCAAGGCGTCTTCATCACTTTTGAGGGTCTGGACGGTTCGGGCAAATCCACACAACTGCGGCTGCTGGCTGCCTCGCTCTCGCAACGAGGCTACGCGGTCGTCACCACCCGGCAACCCGGCGGCACCGCTCTCGGTGAGCGCATACGCCATCTCCTACTCGACTCGCGTACCGAGGGCGCCCTGGGAACCCTCGCCCCCGAAACCGAGATGGCTCTAATGTTTGCCGATCGCGCCCAGGCCCTGCACCAGGTGATCCGCCCCGCCCTCGCCCAGGGCGCCGTTGTTCTTTGCGACCGCTACACCGATTCGTCTGAGGCGTATCAAGGGGCAGGTAGGGGGCTCGGTCCCGAACGCCTGCTAGGTATGAATGCACTTGTCTGCAACGGCCAGCAGCCCGACTTCACCCTCCTTCTCCTTCCGCCGCTCGCAGCCTCGCTGGCTCGGGCTCGCCGACGCAACCAACGCCACCTTCGGCTTCAGGGCACCGATGAAAACCGCTTCGAACGTGAGGATGACCTCTTCTTCGAGCGTGTCCATGCGCAATACGAGGCGATCGCCATTCGCGAACCGGAGCGGGTACTCACCTTCCGTGAGGATGCTTCCATCGAGCGCATAGCCGCTACCATCCTTTCCGCGGTACTGCATCGGCTTCCGCCTCCCGCTCCGTAAGGCAGGTCGGGACGGGGAGCCTCGTCGTCTAACGAACGAATGGACACCGCCTCCGCTGACTACATCGGACCCCAGAGCCGGGGTGAATACCACCTGCCTCCGGGTCTGCGCCGCCCGCTGTACCGCTACATGCAACGGCCTTGGCTGAACTTCGGCGACCCAATCCCGCTCTTTACGCACCTCCAAAAAACCTTCGGCCGCATCGCCCATTACCGTTTTCTCGGCATGCTGATCATCTTCGTCAACGACCCTGATTGGATCGGTGAGATCCTGATCAACCAGGCTCCCAGCTTTGTAAAAGAGCGCACGCTACAGCGCATGAAGATCCTGCTCGGAGAAGGTCTGATTACGTCGGATGACCCCATCCACATGCGGCAGCGCAAGCTGGTTGCACCCGCCTTTCACCGGCAGCGCATCGCCGGGTACGCCGGCGAGATCGTGCGTAGTGCCGACCAGCAGATCGACACCTGGCGGGACGGTGCGGTCGTCGATATCGGCGACGAGATGATGCGGCTGTCCCTGCGCATCGTCGCGCGCACCCTGTTCGACACCGAAGTGACCGCCGACGCGCTCTCTGTCGTCGACGAAGTGAACACGATCATGAGCATGTACAACTTTCTCGTCGTCTTCCCCGGGATCGAGCATTTTCTGCACCTGCCGCTACCCGGCATCAGCACCTTTCGACGCTCGCGCGAGCGCTTGAACGGGATCGTCAACAAGATGATCGCCAGCCGCCGCGCCCTGCCCCGCGAAGATCTAGAAGGCAAGGGCGATCTGCTTTCCATGCTTGTGGCCTCGCATTACGAAGACGACGAAACGGCTCCAGACACCCACGCGCAAGCGGGCATGACCGACACGCAGGTGCGCGACGAAATCCTCACGATCTTCCTCGCCGGCTACGAAACCGTCGCCAACGCCCTGACCTGGACCTGGTACCTCCTCTCTGAAAATCCAGAGGCCGCCGACCGCATGTACGCCGAGGTCGACGAGGTCCTCGGCGCGCGCCCGGCGACCCTGGCGGACCTGCCAAATCTCCGCTACACCGAGATGGTCTTCGCCGAATCCATGCGCCTGTTTCCTCCAGCCTGGGCGATGGGCCGCAAGTCGACCGCTCCGGTCCAACTCGGCGAGTACCGTATCCCGGCCGGGGCCAACTTCTTCTTCAGCCAATACATCATCCAGCGCACCCCCGAGTTCTGGCAGGCTCCCGACGCGTTTCGTCCCGAACGCCACACCCCGGAAAACAAGGCCGGTCGCCCGCGGTTCACCTACTTCCCGTTTGGCGGAGGGAGGCGCCAATGCATCGGCGAAAGCTTTGCGTGGATGGAGGGTGTGCTTTCCCTCGCAACCGTCGCGCAACGCTGGCGCCTTCAACTCCTTGCAGGCCAAACCATCATCCCGCAGGCAAAGATCTCTCTTCGTCCGAAGTACCCCATGCAGATGCGCCTCCAATCCCGGCCAGCCACCGCCTGATCGCATCCTCCGAAACTCAATGCTAAAAAGCGCCCCGGGATCCCGCCTCTGAGATCCCGGGGCTACACGCTGCAGCAGCCCCACAGCCCTGCAGCGACTCGTCGCCGCTCCCCTCAGCTAACCTAAACTCGTGGCCCTTCCCCAATCCTTTGCCGCCTTTCACGGCAACCAGCGCGCGGTGGCCGATCTCCGCGCCTCGATCGCGGCTGGACGTCTGCCGCACTCCCTCATCCTCACCGGCCCACGCGGGGCCGGCAAGTACACGTTGGCGCTATTACTATCGTTAGCCCTTGCGTGCGAACACCAGCCGCGCGATACCGACCCAACCGGCCGCCCGCTCGCCGCCTTCTGCGGTGCCTGCCGCAATTGCACCCGCATCGCCGAATCCGCGGACCTGGACGCCCGCATCGCTGACGCGGTAACCGCCCGCGACGACCTGCGCGAAACCGACAAAAAGGACACGCGCGTCCTCATTCAAACCCACCCCGACATCCTGATCGTTCCGCCTGACCCTCCGCAAAATCTGATCAAGGTCGGCCAGATCCGCACCCTGATCGCCCGCGCCCAGTACCTGCCTACCGAATCTCCCGTGCGCGTCTTCCTCCTCACCTCCGGCGCGCTGATGAAAGAAGCGGCCAACTCCCTGCTGAAGCTCTTGGAAGAGCCACCCGACCGCGTTCACCTGATGCTGCTCGCCGAAAACATCGGCGATCTTCTTCCGACAATCCGGTCGCGGTGTGCCGTGGCTCGTTTAGGCGCTCTCCCACCGAGGGAGATCGTCGCCCTGTTGGCCGAGCGCCGCCCCGAACTGAAGCCAGGTGAAGCCGAACTTGCGGCGCGGCTGGCCGAGGGCGCCACCGGGCGCGCCCTTTCCCTCGACCTTCCGGCCTATTTTGCCGCACGCAACGACGCGTTCACCCTGCTCGCCTCAGCGGAACAAACCAACGACCACACTGCACTGTTTCGTATGACCGAAACCTACCGCGCCGGAGCAGAAGGCCAGGAAAAGGTGCTGGCCCTGCTCCGCGCGTCGGCGGGGCTGCTGGAAGACATTCTGCTCCTGCAGCATGGGGCTGCGGACCGCGTGCGGAACATCGACCGTCATAGCGAACTGCAACGCCTCGCAGAAGCCTTCGATTCCGCCGCTGTAGAGCGTGCTCTTCGCGGCCTCGACGAGGTTCACGCGGGTATGCGGCGCAACCTGCTTCGCTCGCTCAGCCTCGATGCCTTTGCGGTCGGACTTCGCTAGGCCGCAGCAGCCATGGCCCGCACAACTGATAGCTGACAATCGCCGGTCGAGGCACATGCATCCAACCTGTCATTCCCCACCTAGCGGCACCCGCGCCGAGCCGTTGCTGTAGGTCTAGGAGACCGCAGCAAGCACACAGCGGAAGGAGCTTTTCTTTGACAAGCGCTAACGAGCGCCGCGACGAGCCGGAGTCTTTCGGCGGAGCCCGCAAGCTGATTCGCCCGCTGCTCTCCGCTGTAAGCCGGCGCCGCGCGTCGTCGCAAGCGGAAGACCCCCTGACGCACGCACTGCTCGCGGATAACCACGGTGTTCCCGCGAGTTCCCACGCGGAAGCATTCTACTTCCAAAAGCAGATTCAGCAGGGGACCGACCTTACCGTCGTGCTCGAAGACGGCGAGGAGCTTCGCGGCACCTTGGAGTGGTACGACCGTTGCGCCATCAAGCTTCGCGCCGGCCGCCACCGTGTGCTGATCTACAAAACCTCCATCAAATACCTCTATAAAACCAGCGACGCCCACCTCCCCGACAACATCATGCGTTGACGTGAAGAGCCCTCTCCAAGAGCTCGCGGACGGAGCCGCGATGCAATCTGAGGTACGCGCGAAGTGACGTAACCTGCCTTATTCCTTGGGCTTCGCCGCCTTCAGCAGACGGTCGCGCAGCGCCTCTCGAAGGTCGCCTCCTTGCGGCAATGGGCAAAGGATCATGGCGACCCCCTCGGCTTCCAGCGCGCGCATCCCGGCGAACAGCTCCCTCGCCAGTGACTCCGGTTCCGTCCAGCGGCCCCACGGCTGAACCACCAGATCCCCGAAATCACCGTTCGTTGGGAACGCCCAGTCTCCCGGCAGGAGCACGCCCAGCCTTCGGTGTTCCAACGCTGCGGCGCGCACAGCACACAACAGATCCGTCGCACTGCCGTCGCAGAGCCGCACCTCTGCCTCCGGCGCGTAGTGTCGCAAACCGACGCCCGGAGACGGCAGCGGCGCCCCCGGCTGTTCCTTCCCAGACGGCGCAAAGGCCTCCACGGGAAGACCCGTCGCTTGCCCAATCGCCTCCAGCGTCACAGCCCCGGAGCGATACACCACCATCGGCGTAG
>CAXUIF010000082.1:0-13090 GCA_964250995.1 uncultured Acidobacteriaceae bacterium
CCGGGTTTCCCTACTGCGCCCGCGTTGGCCCGTTGCCGTTGCTTCCTTCCGGACCTGGCGGGGTTGGCGGGTACGCGTCGCGTAGGACCCGGCACGCATCGAGTTTACCATCGCGGCCCGCGGAACCCACAAGGGCCAGAGGTCCTGAAAACTACCACTTGCAGTATATCTTAAAGATATGTATCTTTAAGATATGTTTCGTGTGTCGCAACCTTCTCAGGGGTCAGTCCCTACACCTCTAGCCGTGCCAACTTTGCTTCCAGCAGAGTCCACCGGGCGTACCACCACAGCTGAATCGCTGCTGGGCCTGCTCAGCATGGGGCCGGCGACCGGCTACGACCTCCGGCAGCTCATCGAGCAGTCCATCGGAAACTTCTGGAACGAAAGCTATGGGCAGATCTACCCGGCCCTTAAAGGGCTGGTGAAAGAGGGCCTTGCAGAGGTAGAGGAGCGCACCGAAGGAGGCCGGCCGCCGCGAAAGCTGTATCGCCTCACAGCAGCTGGCCACGAGCGGCTCGCGAAGTGGCTGGCGATGCCTGTCCGCTCTCAGGTCCCGCGCAATGAATTGCTGTTGAAGATCTTTTTCGGTGTCGACCAGGGACCGCGACTTACCCTCCATCATCTTTCTTCGTTTCTGGAGGAACAAAGGCGCTTGCACCAGCGTTACACCGGTATTGAAGCGTGGCTGGAAACGGAACAGGCTGCGCAGGCGGGCCTGCCCTACTGGCGTCTGACCGTGCGCCATGGCCTGCGCCAAACGGAAGCCATGATCCGCTGGGCGGAAGACGGCATCAGGGAGCTGGAGCAGCTCGGGCCCGAGGCGATCCACAACGAGGCAATCGGTAACGCACCAGGGAGCTAGCCATGCACCAGGATCCGGTCTGGATGAAGTCGCTGCTGGTAGTGCACATTCTCGCGGGCTTCGGCTCGTTTTTGCTGGCGCCGGTGGCCCTAGTCACCGCAAAGGGCGGTCGAGCGCACAAGCGCTGGGGCATGGTGTACCTGTGGTCCATGGGCGTGGTCGCGGCCACGGCGCTGCCCATGGCCCTGTACCGTCCCGTGCTGTTTCTGGCGCTGGTGGCCGTGTTCAGTTTTTATGCGGCGTTTTCTGGATTTCGGGTGCTGAAGCTCAAGGCCCTTGCCCGCGGTGGCAGTGCCAAGCCGGTGGATTGGCTGGCGGGCATCGTTGCTTTTGTGGCAGGACTCCTGCTCGTGCTGCTGGCCTGGCTGCGACCGGTTGCGGTTCAGCACATGGGCATCGTCTCGATCGTCTTTGGCGTGCTCTGCATGCGTCTCGCGGGCGGCCAGATGTGGAGCTTTGTCCGCAAGCCCAAGGAGAAGATGTTCTGGTGGTACACGCACCTTGGCAACTTCATCGGGAGCTATATTGCGGCATGGTCCGCCTTCAGTGTGGTCACGCTACCCCGGCTGTTTGGCAACCACCTTTGGCTGTGGCTTTGGCCGACGGCCATCGGGGTGCCGGCTATCGTGGTCACGACGGCCTACTACAAGCGAAAGTTCAGTCCCTCCGTTCGCGCTTCACAGCCTGTTCTGAGCACCTGAGCCTGCTGTCTCCTCCGGCGAAGCGCCTGCTGGTGCTCAGGTGAAGCGAAATTCGGCCGTTGCGGCTTGGCGGCGAGCAACCTCAGGGCAACATGATCGAAGCCGTCCCGGAGCAGGGGAACACTACCCTTCGAGCAGGCGCAGCTCGGGCAGGGGAGGCAGGACCCCGGCCGCCGCGGCATAGTCCCGGAAGGTGCGGATGGCCGTCAGGCAGGCTTCGTCGAGAACGTAGTGAATGTTCTGAGTCAGATAGAGGCGGATCGTCTCTGCAGGCACTGGCAGCCGCGGGGCCCACTCCTGCACCAGTTGCTCCGTGTGCCTTAGCCCCGCGTCGCGACTCGCGTTCAGGTCGGCAATGACCTCCGCCGCCTGGACGCCGCTTGAGGCGATCGCCTCTGGCCCCGCCGCCCACACAGCCGCGACCCAGGGAAGTCCGGTGTGCTCACGCCAGAGTTGCGCTACATCCAGCCAAAGCAGGCGATCCCCGGTCAGTGTGGCCACCTCCTCGTCGAGAAGTGCGCGGCGTTCCCGCGCCAGCAGAGCCGGATCCCCGATCAGCAGCGCGGCATCATGGGCCGCCAGCATGGCTAGCGGGTCGGCCGGGGTCTCCTCCATCGCCGGGTCGTTCGCGTAGAAGCGTCGCAGCAGGGTGCGCACATAGGCCGCAGAGGAACGCGACGCGCTGTCGGCCGCGATGGACTGAACACCCTGCAGAATATCGCTGCGGGAGGCCCGGCCCCGATGCCGCACCAGCAGCAGGATGCTGCGTACCTCTCCCAACGACGCGATGGTACAACCGGGGATGATCGCAAGCTCCGGCGTCAGCTGCGCAATGGGAATCAGGCCCAGGTCGGCCTCGCCTGCGTGCAGTTCGGCCGCGCACCGGGCCGGTGTGGTGTAGTGCACCTGATAGCGCTTGCGAAGTTCTGCGGCCGCCGGTTCGTGTTCGAAGTTGTATAGCAGGGGCGCGGGGTTCAGGAACGAGATCGCGGCGACGCGGATTGGCACACGCCCAGCCTATCGCGCCCCGAAGGTGGCATGGCGTGACCCGCTCCTAGCCGCATAGCTTGGTCACAAAGTTGAGCGGAGAAGGATCGCGTGAACGCAACGGTTTCGGCAGAAGAGGGCCAGCTCGGCTGGTTGGCGCTGGCGCTGGCGCCTGGCATGGGCCCCACGCGCACGCTGCGCGCCGTGCGGCGGCTGCGCGCGCCGGAGCGGCTGTGGGCGGCCTCCCTCACCGAACTCGAAGGAGCGGGCCTGACTGCCGCCGCAGCGCAATTCTGCTTTGACGGCCGTGGCCGCAAAGTGGCTGAGGAGGAGATGCGCCGGGTGTATGAGCAGGGCGCCATCCTTCTCACTCCGGATATGGACGCCTATCCGGGACCGTTGCTGGAGATCTACGATCCACCTTCGGTGCTTTGGGTGCGCGGCAACGTCGACGCCCTGAGCCGCCCGGGTATCGGCGTGGTTGGCACCCGGCATCCCTCGCCGTATGGTGCCGGCATGGCGGAGATGCTGAGCCGCGACCTGGCCCGGCGCGGTCTGGCGATCTTCAGCGGCATGGCCCGAGGTGTCGATACGGCGGCTCACAAGGGCGCGCTTGAAGGGTGTGGAACCACCGTTGCGGTGTGGGGCACCGGCATCGATGTGATCTACCCAAAAGAAAACAAGCGCCTCGCAGAACAGATCGTCGCCTCGGGCGGAGCGATCGTGAGTGAGTTTCCCATCGGCACCTTTCCCGCTCCACAGAACTTCCCCATCCGCAACCGGACGCTCAGCGGGATGAGCGTCGGCGTGTTGGTCATCGAGGCCGCCGAATACTCGGGCACGCGCATCACCGCACGCTGCGCCATCGAGCAGAGCCGGGATATCTATGCCGTGCCCGGAAATGTAACCAACAAGAACGCCTGGGGACCCAACACCCTCATCAAACAAGGAGCCAAGCTCACCGCCACCTGGGAGGATGTCTGGGAGGACCTACCGTCGCAGGTGCGCCTGGAACTGGAACGCCTTGCAGAGTCGCAGGCCGCGGCCCGTGGTGAATCGCCGCCTGGTGAAACGGCATCTCTCTTTGGTAGCGGCGCTGGCAGCAGTGCGGCTGGGCTTCCTCTAAGCGACCACGAAAGGTTGGTCCTTCAGCAACTTCGCGCTGACGACAGCGTACAACTGGACGACCTGATTGAGCGTCTCGAGGGCGAATTGGCCTCCGGTGAAGTCTTTACCGCTTTGTTCGAACTGGAGCTGGCGGGCAGGGTGAAGCAACTGCCTGGCAAGAACTACGTGCGCACCCTTTGAAGCGAATCGTGAACGGCAACGGAACCAACGGCTTCCGGCTGCGTCTATAGCTTGCAAGCGGGGTAGAGCGGCGTGGAGTCGCCGGAAGTTGTCCACAGCAGAGCGACGGGCACTCGGCACGCCGTGGTAGTTTGCAGGCTATTGAGTTGGCAGGGGCGCAGCGAGCCGGTCTTCGGCCGCCGGGTGCCCCAGGCAGGTTGGGGTATGGCAAAGAATCTCGTGATCGTCGAATCGCCCGCAAAGGCCAAGACGATTAACAAATACCTGGGCAGCGACTATGTGGTGGAGGCCTCGATCGGCCACATCATGGACCTGCCCAAAAACGATATCGGCGTGGAACTGAAGCATCGCACCTTTGCGCCGACGCTCATCGTCTCGCCCGGGAAAGAGAAGGTCGTCGACCGGTTGAAGAAGCTGGCGGCTCGCAGTGACGCCGTGTTCCTGGCGCCCGATCCTGACCGCGAAGGCGAGGCCATCGCAGCGCACCTCAAAATGCAGCTGCTGCCCTCGATGAAAGACAAGAGCAAGCTGCGTCGCGTGACCTTCAATGAAATCACCAAAAAGGCCGTAAAAGCTGCGTTTGAGCATACGCGCGAAGTAGATGAAAACCTCGTCGACGCGCAGCAGACGCGCCGTGTTTTGGATCGTCTCGTCGGCTACCAGATCTCGCCGTTGCTTTGGGACAAGGTCAAGCGGGGCCTCAGCGCCGGCCGTGTGCAAACGGTCGCCCTCCGACTGATCGTCGAGCGCGAACGCGAGATCAATGCCTTCCGTCCCGTCGAGTACTGGAATATTGACGCCGACCTCCTCCCCGGCGCTCAAAAGGAGGGTGCCCAGGAGTTCACCGCGCGCATGGTAGGGGTGCAGGGGCAGTCGATCCGGGTGTCCAACGGCACCGACGCCGAGGGTAAGGAGCAGTTTCTCGCCAACGCGCTACCGGACAAGGCAGCCGTCGACGAGATCATGGCGCAGTTGGCACGGGCAACCTGGAGCGTTCGCGGCATTGAAACCAAGCGGCCCCGGCGCCGGCCCGCCGCCCCGTCACCCACGAGAAGGCTGCAGCAGGACGCCGCCGGCCGTCTTGGGTTCAACGTCCGCCGAACCATGGGCGTCGCCCAGCGCCTCTACGAGGGCATCGAGCTCGGCAGCGAGGGGACCGTCGGGCTGATCACGTATATGCGGACAGATTCCACCCGCATGAGCCCTGACGCGATCGCTGAGATCCGCGAGTATGTCGCGCAAAAGGTCGGTCCAAACTACCTTCCTAAGACCGAAAACATCTATAAGAGCAAGTCTGACGCGCAGGATGCGCATGAGGCGATCCGGCCCACCAACTTCAACTATGTCCCGGACGAGGTCCGAGAGTACCTAAGCGACGAGCAGTATCGTCTCTACAAGCTGGTGTGGGAACGCGCCGTCTCGAGCCAGATGGTGCCGGCCATCTTCGACGCCACGACAGTCGATATTGAGGCCCGGAACGGGCGCATCAGTTACGACTTCCGCACCACAGGCAGTGTGCTGAAGTTCGACGGCTTTTTGCACTTCGAGGAGAAGACCAAAAAAGCGCGGGCAGGCAGCAGCACCAAGCAGGTCGCTGAAGAGAAAAAGCTGGCCGAGGGCAGCGCTGAGGGTGACGGCTCCGAACAGGCCGGGGACGCCACGAGCGAGGACAGCGCCGCCGATCGGCGGTTGCCCACCCTGACACGCGGCCAGGCGCTCACGGCCACGAAGGTCGATCCGCAGCAAAAGTTCACTCAGCCACCTCCCCGCTTCAACGAAGCCAGCCTGGTGAAGGCCCTTGAAGAGAAGGGCATCGGCCGGCCCTCGACCTATGCCTCGATCATCAACACCATTCAGGAGCGGGACTACGTCAAGAAAATCGCCCAAAAGCTGATTCCTACCGAGATCGGCATGGTCGTTACCGAGCTGCTGGTAAAAAACTTCCCGTATATCTTTGAAACCGGCTACACCGCCCAGCTCGAAAGCGAGCTCGACGCGGTGGAAGGCGGTTCGGAGCGCTGGACCGATCTGCTTGCCGGCTTTTACGACCACTTCGAGAAGGAGCTCAAGGTCGCAGAAAAGCAGATGGAAGACGTCAAGGCGAGGGAGCAGGCCACGGATGAAATTTGCGATAAGTGCGGCGCGCCGCTCATCCTGAAGTGGGGTAAGTTCGGCTCCTTCTACTCATGTTCGAACTTTACCAAGGTGAAGCCCGTCAACGTGGCACTGGGTCCCCTGAAGAAGGACCCGAAGGCGGCCGTAAAGAAAGTCACCGACGCCCTCAGCTTTCCCATGACGGTGAAAGCCCTTGTGGACGATGAGGTCGAGTTCACGCGCGAGGTGCAGGATAAGCCCGCACTCCTGAAAGCTCTGCAGGAAGGCGCCACCCACGGCAAGAAGCTGCAGGTGGAGCCGCAGACCTGCGATTTCACCAAGGAGAACTTCGCGGCCAAGCCCGACCTGAGCACCCCTGAGGCGCATGACGCCGAGCAGGAAGAGGAGTTCTGCGACAACTGCGGCCGGCTCATGGTGTTGCGCAACGGCCCGTTCGGCCCCTTCATGAGCTGCCCCGGTTACAATGACGACCCACCCTGCAAGACCATCCGCAAGCTCAATCAGAAGGTGCAATCCAAGCCGCCCGTGCAGCTGGACGAGCCCTGCCCGAAGTGCGGAAAGCCGCTGCTGCAGCGCGAAGGGCAGTATGGCGAGTTCATCGCCTGCTCGGGGTATCCCAAATGCAAGTACGTGAAGCAGGATCTGCTCGACGTACCGTGTCCCAAGTGCGGGGCGGAGGTCGCAGCCCGCAAGAACCGTCGCGGCGACACGTTCTACGGCTGCACCCGCTATCCCAAGTGCGATTTCACCACCAACCAGAAGCTGGTCGCGGGTCCCTGTCCGGAGTGCAAGTCGTCCTATCTCCTCGAGTTAGCTGATAAAGAAGGCACCTACCTGGTGTGCCCGAACAACCAGGAGCGCCTGCCCAAGCGCCGCGCGAAGCGAGGCGCGGACGAGGCGCCAGCTGTCGGACCGGTGTGTCACTTCGAGGAGAAGATCGGGCCCCCCAAGCCGAAGGAGGAACCCGCCGAGATGCGCCGGCCAGACCCTGCCTCGACGCGTCCGGTGATCGAAGCGGTAGCCTGAGATCATGGCATCTGCTGCGGATGCGGAGATCGTTCTGAAACTATACGAGTTGCGCCGTGACCAGCGCATGCGTGCGGCCCGTAACTGGGTCATGCACGAATTCAACCCGCGCAGTTTGGACGAACTCCTGGCGGTGCAGCGCGATTTCGGCTCCGAACACAACCAGTACTGGCGACAGGTCATCGGCTACTGGGAGATGGCCTCTGCCCTGGTGCTTCAGGGTGCGTTGGACAACGATCTCTTTCTAGACTGCAACGGAGAAAACCTGTTTCTGTTTGCCAAATTCGGGCAGTTGCACGAGGAGTTTGCCCAGATGGTACCGGGCGGCTTTATGCCTCACACCGCTGAGGTCATCGGAAAGAATGCGACCGCGCGGGAGCGAGCTTTAGCCCTGCGCGCGTTCCTGGAGGCTCGCATCGGGGGCCCGTGAAGCGCAGATACGCCCTTTCGGATAGCCCTGGTCGGCACTTCCCATTTTCCGTAGATTGTGGGAAGATGGCTAGAGCATCGAAGAGCACGGACCGCCCCCGCGCGGCCGAGGCCCGAAGCACACCACCGAGCCCGAGGAAAGGACGCGCGCATGGCGAAGGCGATTTGGAACGGACAGGTCCTGGCAGAAAGCAACGACGTAGAAACAGTAGAGGGCAACATCTATTTTCCTGAGAAGAGCGTAAACCGGGCATTCCTGCGCCCTAGCTCGACTAGTTCCACCTGTCCGTGGAAGGGGCTGGCGCGGTACTACACAGTCTTTGTAGACGGTCAGGAGAATCAGGATGCCGCCTGGTACTACCCGGCTCCTAAGGCGGCAGCGCGGAGCGTACGACATAAGGTCGCGTTTTGGCGCGGAGTCGAAATTACCGCGTAGTCGCCTCTCGTAAGTCATGCGAACGCTCCCCCTGGGGGAGCGTTTCGTTTGGTATGCAGCAGTCCACACCGGGTAGCTCAAGCACCGATTGAGGCGCCGGGAAAAGTGTCGGGTGTCCTGAGAGGGAAGACCTTGACCGCCTCAGGGTTTGGGTGCCGGTGACCCCGGCGTCGCAGGCACAGGCGTGGCTGCCTCGCTGTGGACCGTGGTGGACACGTGCGTGCGCTCAAAGGAGCGGTTCTCCACGCTGACCACGATCTGCCGGCTGAAGAAAAACAGCACCTTGATTTTGAATTCCGTTCCGAAGCTGGACGGAAACCAGAGTTCACTCTGTTGCGGGGCGTAGATTACCGTGAAGCCAAGCCCAGGCACATTGGTTCCGAGCAGCGCACGCACGCCGAACGGCAGACTGCGGCTGAGCGCCGTGCGGATCACCACGGGTTGAAATGCGGCCGTGTCGATCCAGGCATCGCCCTTCCAGGCGTAGTCGTTTTTGTCCTTTGGGCGAAAGGTGATGTGAAAGGTATCGTGACCGTTCTTCGTTTCACGGCCCTTTAGACCGAAGAGGAGGTCGCGCTGCGCCCCGGAGGTAAGGGGAAACAGACCGGCATTCACGCCGTCCTTGCTGGTCTTGTCCGAGGTGAAGTTCCGCCGCATGTTCTCAACCAGGTCAATATCCGTGTCGTTCACCGTAACGGGGGCATCGTGGGCATCCGCGTCGAGAACAGTTTCCTTGTCGCCGACATTCACGCTGACGTCCTGATTGGATTCGGCTTTGTCCTGGTTCGCATCCGCGTGCTCTCTGACCTGTTGAAAGGGAATGGCCGTGTAGCGGATCATCCTCTTGCCTTCGCGAACGTGCCCTGCCAGGGTCAGCAACGTTTGCTGCTGCCCTTTCGCCGAAGGCGTGACGCGCATGTCGGTGATCTCCTCGCACATCACCGTGCTGCTTTTGCGGGACTGAACCTTTGCGTGCTGGACGTAGACGAAGTGCGCACGCTCGCTTTCGGTGCGATCCTGATTGGCCGCGACCCGGGCCATGATGGCCTCTGCCGTAAGCGGCGGCGGTCCGCTGGCTGGCACGGATCCTGCCCTTTGCGCACCGGCCCAGACCGCCGAGAGCAGAAAAAGCGTAAGAGAGGTGTACCAGCCCGTCATGTGCTCGGGTACGCAGCCGGCGGCGGAAAGGTTCCTCGTCCCAGAAGTTGGGGTCGTTACAGGGGTGTACCGAAATCAGGGCCGTTCGCGCCTGTCCTGTCCGTGAAAAATGGCGCAGGCGACGCTACGCGCGCCACGGCTCCACGAGAATTTGCTTAGCCGTCCAGCCTCAGCACAATCTTGCCGAAGTGACTTCCGCTCCGCATGTGTTCAAAGGCCGCCCGCGCCTCAGAAAAGGGAAATACCCGATCAATCACAGGCTGAAGTTGATTCACCTCCAGGGCAGCATTCAGGCGCAGAGCCATCTCGCGGCTACCAACGTAGATCCCGTTGAAATAAAGCGATTTGCTCAAAACGGGCCGGATGTTGACCCCCTTCTCCGGCTCGGAAAGCACACCGATCAGGTGCACGTGCCCGCCCACGCGCACGGCTTTCAAGGAGCGATCCATCGTGCCCGCCCCGCCTACCTCAACCACATGGTCCACCCCTCGTTTGCCGGTCAGCCGTAGCACCTCGTCATCCCACGCCGGTGTGGCCGTGTAGTTGATGGTCTCGTCCGCGCCGAGGGCCCGGCCACGAGCGAGCTTGTCGTCGGACGAACTGGTCAGGATCACCCGCGCTCCGTGCATCTTGGCCAACTGCAGCGCGAACAGCGACACACCCCCGGTCCCCAGGATCAGCACCGTTTGGCCGGCATGTACCTTGCCTCGCTCCACAAGCGCATTCCAGGCAGTCAGCGCCGCGCACGGCAGGGTAGCGGCCTGCTCAACGGAGAGCATCTGCGGCACAGGAATCAGGCCCGTCGTCGGCAGAAGGCAGTCCGTTGCAAAGACACCGTCCACGGCGCCGCCCAGCGCTGATTTGCCGGTCGTCGACGTGATCTCACCCGCCTGCCAGCTTTGAAAGAAGAGACTGGCGACGCGATCGCCCCGCTGAAGCTCGGTGACGCCCGCGCCCACGCGGACCACCTCGCCGGCCGCGTCTGAGCCCAGGATCCGCGGGAGCTCCATCTTGGGGTTGTACTGCCCAAGGGCCACCATCAGGTCGCGATAGTTCAGCGAGGCTGCGTGAAAACGCACATGCACCTGCCCCGGTCCTGGATCAAGCAGCGGCTCCTGCTCAAGGCAAAGATGTTCGAGGCCGAAACCGCCGCGCAACCGAAGAACTGTGGCCATACCCATAAGGCGTTGGATGCCAGGGCCGTCGCCAGTGGTTCCCTCAAAGGGCGGCGCACCTGCAAGGAACGACCGCTGGCGCAGGACGTCTCATCCGACCCATCGAAGAGAGGAGACGGAGGGGCATATGGCCGTGGGGTCGCCCATGGACGATAGAATGGTCCTTGCATGATTCTTCCGTTTGTCCGCGAGCTGCTCGCGGATCTGGAGACCACAGACGCCTTTGTGCGTGTGCGCCGGCACCTCGCGGGCGGGGCCGGGCGGCGGCGCGTCTCAGGCCTGACCGCAACGGCTCGGGCGCTGTATCTCCCCTTTTTTGTGCGCGCTGCGCAGCCGCCTGCGCTCGTGATCGTTGCCGACAACAAGGCGGCGGAAGCCTTGCATACAGCCGTGCTGGCTGCCTGTGAGCTAACCGGTGCGCTGAAGACCAGCGAAGTGCTCCGGCTGCCCGCGCACGATGTGTTGCCGTTTGAGAATCTTTCGCCGCACGGAGAGATCCAGGAGCAGCGCGCCGCCGCATTGTGGAAAATTGCGCGCGGGCAAGCCCGCCTCGTCATCGCGCCCGTAGAGGCGGCATGCATGCGCCTGTTTGGACGCGAGCACTATGCGGCGCTGGCCTTGGAGCTCCGCAAGGGCGAAGAGCACATACCCGAGATGTTGCTCGAGCACCTGATCTCGGTAGGCTACACGCGCGTGGATGTAGTCGAGATGCCAGGACAAGTCACGGTGCGCGGCGGCATCGTGGACGTGTATGGGCCGGAGATGGACCGGCCTGTGCGTGTCGACTTCTTTGGCGACGAGATCGAATCGATTCGGCGTTTCGATCCGGATACGCAGCGTTCGTCCACGCCCGTGGACCACGTGCTCCTGTTGCCACTCACGGAAACGCCTGCTACTGAGAAGCTGCTCGAGGCCATCAACGCCAGGCTGACACGCGCGGGTGCGGCCGGTACGGCCCTTGAGGGCGGAGAGATGCCGCGGGAGCTGCAAACACATGTGGCCGGCCGTGAAAGCAATGCGACCATCTTTGCGGGATGGGAGTTCTATGCGCCCGTGGCGGGGGCGAAATCGTCCTTGACGGAGCTGTTGGGAGCGCAGACGCGCGTCTTTGTGGAAGAACCCGCGATGGTCGCGAACCAGGGCGAGCGCTGGTGGAACAAGGTGGAGCAGCGGCATGAGCGCTCGGGCATCGGGTCGCTGGTGCGGGCGGAAGATCTATACCTTTCCCCGTGGGAGCTGGAAGATCGCATCCGGCATATGCCCGGGTGCGAGCTCGATCAGTTAGGTGCGGTGGACGTGCTGGAAAGCGACCGGAGCGAGGGCTCCGAAATCGAATTTTCAACGCGTCCTACGTTGCGCTTTCATGGCTCGATTCCGGCCATGGTGGATGAGCTGCGCAAGCTTTCCGAAGCGGAGGCGCGCATCCTGATCGCCGCGCCCAATCAGGGCGAGGTGGAGCGCCTTGCCGGGCTGTTGCAGGAGTACGGCGTGCCGTACCGGTTGGGCTGGCGTGCAGACGCCTCGGTGGGGGCCTCGGCTACCGTGTATTCAGAATCGAGCTACCTCGCCGGCGACCTGCGCACGCCGGTGATTGTCCGTGCGGCCCTGGCAAACGGGGTTCAGGTGCTGGATGTGGAGCCGCGGACCGCACGGCAGTTCGTGGTCTTTGGGGCGAACGATCTTAACGATGACGCCGACGTGATGGCCCGTCCCGTGCAGCGCAAATCCAAAACGTCGGCATTTGTCTCAGACTTTCGCGATCTCGCCGTGGGCGATTACGTCGTGCATGTCGAGCATGGCATCGCGCGGTACGAGGGCCTGCGATCGCTCGATCAACCGGACGGCAGCATGCTGGAGCTGATGATTCTGAACTTCGCCGACGACGCGAAGTTGTATGTGCCGCTGACGCGACTGGATCTGATTCAGAAGTACCGTTCGTCGGAGGGCGGCCCCGCGCCGCAGCTGAATAAGCTCGGCAATCAGGCGTGGCAGAAGACCAAGGCCCGCGTGAAAAAGGCCATGCAGGACATGGCCGAAGAGCTTTTAAAGCTGTATGCGCAGCGCAAGTCGGCGCTGGGATTCGCGTTTTCCCCGGACACGGCGATGATGCGGGAGTTTGAAGATGCGTTCGACTTCAATGAAACTGACGACCAGATCAATGCGATCGCGGACATCAAGCGCGACATGGAGTCGGCGCAGCCCATGGATCGTCTGCTGTGCGGCGACGTGGGCTACGGCAAGACGGAAGTGGCCATGCGCGCAGCCTTCAAGGCCATCCAGGATTCCAAGCAGGTGGCCGTGCTGACCCCCACCACCGTGCTGTGTTTTCAGCATTTCGAAAGCTTTAAAAGGCGTTTTGCGAACTTCCCGGTGAAGGTGGAGATGATCTCGCGGTTCCGTACCGCCAAGGAAAAGAAAGACGTGCTGGAGCAGGCGGCCGACGGCAAAGTCGACATTCTGATCGGCACGCATGCGGTGCTCGCCGAGAACGTGCACTTTCAAGACCTCGGCCTTCTGGTGGTCGATGAGGAGCAACGTTTCGGCGTCCGTCACAAGGAACGGCTGAAGAAGATGCGCGCCTCGGTGGATGTGCTCGCGATGAGCGCGACGCCGATCCCGCGCACGCTGCACATGTCGCTCGTAGGGCTGCGCGATATGAGCGTGATTGAGACGCCGCCGAAGGACCGCATGGCCATCCAAACAGTGGTCGCGAAGTTCGACGAAAAGCTCGTGCGCACAGCGATCGAAGTCGAGTTGGAGCGCGGTGGGCAAACCTACTTTGTCTCGAATCGCGTGGAAACGATCTATGAGATGGCCGCACGCATTCGTGAGCTCGTGCCGCAGGCGCGCGTGGCCGTGGGGCACGGGCAGATGCCGGAGGCGGAGCTCGAAC
>CAXUIF010000083.1:0-13035 GCA_964250995.1 uncultured Acidobacteriaceae bacterium
TCCGGCAAAGCCGGGAGATTCGGCGTACCGGCACTTGGGGCGGCTGTGTCACTCTTCGACGCCGCGTCGTTCTCTCCGTCGTCCGTCGAGGCCTGATTGCCTTCGTCCGCCGCTGCATCCGCTACCTGAATCTGCCGCTTTGGCGCGTTTGCCCGCAGAAACTGTTCATTGGGCCGGTCTGCCAACGCCACCTTCATGAAATTGATCCAGATCGGCAGCGCGGCTCGCGCTCCCGTCTCCTTCTCCCCCAACGATTGCCGTGTGTCGTACCCCACCCACGTCCCGCACGTGATGGAAGGGGAGAACCCGAGGAACCAGGCATCTGTGAAGTTGTTCGTCGTGCCCGTCTTGCCGCCCAACGCGTGGTGCAGCTCGGCGGTTGAAGCCGCCGTTCCGTGCTGCGTTACCGCTTGCAGCAGCACCATCATCTTGCGCGCGATCTCGACTGAAATGACTTCGCGCACGGCCGAGGCACCTACCTCCACCGGGGTTCCGTCAGCCTGCGTCACCCGCTTGATGTAGTGCGGCGTGATCCGAATGCCATCGTTTGGAAACACAGAATAAGAGGCCACCTGTTCTGCCAAAGTCAGATCGGCTGCGCCGATGGCAACGGGCAAGAAGTTCGGCATGGGGCTGGTCACGCCGAAGCGGCGCGCGACCTCAATGACCTTCTTGATGCCGACCTTATCCGCGATCCGCAACGCCGGGATATTGCGAGACTGCGCAAACGCGTCGATCATGGTCATGGTCCCGGCAAAACCCGCCTCGTAGTCGTGAGGAGAATAGGGTCCGCTGGCGGTATAGAACGTAGTCGGCGCATCCGAGATGGCGTCGTAGGGCTTCGATCCGGCTTCGAACGCAGCCGTGTAGTCGTAGATCTTGAACGACGACCCAACCTGGCGCAACGATTGCGTTGCGCGGTTGAACTGTGACAGCGAGAAGTCCCGGCCCCCGATCATGGCAAGGACCTCGCCCGTTGCGTTATCCACCGCCATCAAGGACGATTGCGCACCCGAATCCTGCTCCAGCGTCAACTGGAGTTGCCCGGTACCCGCTCCGCTCAGCACGTGCACATACACAAGGTCCCCTGGACTGGCCAGCTCCGTCGCCTTGTACTTTTGGGTCCACGCCCAATCCGGTGGAGTCATGGTTGCTCGTAGCTGCCCAATGCGAACGGTCATCTTTGCGGGCGCTACCTGCATCACGAGCGCGTGCACGTAGCTGCCATCTGCGACGGGGCTCGTCCAGTCGGGGTGCTTATACGTCGCAGGTTCATAGGCTGTGTTCACGATGGTCGGCAGCTTGCCTTTCCAGCCATGCCGCCGCTCGTACGCCGCCAAGCCGTCCAGCGCGGCCTTCTCCGCCGCACGCTGCATATCCAGGTCCAGCGTCGTGTACACCTTCAGCCCAGCCCCGTGGACCTGGTCCACGCCGTACACATGCTCCAGCTGGCGGCGAACCTCCTCTACGAAGTAGGGAGCCTCTGTGTTGGGCGGCGTCTCCAGGTGCAGGGTCAGCGGCGTTGCCTCTGCTGCGTCGGCTGTGGCGGCACTGATCTTGCCGTCACGCTCCATCTGTTCCAGCACAAGATTGCGCCGTCGTAGCGCTCGGTCCGGAAAACGTACGGGCGAATAGTACTCAGGCCCCTTCGGCAAACCTGCGAGGAGCGCTGCCTCGGGCAGAGTCAACTGCCGAAGGTGCTTCGAGAAGTAGTACTCAGACCCCGCTTCAAAGCCATAGGTGCCCCGGCCAAGGTAGATCTGATTGGCATACAGACTGAAGATCTGATCCTTTGTGAAGTGCCGCTCGATCTGCAGGGTGAGAAAAATCTCTTGCAGCTTGCGTCCGTAGGTCTTTTCGGACGATAGAAAAAGGTTTCGTGCCAGCTGCATCGTGAGGGTTGAGGCACCCTGCGCTTTCCCGTGCGATCGATAGTCCTCGTACGCCGCTCCGACGACACGGACGAAGTTCACCCCGCCGTTCTGGAAAAAGTTCTTGTCCTCGATAGAGAGAATCGCCTCCCGCAGCACGGGGGGAATCTCGGCATAGGGCACTACCACACGCCGTTCGGACGCAAAGGACCCAAAGACTCTGCCGTGGACGTCCAGCAACTCCGTTGTGGTGCTCGGGCGATAGTGTTCGAGCTCCGTCATCTGCGGCAGGTTTGTCGCATACATTAGCAGCAGCCCGACCATCGCCCCAAACACCGCGGACGTCGCTAGCAACAGGAGGAAGGCTGCCCGGCGGGCCACCTTCTCATCGGAAGGCGCTCTGGCGTCCCCGAACGGAAACCGCAGCATGGCTCCCCAAACCGGCGAGCGAGGCCCGGTCTTGATGCGCAGGACCACGTTCCGCTTTGTCTTCCGTTCTGGCTGCAACAGGCTCGGCACAGCTTCTCACCCTAACACGCGGTCATCCTGCGCCGTCCGCACGCTTAGGCCGCCTTGCCCTTCAGGATCTCCAACGCCTTATTCAGCTGCTCGTCGGTCTGGGCAGCAGACTTATGGGCGTGGGCGCTCCCGGCTCCGTCCTCAACGGCATCCGGCTCGTCCCCGCTCGAAGCAACGGTGACGGTCGGTGTTATGCCCTCATCCTCGTACGCTTTGCCGCTGGGCGAAGCATACTTTGCGATGGACAGGATCAAGGCGCTGCCGTCGGGCAACTCAAACGTTCGCTGCTGCGCTCCCTCGCCAAAGGTCTTTTCGCCGATGACATCTCCCCGCTTGTTGTCCTCGATCGCGGCAGCCACCAGCTCTGCCGGGCCAGCTGTCCCGTGATTGACGAGCACGACGATGGGCTCGCTCGCGTCAAGGGTCTTGGAGCCATCCGCGGTGAAGGTTTGCTTTGCGACCTTCTGCCCCTGCAAAGTCGCGATCGTTCCCGCCTTCAGGAACAGATTCGCCAGCCGAACGCCTTCGGCCATCTCGCCACCCGAGACATCCCGCAGGTCCAACACAATCTTCTTATCGGTTCCCTTCGCCGCAGACTTCAGTTTGGCTTCCAGCGTATCGACATGCGTCCGGTCTAATACCGCTGGCCGGAGGTCCAAGATGGTTCCGTTTTCGTAGACGGTGTCCGTCACCGCCGGTAGCGGCACCATGGCCCGCGTCAGTGTCAGCTTGTCCGGTGTGGCTTTACGCGGCCGCACCACCGCAATGGTCAGCTCGCTACCCGGTGCGCCCTCCAACATGCGTTGAATGATTGCCAGCGAAAGATCGCGCGTATCCTGCGTCCCGATGGCCTGAATGATATCGCCATCACTCAGCCCCGCCTTGTCGGCCGGGCTGTTGGGCAGTACGGAAACAACCACGGCGTACCCGTAGCGTTTGGAGACTTCAATCCCAACCTGCGCTTTGCCGCCGCGATCTGCTTTGTAGGTCTTGTAATCCGCAGGGCTGAGGTAGCTTGAGTCCGCATCAAGCGATTCAAGCAGCCCGCGCAAAGCTCCGGCCGTTACCGCCGGCAGATTCGGGTCTTCCACGTAGTCCGTCTGGATGTGCTGCAGCACTTCGCTGTACACATTCATCTGACGGTACGCGCCCTCTTGCTGCTCGGCTCCCGCCGCGCTCACGCCGTGGGCGTTGACCCCGAAAAACACACACAGAACCAACACCACAGAGAGAGACAGCAGTGACAGCTTCAGACCTTTGGGCATACAGGCAAACTCACTCCGGAAACACGTCCAACAGATCTTAGACGTTCTTGGCTGTGAGAATGATACGCCGAGGCGCACAGGAGGCGAAACGTTACTTTGGTGGCGGTGAGTGGAATCGAACCACTGACCTACGGGTTATGAGTCCGTCGCTCTAACCATCTGAGCTACACCGCCGATGGGTCCGAGGCAGACACACACCCCTCAGCTTTCACAAAAGCACGCATCTCGCAGGCGCTGTCTTTATCATAGGGTTGAGAAAGATCGAGGTCAAACGTGCATCGTTTCACCACACTTTGCTCGAGCGACGACCAAGCTAAACGGTCCGCAGCGCGGATGCTGGTCGCGGTTGTCCTCGGCTTCGCCACCTTCGCCCCTCAGCCCGTCGAGGCCATGCTCCTTCGGGCTTGCCGACCTACCGATTCAGCCTTGGTGTGCCGGCTCCAATCGGTTCTTACGCTGCTTGACGCCGCAGCAGGCATTCTCGGAGCGCTTCTGCTCTTCGCCGTGTTCGCGGCCGTTCGCGCCTACCGGCGCAAGCCGCGCAAACTGGCACCGGAGGACATCATCCCCGATGCCCGATAGCTCCGTTCCTCCGATTCAGGTGCTTGGCGTGATTCCGGCGCGCCTCCGCTCCGAACGGCTTCCTCGCAAGGTGCTCCGCGAGATCGCCGGCAGGCCCCTTCTGGCGTGGACCTATGAAGCCGCGCTCCGCTGCCCGCAGCTGGACAGCCTGCTGATCGCAGTGGACTCGGAAGAGGTAGCGGCGCTTTGCAGCGTCAATTGCTGGCCCTATCGCATGACAAATCCCTCGCTGCCCAGCGGCACGGACCGCCTTCACGCCGTGAGCCAGGAGGTTTCGGCAGAGATCTATGTCAACATTCAGGGTGATGAGCCCTTAGTGACCCCGGCTCACCTGGCAGCCCTGCTCGCCCCCTTCCAGATCGCGTCCGTAGACGCCACGACGCTCAAAGTGTCCTGTGCGCCGGAGGAGGTAAGTGACCCCAACGTCGTGAAGGTCGTCACCGCCAAGGACGGACGCGCCCTGTACTTCTCCCGCGCCTCCATCCCCTTCGACCGCGACCATACTGCTGCGGGCCACCACTGGAGGCATCTCGGCCTCTATGCCTATCGGCGCGGTGCGCTGCAGCGCTTCGCCGCCCTTCCGCCAAGTCCCCTCGAACAGATCGAACGCTTGGAGCAGCTACGCCTGCTGGAGAATGGCCTTTCGCTTCATGTGAGCGCAGTGGCAGAAGCCACCATCGGTGTAGACACTGAGGCCGATTTGGAGCGGGTCGAGGAGATTTTGCAGCAACGCTCGCCTATCACCCGGCAGCTTCGTCGCCTTGGCCCTTGACCCCGACAGTCTGGCGCCCTCGCAGTTTGCCGCGGGCTCGGAACGGGCTCGGAACTAGGCGGCGGTCTGAGTTCTGTGCGTGACCACCGGCTGCTGCCGGAGGATTACGCCACGCCCGCCACGCTCAAGGCTGACGAGCGCGTCGGTCCAGTTCCAAAGTCTATCCAAGCGGCCCAAGGCGGCCCAGGGGCAAAGCCGGCATGAGCGGTCTCTGATGCCGGCAAGTAGAGCCTAGGCGCAAGCGCAGGCCCTACTCGGAATCGAACTGCACGCGCAGCAGCGCTGACGCCGCTGAGGCCCGCACCTGCGTCAGACTGGGCACCACCCACTGCGCGCCTGCGGCCAGCAGCGCTTCGCGAGGGTGCGTTCCCTCCACGCCCAGCACCGTGCATCCTGCCGCCACGCCGGCCTGCACACCGCTGGGCGCATCTTCCACCACAAGGCAGCTGACGGGCGTAGCATGAACGAGCTCTGCCCCTCGCCGGTAGGGCTCTGGATGCGGCTTGCCCCGCTCCACCATCTCGCCGCTGATGATCAGTTTCGGAACAGGCAGTTTCGCCGCCTCGAGCCGTCCGATCAGGAGCCGCTGCGTGGCCGAGGTCACAATCGCCCATCGGCCTTCCGGTAGACTCTCGAGCAACTCGCGCGCTCCGGGCAAGACCTGTAGGTCTGCCACGTCTTCAAGCTCCAGGTCCTCGATAAAGCGCAACCCCTCCACCACGTCGATCCCCGGCACCAGCTGGCGCATGATGTCGACGGCTCGCACGCCGTGCGGCACCTCGTACGTGGCGGGATTGGGCACCCCGTAATGGGCAGCCCATCGACGCCAACAGCGCGTTACGCTTCCGATCGAACTTACGAGCACCCCATCCATGTCGAACAGAATGCCTTCCACCTCAACCACCAATCGCTCGTCTCAACTTTCTTCGCCGGTCAATACGAAGGCGCGCGCCGCCTCCAGGATCGCCTGCACACTTTCCGTGCTGCAACTTTCGCAATATACCCGCAGAAGTGGCTCCGTTCCGCTGGCGCGCAACAGCAGCCACGTCTCCGCCGCGTCGTGCTTCTGCTGACATTGCGGTTCCTTGAGAAAGAATTTCACTCCGTCGAGCGTTTCTGTCCGGAGGATCGCTCGCCCGGCAAATTCGGTCAGCCCTGAGCCGGCACGCCGGATAGCTGCTTGTTTCAGCGCTTCGGTGATGTGGAGATCGATGCGCCCATACTGGTGTTCGCCATACTTCAGCTGGAGCGCCGCGACCAACTCACCAAGCGTCTTGCCCTCATCCGCCATGACCTGCGCCAGCAGCAAACTGTTGAGTAGCCCGTCGCGCTCCGGAAGGTGACGGCTCAGCCCCACCCCCCCGGCCTCGTCGCCGCCCAGCAGGAGATATTGTTCCAGCATGAGGTCGCCCCCCTACTGGAAGCCGAGGCCAACTTCATGCAGGCGTCGCCCATACCGGGCCGCGATTCGGTCCAGCATCTTGGTCGTGTTAAACGCGCGCGTTACATCACCCGGCCAGCCCTTCCGCGTTAGCAGCCATTCCAGAAGGATCGCGAAAATCTTGTGTGCGTCCACGACATTGCCGTGCTCGTCTACAGCACCGATGCGATCCGCGTCCCCGTCGGTGATGAATCCCGCATCGCAGTGCTCCGCTACAACCACCTTCTGGGTCAAGGCAATATGCGGCAGAATCGGCTCCGGATTGATGCCGGGGAATGCCGGGTTGATCTCACTACGAATGGCCACATACGGTATGCCAGCCCGTTCAAAGATGCCGGCGATGTAGCCCTGACCCGCGCCATACATACAGTCGATCAGAAAACGAAAGCCGGATGCCCGGATTGCCTCGAGATCCACAAACGCTTCGATGGCCTCGAGGTACGGCGGGGTGAAATCCACCGTTTCGATGCGGGCGGGTGCGTTTGCTGCAGACAAAGGTTGGCCCAGCTCTCGCTCGATCTCCGCGATGATGGAGGGCTTGCCGGAGCCGCCATAGCTGGCCTTGTACTTCACCCCATTCCATTCAGGTGGGTTATGGCTCGACGTGATCATCACGCCCCCCACAGCCCCGCGCTCCCGCACCGCGAACGACAGCTCCGGCGTGGGGGTTACCTTGCCAGCCAAAAAGACCGGGATGCCCGCACCGGCCAGGACCTCCGCGACCACGCCGGCGAAGCTGCGGGATCCAAACCGGGTGTCGAACCCGACGCACACCCCGCGCTCCGGCCGCTGCTGGGTCAGCACATACCGGGCGAT
The DNA here is from genome assembly GCA_964250995.1 of uncultured Acidobacteriaceae bacterium. Classification (GTDB taxonomy): domain Bacteria; phylum Acidobacteriota; class Terriglobia; order Terriglobales; family Acidobacteriaceae; genus Granulicella. The sequence continues at coordinate 7,267 of CAXUIF010000083.1, forward strand.
CGCCCGCGCGGCTACACGCACATTGTCGTACGTGAAGTCGTCGGCGATGATGCCGCGCCAGCCGTCCGTTCCGAACTTTACCACCATGCCGGCGGGAGCCACGGCCCCTCCCTGCCCTTCCAAACCCGTCACGTCAGATCATCCCGTCCGGCCTTTCGCAGTTCGGCCACCACGCGCCCTACATTTTGCGAGCCGTCCCGCGTTGTGATCAACAGCGCGTCTTCGGTCTCCACCACCACTAGATCCTTCACACCTACCAGCGCCACGGCCTTTTTCGGGGCGTACACGTAGCAGCCGGTGGAACCGATTTCGACCCCATGCGGCGCCTCAATCACGTTCACGCTCTGTGGATCGTTCACATCGGCCATATGCTCATAGAGCGCCGCCCAGGAGCCCAGATCGTTCCACGCGAAGTCCGCGGGCAGACAGTACAGTTGCGACTGCGCCTCGCCCTTGGCCGACCGCGGCTCCAGGATGGCGTAGTCGATCGAGATCGATTCACACAGGGGATACAACTCAGCCAAGCGGCTTTCAAACTGGGGCGTCCCCCATGCCTCTGCGATCTTCTCGAGCAGGGAGGCCATCTCCGGCTTATGCTCCCGCACCGCCCCGGCCAGCGTCCCCGCGCTCCACAGAAAGATCCCGCTATTCCAGGCGTAGTTGCCGGAGCGCACAAAGGCACGCGCGCGCTGGCTATCCGGCTTTTCGGTGAACCGCCTTACCCTCCGCACGGAAATGCATTCCTGTCCCACCTGGACCGGCTTCGAGGCCGCGCCCAGTTCGATATAGCCATAGCCGGTCTCGGGCCGCGTTGGCGGAACGCCCAGCACCACCATCTTGGGGCCACTCGCGGCCAGTTGCGCCCCGGCCTCCAGCACCAGCTGGAAGCGGGCCGTGTCGCCGATTGTGTGATCGGACGGAAAAACACCCAGCACGGTTTCGGGCGCAGTCTGCTCCAGCAAAAAAGCAACCAGCGCACAAGCCGGAGCTGTGTTCCGGGCTTCAGGCTCCAGTAACAAGCGGTCGGACAGGAGATCAGGAAGTTGTTCGGCGATCGTCGAGGCGAGAAATTGGTTCGTAATGACCCAGACGCCGGCGGCGCTCACCCTCGGTCCGAGCCGCGAGACGGTGCCCTGAATCATCGTCCCTTCACCGTCCAGTTGCAGCACCTGCTTGGCCCGCGCACGACGACTGCGTGGCCAGAAACGCGTGCCGCTGCCGCCCGCAAGGATGATGGCCGCGAACGGCGGTGGGGAAGGAACTGTAACGGCTGCCATGGTGTCTATCCTAGTCTCAGGCAACGTTGGAAACCATGGCACAGTGGTAACCCGGGAGATGGCGAAAACGTACTGTCTTTGTCCTGAACCGCACCGGAGTTCCGGTTAGCGAAGCTTTCCGAGATACGCCCGCAAGCGTTCCACCCCTTTGTCGATCACGTCGCCCGACACGGCATACGAGAGCCGGATATGCTCGCCCGTCCCAAAGGCCTCACCGGGCACCGTGACCACGTGCGCCTCGGTCAGGAGCTTCGCGGCCAGATCGGACGCTGTGTAGACCTTGCGCCCCAAGAAGGCCGCGACGTTTGGGTAAACATAGAACGCCCCCTCAGGCACGGTGCACGTGAGTCCTGGAATCGTTGCGAAGCCCTCCAGGACGCGGTCACGCAGCTTGATGTACTCGGCCCGCATCTCCCGCACACATGCCTGCGGCCCCGTCACAGCGGCAATCGAGGCCTGCTGCACCATGCTCGCCGTGTTCGAGGTCGACTGCGATTGCAGCTTGCTCATAGCTGCAATGATCGGCTTTGGCCCCAGCGCAAACCCCGCCCGCCATCCCGTCATCGCGTACGTCTTCGACAGTGATCCCAGGATGATCATGTGCTCCTTACACTCCTTCAAGGCGCCTGCTGAAAACGGCTCACCCTTGAAGGTCAGGTACACGTAACACTCATCCAGCAGCACAAAGATGCCGCGTGCGTGGGCCAACCGCACAATCGCCTCCACATCCGCCCGCGCCAGCACGGCCCCGGACGGATTGGACGGTGTGTTCAAAAGAATGGCCTTGGTCCGGTCCGTGATCGCCGCTTCGATCATGCCCGCGGTGAGCCGAAAGTTCTCCCCTTCCCTCGTCTCCACAAACACCGGCACGCCGCCCGCATACTGCACGATGTCCTTGTAGCTCACCCAGTACGGCACGGGCACAATCACCTCATCGCCGTGATTGATCAGCACCTCCACCGCGTTGAAGATCGCCAGCTTGCCGCCGGTCGTGAACACGCACTCCTCGGCCGTGTAGTCAGAGCCGAAATCCGTGCGGTGCCGGTCGGCAATCGCCTGCCGGATCTGCGGCACCCCGGCCACGGCCGTGTAGCGCGTGAAGTTGTTCTCGATCGCCTGGATAGCAGCATCCTTGATGTGCTGCGGCGTGGAAAAGTGCGGCTCGCCCGCCCCAAAATCCGCGAGGTCGATGCCGGCAGCCTTCATCTTCAACGCCTCGGCCGTAATGGCCATGGTGGCGGAGACTTCGATCCGGTTGATTCGGTCCGACAACACTCTCGTTGCGACGGCTGTGCTCATCTCCTAAGTGTCGCAGATTTCGATCCGGCTTGAAGAAGCGGGCCTCTCCCACGCCCCCTGGAAGTTGCGCACTAGTCCGCCGCGGGCTGCTTCGCCTTGTCGATCACCAGTGCGTTCACCGGCCCCCGCGTCGCCTCCAGCCGCAACCCAAGCTGTTGCGGCAACGCCGTAAACAGCGGCGGGCTCGCCACGTCTTCCGCCATCTTCGGCGCCTCGCCCCCAAACTGCGTCTCGTCCGGAGCCCACGTCAAATCGAAGTCATATCGACCTACCAGGCCCGTCTTGTCCACCACCGGCCGGTCCAGCAGGGCTCGCTGCATCATGGCAACAACATCGCCCATGGTCACGTTGCGTGCCGGCAACGTGATGCGGTCCGGATACACCGTGCTGATCACCTGCGGCGGGCTCCCCGGCGTCGCGCTCGCCTTCAACTTCGGCCCGCCCTTGGCTACCCGCAACTCGTAAATCGAGAACACCTTCTGCTCCCGGTGAAACTGCAACCCGAACCGATCCTCTAAGAGCGCGCGCAGCATGGCCATCTGCTCTGTTCGTTCCGGTCGCACCTCTCCCGGCGGCTTGGCCACAACGTCATACTTCGCCGAGTCCGCCCAGCCCGGCCCGCCAGAGATCGTTCGCGGGTTCAGGTCGTATGCAGCGGCAATCAGCAGCTTCAGCGTGTAGTTCACAACAACAAAACGGTCCGCACTCTCCATCCGGTAGTACCGCCCCGCGTTTGGATGATCCGGATTGGCAAGCTTTACCGTCGCAACCTCAAACGACGGAAGGGCCGGCCGTGATGCCGTTTCCTGCCCCTGGAGGACACACGCCCCTGCCACTAGCATCGCAATCACTGACGTCCGCACCATGACCTGCCTCCAGAAATTAGCCCTGCGCTAAACCAACGTGCTCGCTAGGCCGGGGTATTTCACTCGGCCAGCGCGACTGGATTTTCAGACTGCTCCATCTCGCTGCGCCCCGCCTTGGCCACCAGACGCGCATTCACGTTGGGCGGCACCAGCGCACTCACATCCCCGCCCAGTTTGGCCACGCCTTTGATGAGCCGTGAACTCACAAACGTGTATTGCTCGGCCGGGATCAGAAACAGGGTCTCCACATCGGGCGCCAGCTTGCGATTCATCAACGCCATCTGCAGCTCATACTCATAGTCCGACACAGCCCGGATGCCTCGCAAAACCGCCTGCGCTCCCCGGGACCGCGCGAAGTCCACCAGCAGTCCATCGAACTCCGTGACCGACACGTTCCCGTAACCGGCCGTGGCTTCGCGCAACATCTCCTGCCGCTCTTCCACGCTGAACAGCGCTTCGGGCTTTGTCGAGTTCCGCAACACCGCAATCACCAGTTGATCGGCAAGCTTCGCCCCACGCGCGATCAGGTCCAGATGCCCATTGGTCAGCGGGTCGAAGGTACCCGGATAAATCACAGTAAGCACAGACATGCGCCTCCAGCATACCTGTGCGCCGACGTCCTTGCCCTTGCCTTTTCTGGTTGTCATTCCCAAAGGGAATCTGCGTCTACCAAGAACCCCGGGTCACCCCTCGCGCGGCAGGTAGAACTCCTGCACATACGCCCGCACACCCTCCTCCAACGGCGTAAACGGCTTCCGGTACCCCGCCGCGCGCAGCTTCGCCATCTTCGCCTCCGTAAAGTACTGATACTTGCCGCGCAGCACCTCGGGCATCTCGATGAACTCGATGTTGGTCGTCTTGCCCATCGCCTCAAACACGGGCGTTACAAGATCCACCCACGTCCGCGCCTCGCCCGTCCCGCAGTTGAACAATCCCCCGGGCGCTTCGGCTTCCCCGAGCGCAAAATGCAGCGTCACCTCCACCGCGTCTTTTACGTAGAGGAAGTCCCGCATTTGCTCACCGTCCCGATACTCCGGCCGGTGGCTCTTGAACAACTGCACCTTGCCTGTCGCCCGGATCTGCTCGTAGCTCTTCGACACCACACTGCGCATGTCGCCCTTGTGATCTTCATACGGGCCGTACACGTTGAAGTACTTCAGCCCCACAATGCTGCCGCCCTCGCCCTGAGTAAACAGCCCGTGCTTCAACGCCCAAAGATCGAACATATGCTTGGAATAGCCATACATATTCAGGGGCTTCAACGTCGGGGTCACGGCATCTGCATCGTCATAGCCTTGAGCCCCATCCCCATAGGTCGCCGCGCTGGATGCATACACAAACCGCACGCCATGGCTCTGCGCCCAGTTACACAGCACCCGCGTGTACTGGAAGTTGTTCCGCAGCAGAAAGTCCGCATCCCGCTCGGTCGTTGCACTGCAAGCCCCGAGATGAATGCAGGAGGTAGCTTCCGCGAACGCCCCGTCTTCAAGGAGCCCCAAAAACTCTTCCGGTGAGAGGATGTCCTCATAGCGCAAGCCGACAAGGTTCTTCCACTTGTCCTCCTTGCCGAGCTCATCTACCAGAATCAGCTCCTCCATGCCTCGCCGATTCAACTCAGCCACTACATTGCGTCCGATGAATCCTGCCGCGCCCGTCACAATCAACGGCCTTGCCATACACGCTCACCTTCGTCTTCAAACTCTCGATCATGCTACATGCCGGCATTCCGCAGCCGCGCCTCGTCTCGGCTCGCCTCTGATCCCTCAGCTCGCCTGCAGCAAAAGCGTTACCTCACCTGGTGCGGGCGCGTGTGGTGAGACCTCTGCGTTTCTTGGCCACCCCGCGACCATCTGGCGACACGCCTCGAACCTTCATGCCTGCGGCTTCGGGTCAAACAACACAAACCGCTTTGCCACCTGTTCCCAGTCCCCCAGCACGCCCGTCGCCAGCTCACTGCGGGTACGTCGTACATGCTCTTCCAGTAAGCTCAGCAACGCCCCTTGTTCCTCCGCAGAGCACGTCCCAAACGGCCTGGCCTCCAGGAACTCCGCGTGGTATCGCTGTCCGCCGAGCACATCACCCTCCGCATCCAGTACCCAGGCGGTGCCGCCCGTCATGCCCGCGCCAAAGTTCACGCCAATCTCCCCCAGAATCGCCACCATGCCGCCGGTCATGTACTCGCAGCCATGATCCCCGATCCCCTCGACCACGGCAATCGCCCCCGAGTTCCGCACGGCAAAGCGCTCACCCGCGCGTCCCGCCGCAAACATCCGCCCCGCGGTGGCCCCATAGAGCGCCACGTTGCCCAGGATCACATGCTCGTGGCT
>CAXUIF010000084.1:0-12993 GCA_964250995.1 uncultured Acidobacteriaceae bacterium
ACGTTCACCTGATGGAACATCTCCAGCGCCTTGCGGGCGTCCTGCAGTGCCACACTGGAGCCTGTCGACACCACCACGGCACCCGACAGCGGGACCGTCTGTACCAGCGAGATCACCACGTCACCCGTGCCCGGCGGCAGGTCGACCAGAAGAAAGTCCAACTCGCCCCAGGCTACTTGCTGCAGGAATTGCTTGATGATGCCGTGGAGCATGGGCCCCCGCATCATCATGGGCTTATCCCCGGGCGAAAGCAGGCCCATGGAGATGAAGCGCACCCCATGTGCCGTCAGCGGCTCGATCATGTTGCCCTGGAGCACGTCCGGCTGGCGCGTACGGCCCAGCATGGTGGGCACGTTGGGGCCGTAGATGTCGGCATCCAGCAGACCCACCCGATACCCCATTTTCACCAACGCCACCGCCAGGTTCACGCTGACCGTCGTCTTCCCGACGCCGCCCTTACCGGAGCCTACGGCCACCACGTGCCGGATACCCGGAAGCGCCTGCGGTACCGGCTGTCCCGGCATGCCCTGTCCCATGTGTCCCATCTGTTTCCGCCTTCGCTCCGTCTCGTTATTGTTTCGCAGGGAATCTGCCTGGCCGTACGCCCTACACGTTCCACACGTCTCCGATGGCCGCCCGCAGCTCCTTCTTCCGCAACACCTCTTGCGTGCGCATGATGCGCCGGTTGGCCGCATCCTCAAAGCGCCGCTTCTGGTGCGCTGTCTCGGCGACCACGGCCGGCACTTCGACCTTTTTCCCAGACCTGTCGACCGCCACATAGGTCAGGTACGCAGACGCAACATGCCGCGTGCCGGTGCCGCCCAGCACGTCTTCCACCATAGCCTTCACGCCCACTTCCATCGACGTCTTGAAGGCGCGATTGACGCTGGAGCGCAAGATCAGGAACTCACCCACCCGGACCGGCGCCACGAAATCCAGATGATCCATGCTGGCCGTCACCGTGATCGCCCGGGAGTGCCGGCAGGCGGAGATGGCGCCCACCACGTCGATCAACTGCATCAATCTGCCGCCGAAAAGGCTGCCCAGCGCATTGGCGTCGTTGGGAAAGATGACCTCCGTGCGTTCGGCCTGCGACTCGCTCACCGTCCGGCTCACAACAGCTTCACTCATCACCCCATTCTAAATCTTTCAGGTTCGGCGTCGTTCCGGGTGCGGCTAGACTGACGACTATGGACAAGATTGCCGCACTGCGGGAGATCCTCACACGGAATCCCGCTGACAGCTTCGCCCGGTACGGCCTCGCGATGGCCTATGCTGCCGAGGGCCACCATGAAGAGGCGCTGCAAGAGTTCGCGGCCACCACGGCCAACAACGCGGATTACGTCCCTGCCTACCAGATGTCCGCGCAAACGCTCCTAAAGCTAGGCAAGAGCGACGAGGCCAAGGCTCGTCTTGCCGACGGCCTTGCCGCTTGTGAGCGGACCGGCAATACGCATGCCGCAAGCGAGATGCAAGCCATGCTGGATGACCTGCGCTAGAAGGAGCCCCCTGCGAAAGAGCCGTAATTCTGCATTTTGGTTCGGATCACAGGGAGTACGAAGCAGACGGCACACGGTGCCTGAGACCTACTTCAGCTGCACTGGCTGCGCGTCCACCTTGATCCGAAACAGCTGGTACGGCCGTTGGCGCTCATCCTGCCCGTTGTGCATCGTCGGCTGACGATGAAGCTGGTTGGCCGTGAAGTAAAGGTACCCATCGCCAGCAAGGCTCATCGTATCGGGCCACAAAATGCGCGGGTCGTGCGCCAGCGTCTCGGTCAGGCCCGTACCCGGATTCCAGCGATGGATGGAGTCCGTGACCGGGTCCGTCATATACACATTGCCTGCGGCGTCCGACTCCATCCCGTCCGACGGCATCTTGCCAGTCACGATGCGCACGGTCCCTGCAACCTGCGCGTCGGACTTCGAGCGATCCCGCAACATCGCCGTGGATACCGCGTACAGCTTGGTTCCGTTGATCGGGCAGTAGTAAAGGTCCTGACCGTCCGCCGAGATGGCGATGCCGTCGGCGGCGAAGTTCACGGCCTTCGCCGGATGCCCGGGCAGCGTCTGGTACACCGGACGGCCCTCGGCGAACATCAGGAACTGATCTTCGGAGAGCACGCTGGAGTGCTGGTTGAGCCGCCGCCAGCTCTTGCCCGTGCCCAGGTCCACCACCACGATGGCGTTCGGGCCTTCGCTCGAGGAATCGGTGATGTACGCCGTTCCGTGAATGCCGTCGGCGGCGCCAGCCCCACCGGCCCCGCAACTGCGCGCCGCCAGCGGATGGGCAGGATCCTTTGGGGGTGCCTCGGGATTGGGGGCGGGCCTGCTGCCGACCATGGTCGTGCAGTCCTGCGGCCCCGGGTCGCCAGCGCGCAGATCGAAGCGGATGTCGTTCATGTAGCTGTTGGTTCCGGCGGTCTCAGGGGGCAGCAGGATCGTCTTCACGACCTGGTTGGTCTTCAGGTCGATAGCCACCAGCTTGGGCCCGCCGGGCACGGTGTTTTTCAGCAGCGGGGCACCCGTATCCAAGGCCCACAGACGGTCCTCGGGGTCCACCACCACGGATTGCACGCTGACCAGATGGGTCTGATTCAGCGTTTCATCCAGAAACGCATTCGGGTTGGGCAGCTTCCGCCCGGGCCAGTTATTGATCGTCTCGTTTGGGTACGCCACTGCCTTGCCGTGCACGATCTCGCCCACCGTGAACGGAATATCGTCTCCCCAGCGCGCGAAGTTCACGAAGATGCGTCCGGTGTGCGAGACCGTCACGCCTTCGGGCATCGGGCCAGGGAAGGTCGCTACGGTTTCCAACTGGCCCGTGGGCCGGTCCGTGGCCGCCTGCTGAGCGTGCAGAACACAGGAAAGAAACGGAAGGAGGCAGAGGAGGGAGGCACGTCGCATCTGGTTGTAGATGGATACAGCCGCAACGCCGTTGGCTGCGTAGCAAACTCGCTTGGAGGCCTGTGTGTGCAGGCGTATGCTGGCCCGCAGGAGCGTGTGATGGCAACCACAACTCTGGTCCCCGTGGAAACGTATCTTCGAAGCTCCTACCGGCCGGACCGGGACTATATCGACGGAGAGCTTTTGGAGCGCAACGTGGGCGAAATTCCACATGGAAGGCTGCAAGGCTACTTCATCAAGCTCTTCGCGCGGCATGAGATCGAGTGGGGACTGGAGGCTATTCCCGAAACGCGCCTTCAGGTCGCGTCAACCCGCTTTCGCATTCCGGATGTGACCGTCCTTCCCCTCGACGCCCCGGATACGCTCATCATTCATTCCACCCCCGTTCTCTGCATCGAGATCTTCTCGAGCGAAGACCGCATGAGCCGCATGCAGGAGAGGGTCGCCGACTACAAGCGCATGGGCGTCCCGGCGGTCTGGGTCATCGACCCATGGCGCCGGCTGGCCTACATGGCGGATGCGGAAGGGAAACTCGAGACGGAAAACAAAATCCTGACTGTCCCCGACTCGCCCGTTACGGTTGCAGTCGAAGAGATCTTCGCCGAACTCGACCGACTGGCGCAGCGGGCGTCTGTTTAGACAGCTTGCGGTAGGGCTCTTTGCTGGGCCAGGCGTTCCTGCAGGTCTAGCTAGACGCTACTCCGTCCGTCCCGGCCGCGCCATCAGCTCGCGTATGGCTTCGCGTGGCGGCTTGTTCTGGTGCAGAACCTTGGCCATCTGCTCGGTGATGGGCATCTCGACCCCGTAGCGCGCGGCCAGCCCCAGCGCCGCCGTGGTGGAGCGCACGCCTTCGGCCACCTTGCCATGCAAGCCGGCTAGGATCTCCGGCAGATGTCGTCCCTTGCCCAGCTCGACGCCGACCATTCGATTGCGGCTGAGGCCGCCCGTGCAGGTCAGCACCAGGTCACCCATGCCCGCCAGCCCCGAAAGCGTCTCGCGCCGGCCACCACAGGCCATAGCCAGCCGGGTGATCTCCGCCATGCCGCGGGTGATCAGCGCCGCGGCCGAGTTCGACCCCAACTCCAACCCGGTCACCACCCCGGCTGCCAGCGCAATGACATTCTTCAGCGCACCGCCGAGCTCCGTTCCAATCACATCCTGGTTCCGGTACACCCGCAAGCTGGACGACGTGAAATCGGTCTGCAGCCGCTCTCCAAGCGCAGGATCCTCGGTGGCGATCGTGATGGCGGTGGGCATACCCGCAGCGACCTCCTGCGCGAAAGACGGGCCGCCCAGGGTGCCGAAGGCGTTCTCGGGGGCGTGCTCCGCCGCAATCTGCGCCATGCGCAGGAAGGTCTTCTCCTCAATGCCTTTTGAGGCGGAAAGCAGCACCTGCTCTGGGCGCAGCGTGGGGCCAATCTGCTCCATCACGGAACGCATCGCCTGCGCCGGCGTCACGCAGAGGATCACCTGGGCTCCTTCAATCGCCCTGGGGAGCTGCCCCACGATGCGAATATCCAAAGGGACCACAAAGCCGGGGAGGTAGCGCAGATTTTCCCCGCTGTCGGTAAGCTCTTCCACGTGCGCGGCCGAGTGTGCCCAGAGCGTCAGGTGGTGGCCGCCCCGGCGCGCCAACGATAACGCCAGCGCAGTTCCCCAGGCTCCCGCCCCCAGGATCGCGATCCGGCTCATACACGAGCCTTTTTCGGTCGCGCCGGCTCCGTCGCTGTCCTCGTTTGCGACCCGAACCGGCTTTCCGTGCCCGCCAACAATCGCTGCATGTTGGCCTGGTGCTTGGCAACGACCAACAGTGCCACAAAGATCACGCCCGCAATGTAAACGGGCGACCGGTTCGGCGAAAGCCACACCGCGAACACGGGCAGCACGGCGGCTGCCAGGATGGATGCCAGGCTGACGATGCGCGTCATTGCGACCACCGCGAGGAAGACGCCCACAGCCCCCAGGGCTAGCTTCGGCGCCATCGCGAGAAACACGCCCAGCGCCGTTGCGACTCCCTTGCCGCCCCGAAAACCGAGCCACACCGGAAACACGTGCCCGGCCACCGCCGCCACGGCGGCACCCACCATCAGATCGGAAGGCATCCCCGGCAGACCTGGTGCGAAGTGCCGCGCCATCAACACCGCCGCAGACCCTTTGGCAAGATCCAGCAAGAGAGTCAAGATGCCCAGGCCCTTGGCACCCGATCGGGCCACGTTGGTGGCCCCGATGTTGCCGCTCCCGACAGCACGAATGTCTTCTCTGCGAAAGAAGCGCACCAGCAGATACCCGGAAGGGATCGAGCCCAGGCCGTAGGCAATCGCAAGCGTGCATATCCAAAGCGTCATAGCGTGTCGGGTTTGAGTGTACCAACGCGGCGATTCACAACAGGCGCCGGCGCACCATCTCCAGCGCATGCTGCGTAGCCCACAAGCGGACGCGATCGCGATCGCCCATCAGGTTGAACTGTTTGACCTGCGTTTCTTCGGCATCGGCCAGTCCGATGTACACCAGGCCCACAGGCTTATCCCTGTCCGGGCCCGCCGTCATCGGCGGTCCCGCGACACCTGTGATGCTGAGCCCGAAGGTCGTTCCGAAGCGCTCGCGGGTGCCCGCCGCAAGCTGCCGGGCGACGGGCTCGCTCACGGCCCCATGCGCTTCGATCAAGGCAGCGGGCACGCCGGCGCAGGCCGTCTTCATCTCATTGGTGTACACGACCGAACCGCCTACAAATGCGCGCGACGCGTTCGGTACGTTGGTGAGCCGCTCAGCCAACAGACCGCCCGTACAGCTTTCCGCAACCGAAAGGTTTGCCTCCTGCAGGCCGAGCATCAGCAGAACGACCTCTTCCAGCGTCTCGCCCTGCGAGGAGAACACATCGTCCCCCATGACTCTTTCGATCGCCTCGGCCACCGCATTGACGCGCGATTCGGCGTCTTCCAAGGTGGGCTTCACGCAGAAGAAGTGCAACTGAATCTCGCCACCGCCGGCCAGGATTGTCGTCTCCACATCCGGGTAACTCTTGTAGATCGGCGCCGTGCGCGCATCCACCTGCGACTCCGGGATCAGCGCCATACGCAGCAGCCGTTTGGCCAGCGCCCGCCGTGGCAACGAGGCCTGCAACCGCGGCTTGCATTCCTCGTCGAAGAGCGGCTTCAGCTCTTTGGGTGGCCCTGGAAGCAGGATCACCACCTTGCGATGGCCTTCAAAGGTCGTATCCAGCCACTGTCCCGGCGCGCTGCCCTGCTTGTTGGGTAGCAACTGCGCTCCATCCAGCACCTCCGCCTGCTTCTCGTTGTTGGGCGGCATGGCGAGGCGGCGCTCGGCAAAGCGCTTATACAGCGCAGCCATCGTCTCGTTATCCTTGTGCACGCCAATCCCGAGCGCCTCGGCGACGCACGGCCGTGTCAGATCGTCCTCGGTCGGCCCCAGCCCGCCCGAGAAGACCACCACATCGGCCCGGCGCAACGCGATGCGCGTCGCCTCCGTCAGGTGCTGCCGGTTGTCCCCGATGATGGTTTTGAAAGCCACAGAGACGCCCAGGTCGTTGAGCCCCTCTGTGATGTACAACGAGTTCGTATCCTGGCGAAAGGGCGTCAGCATCTCCGAGCCGACAGCGACGATTTCAGCGATCATGCGCATTCGACGCACTTTGACGCAGTTGTGTCGCAACGAGCGACCCGATGCCTTTTCAGGAAACCCGTCTCGCTAGACCAACGCCCGCCCGGCGATCCCCAACGTCACCTGGAACAAGGTACTGGCTGTTGCCAGCGCTGCGGCGCCATCTTCCAGGAAGCACAGGCCGACCAGGTCGTTGCCGCTGACCACCAACTCCGCCTCGCGCCCATCCGCGGCGACCCGTACGATCCCACGCCGCCCACCCAGCGAAGCGGCCACATACACATGGCCGTCCACGTCCAGCGCCATGCCTTGCGGGCGGCCTAGCCCGCGGTAAAACACTCGCGGCGACCCATCCGGATCGATGGCATAAAGCGGCTGGTGCGAACTTGTGGTCGGTGCCGTGACCAGCAGTTCGCCATCGTTACGAAACGCGAGATGGTAGGCCGCCACGGACGGCTCCAGGGTGGCAAAGACAAAGATCTCTGCCGCGTTGTGCTTGCCATGCGGCCCCAGGCGGAAGATCGTACCGGAGCGGTCGCCCACATACAGATTGCCACTCTTGTCGAACGCCAGGCCGGTGGCGATCCCCATCCCTTCGGCAAAGGTTGAAACCGCCCCCTCCGGCGAGATGCGGTATACCGTGCCTTCCGCGCGCGAGGACGCATACAGGTAGCCATCCGGACCGAAGGCCAGCGCAGAAACATTCAGCAGATCGCGCACAAACGGCCGCACCTGCAGGTCTCGCGCAATTCGATAAATTGCTACAGGTACGCGCGTGCCGCGCGGCCCGGACACCATCGCAAACAGGTTGCCGTCCGCATCCGCTGCCGGATTCGAGATCATGTGCAGATCTTCGGCCATCGGCACCGCGATGTTCGCGTGAAGGAGGTTGCTCTCCGCCCCCGGGTAGCGCAGCGAAAGATCACCGGGCAGAACGCCCTCCGGTACACGTACCTGCATCCGGTTCGAACGCAGCAGATCGACAGCACCCTCGGTCGTCCCAAAGAACACCCGCGGCATCTCCGGCGCGGCTGCAGAGGAAGTGAGGTGAGATCCGATCACCTCGAAGGCGCCTCCGGGCAGCGCTGCAGAGGGGCGCAGACGATCAAGATGCGGCGACTCGGGCCGGTTTGGGTGCAACAGACTCATGGCTCTCCAGACTAGTGCGCCCTGGCGCGCGTGGCAATCTGGCGCGGCGCAGGACTTACCGCAACGACCGCAAGAAGTGCAAAGCCAGCTGACCGGCCGCGAGCGCAAACGCGCCAGCAACCAGGTCGTCCGCCACAATGCCCGCACCCTCCGGCAAAGCTTCAAAGCGACGAATCGGCCAGGGCTTCAGGATGTCGAAAAACCGAAACAACACCAGCGCGAGCAGGGCGTTGGTCCAAAGCGGGGGCAAAAATAGCAGCGCCACCCATTGCCCCACTACCTCATCCACCACCACAAAGCCCGGGTCTTCGCGCCCGGCCTCGCGCGCTACCCGGGTGGCCGCGGCGATCCCCGCGGCGCTGACCAGCACAATCGCCGCTGCCGTGACATACGTCAGGCGCTCTGTCTGGTGGTGCAGTGCCTGCCCCGCAAGGAGCCACAACACAATCGCCGCTACCGACCCATAGGTTCCCGGGCCCGGTCGCAGGTAACCCGCGCCGAAACACGTCGCCAGCCACCACGCCCATCGCGTCCTGCCCCGATTGCCGTTCCGTAGCGGCTCCGGCATCGAGGCCAACACGCCTTCTGTGTCCCGTGCAGGACCGTCGTCCCGGGGCGAAGAGGGAAGCGCCGGCCCTAATTCTTCCACTCTTTCCCTTGTTCCCCACCGAAGGGATTGCGCTGCTGCTGCGCGTGCTCCAGCTCTTCCAGCAGATCCGGATCCAGGATCGGCGAGCTGATCTTGTAGTCGCCCGAGGCCCATTTTCCAAGATCGATGGTGCGGCACCGGACCGAACAAAACGGCGCCTCTTCGGCGTCTACCGCGACGGATGCCCGGCATATCGGGCACCGTACTGTCTTACTGGCCATACCTACTCCACATGCTCCAGACCCTTCGCAAGACCTTGTTCATCTCGCCCGTAGATCTTCGGGTGTTAATGCGAGCGCTACTCCAAAATGCGCGCGACCACGTCATAGTCATGCGATTCAGTGATCTCCGCGCGATAAAAAGTGCCGGGCACCAGCGCCTCATGCGGGCCGAAGTCGTTGATCAGCACCACCCCGTCGATCTCGGGCGCCTGCTCCAGCGTGCGGCCTTGCCACAGCAGTTCGGTCTCTTCGCTCGGCCCTTCAACGAGCAGATCGACCCTCCGGCCCACCCACTGCGCCTTGGCCTTGCGGCTGATCTTATTCTGCAGCCGCATCAGCCGGCGCCGGCGAGCCTCGATGGTGCGCTTGGGGACCTTTTCCTCCAGATCGAAGGCCTTGGCTCCTTCCTCATCGGAATAGGAAAACACCCCGAGCCAGTCGAATTGGGCGGCCTGCACGAAATCGCAGAGCTCCTCGAAATCCGCCTCCGTCTCGCCCGGGAATCCCACAATGAAGCTGGTACGCAGGACTAGCCCAGGGAGGATCTTGCGCGCCTTCTCCAGAATCTGCAGAAACCGGTCTGCCGAGCCGCCGCGCTTCATGCGCCGCAGAACGGGGGCGCTGGCGTGCTGCAGTGGCACGTCCAGGTACTTCGCCACGTTCTCGTGGCGGGCTATGGCCTCCAGGAGTCGCGTTGTAATTTTGTTGGGGTAAGCATACAGAAAACGCAGCCACTTCAGCCCCGGCAAGGGAGCGAGCGCATCGAGCAGGTCGGCCAACTCAGGCCGCTTGCCGGGCTGCCCACCATTGTGCGGTTCGGGGGCGAGGTCTTCGCCGTAGCAGGTCGTGTCCTGACCAATCAAGGTGATCTCGCGAACGCCTTGCGCGATCAGCTGGCGCGCTTCGGCCACGATCGACCCCACCGGCCGCGACCGGAACTTCCCGCGAAGCTGCGGAATAATGCAGAAGGTGCAAGGGTGGTCGCAACCCTCGGCGATCTTGATGTAGGCCGAGGCGCGCGCCGTCGTGAGCACCCGCGGTGTGGCTTCCGTGTACAAGTAGCTGGGCAGCTCAGCCTGAGCGCCATCCCAGAGCTCGCGCGAGAAGCGCCCGGCGGCCTCACGCGCCTCACCCTCGGCCCGCGAGGTGGGCGCGACAGCCCCTGCCAGCTGGGCGCCGTCGGCCTCCGGACGCGAGTGCTGCTGCACTGCAGACGGCGCGCGACCGATCTGCTCGGCGCGTTCCACGGCCGCGAGCTGCGTGGCCGTGAGCACCGTGAAAGGCGACAAGGAGGCGGCGGGCGCTGGCCGTTGCAGGCCGGCGGCTTCCAGGATGGCTTCCAGTTCGCCCGTGCCGACCACAGCATCCACGTCCGGGATGTTCTTTTGAATCTCGTCGCGGTACCGTTCCACAAGGCAGCCGGCCACGACCAGCTTCTGCACGCGTCCGCCATGTACGGTCTTGTGCTGCGTCATCTCCAAAATAGCGTCAACGGACTCCTGCTTCGCCGAGTCGATGAAGGAGCAAGTGTTCACCACAAGGATCTCAGCATCTTCGGCCCGTGCGGTCAGCTCCGCGCCGGCACGCTGCAGTAAGCCCATCATGACTTCGCTGTCGACAAGGTTCTTGGGGCAGCCCAGCGAGACGAACCCGACCCGCGGACGCCTCCCGGGAACTTGCTCTCCCCGGTCTTCGAGAGGCATGGAGCTACGGGGTTCCAAGGCGACAGGCGAGTTCACATCAGCCAGTTTAGCAGCAGGGTCCGCGCTGTAAGCCGTTCTCAGGGCCTGTCGAAGGCGCTGTCTCCCGCGCGCTCAGATGTACTCAGGGACGTGCACCACAGGCAGCAGTTCAAACCCGGGCCGCCCAAAGAGGTACCCCTGGAACAGGTGCACGCCCTCATCACAGAACCAGTGAAACTCGTCCGCTGTCTCAATGCCCTCGGCGATCAACTCAATGCCCAGATCCCGGCAGACCTGCAGAATGCCGCGGACGATCGCCTGCCGAGGACCGCGCCGGGCAATGTCGCGCGCAAGGTTCTTGTCCAGCTTGAGCTGATCCGGCTGAAAGTCTGCCAGCAGATTCAATCCGGAGTAGCCTGATCCGAAGTCGTCGATCGCCAGCCGCATCCCTAGCCCGCGGTACACATCCATCAGGTCGGTAAATCGTTGCTGATTGCCGAGCACCTCGCCTTCAGTGACCTCAACGACCAAACGCTCGGGGAAAAAGTTGAACTCGATCGCGGCGTCCAGCGTGGATGCAAGGCAGTCACGGTCGGCTTGAAACCCTTGCGGCACGAGGTTCAGATTCAAGTCGCAATCGATGCCGAGGCGGGCGGCGAGGCGCATCGCGGAAGAGCGGCAGTGTTCGTCGAAACGCGGCAAATCGTCCGGGGCGATGTCGTCGATAATGGTCGAGGCGCTTTCGCCGCGCGGGCCGCGCACCAGGGCTTCATAGGCCATCACCGCCCGGCGCCGGGTGTTGACGATGGGCTGAAAGGCAAAGGTGCAGGCGGGAAGGGGACGATAGGGGACCGCCGCCGGCCCCTTGGGCGGTCCGGCGGCCTGGCTGAACCTGCGAATCATGCCATCGCCTCCCTGGGATTCACCTGCGGCTGCAATCGGGCGCGCCAGCGGCCCTGGCTGAAGGCTCGCAGCAGTCGCTTTGCACGCCCTTCGTCCAGCCCGGCCAGCAGCTTCTCCAGGCGCTCCGAGTCGTCTTCCTCCAGGGCTGCGGAGAGTTCGACCGGACTCAACCAGGCGAGGCTCATCGTGATCTCACCGAAGAACCGGTGTGGAATGGGCTCATAGATAATCTGCGCGATCTGCTTGTGCCGAGGGTCCTTCAGGATCTTCGCGTAGAGCAGATCGATCTCCTCCCTGGGCCCTTCGAGCACTTGAAAGAACGTGGATCCAACGTGCAACAGAATGCCGGTAAGTTGGCGTTCGGCGTTGCTGCGACGAGAGTATTCGACTAGCTCGCTGATCTCCTGTGGGGTTAGCACGCGCGTTTGAACGCTCGTATAGATGCAGTGCACCAAATCTGCCATGACAGGCCCTTTTTAGCTCAACCTACTCACGCGCAGGAGGCCATTGTTCCTACCATCCAATTGTCAGAGAAAGAAAATCACAGGGTCAACGCCCCTTTTGGGGGATAGCCGGTAGGCTCTGTCCCTGCTGGCTACACCCGGCCCTCTGGGCATGTAGGCTGCAGGCGACAGGGCGCCGTCCTGGCCTCCCGCATCCTGCCCTTTAAAGACTAGAACTCCCAACGCAAGAGTGTGGCCCCTACCGTGTAGCCTGCGCCTACGCTCGCGAGCAGGATCAGGTCGCCGCGCTTGAGTCGCCCTTCGTCCAAAGCGGTGTTCATGGCCAGTGGAATGGTGCCGGCAGTGGTGTTCCCAAACCGGTCGATGTTGATCACCACGCGATCTTGGGGCAGCCCAAGGCGCTCCGCAGTCGACAGAATGATGCGCAGATTGGCCTGATGCGGGATCAAACACCCGAGATCGCCCCCGGTGACGCCATTGCGGGCCAGCAGCGTCTCTGAGATCTCGGCCATCTTGCGCACGGCGAACCGGTATACCGTCTGCCCGTCCTGGTGTACGTAGTGCTGCCGGCGGTCCACTGTTTCGTGGCTGGTGGGTAGCGCGCTTCCCCCGGCAGGCATGTTGAGCGCTCCCGCGCCTGAGCCGTCCACCTCGTGCAGAAAGTCGATCAAACCCACCTCGCCTGCTGCACAGGGCTCCAGCAGCACCGCGCCGGCCCCGTCGCCGAAGAGAATGCAGGTCGAGCGGTCCGTGTAGTCGATGATGGCGCTCATCACGTCCGCCCCGATCACCAGGACCTTGCGGTGCGCGCCGGATTCAATCAGTTTGGCCCCGACCTGCAACGCATACACAAAACCCGAGCAGGCGGCGGACAGATCGAAGCCCCAGGCCTTCGAGGCGCCGATTTTGTCCTGCACCAGGCAAGCCGTCGCCGGAAACGCCATGTCCGGCGTCACCGTGGCGACTACGATGGCCTCTACCTGGGCAGGATCCACTCCTGCCTTTGCAAGACAGATGCGAGCGGCCTCTGCAGCTAGATCACTGGTCGCCACACCCTTGTCCACGATATGGCGCTGGCGGATGCCGGTCCGCTCCATAATCCAGCGGTCGTTTGTATCCACCATGCGTTCAAGATCCGCGTTGGTGAGCAGCCCGGGTGGAACATACGTGCCGACCGCCGAGATCTTTGCGCGAACAGAGGTGCGGGGCTGCAGGGTGAGACTCAAACGATCAAACCTCCTGGAAGAGCGATACCGTGCATCTTACCGCCCCGTCCAGCAAGGGCGAACTCTGGCCCGGAGACAGCCGATGCGCTCTCAAGGACGTCAGGGACAAGGGGAGATGTACCGGGTTTCCCTACTGCGCCCGCGTTGGCCCGTTGCCGTTGCTTCCTTCCGGACC
>CAXUIF010000085.1:0-1390 GCA_964250995.1 uncultured Acidobacteriaceae bacterium
AACGGCGCCCAGCATACCGGGTCCTTCGGCAGCCAGGCCTTGATCCACGCGCTAGAGCGAGCAGCAGAAGAGTAGCTGCGTCCCAGGCCGCCCCTGCGCGCGCCCTCAAACGAACGTTTCCCCGCCAAAGGGACAGCACAGAACGTACCCCTCAAGGTTCATCCATCCCTCAGGCGTCGCCGCATGCCGGAAACTGGTCTCGGCATGTCTTCCTCCCTCTCTCTGTCCAGCACGCCCTCTGCTCCCCCCCGGAAGCTTCGGGTAGGTGTTCTCTTTGGTGGCAAAAGCGGCGAACACGAGATCTCGCTTCGCTCTGCGCGTTCGATCGTGAAGGCCATCGACCGCTCGCGCTACGCCGTGGTCGAACTCGGCATTACCAAGACTGGCCGGTGGCTGCCGGTAGAGGATTCGGCCCTCCTCCTCGAGGGCCACACCCAAGCTCAGATCGAGTCCCGCTCCGAGTACCTCCCTGACAGCCCAAGCCTTACCCTGGCGTCCACGGCCGCCGATCCCGCCTCTGGTGCCCCTATCGACATCATCTTCCCCGTGCTTCATGGCACTTTCGGGGAAGACGGCACCGTTCAAGGTTTGCTGGAACTTGCCGATATAGCCTATGTCGGCTCAGGGGTCCTCGGATCCGCCGCCGGCATGGATAAGGACGTCATGAAGCGCCTCTTCGCCGCTGCCGGTCTGCTGCAGACGCCGTACCTGACGCTGCTGCGCTCGGAATGGCGGCGGGATGCCGCGACCGCGATCGCGACCATCGAAGGCAGGCTGCAGTACCCACTCTTCGTCAAGCCCGCAAACCTTGGCTCGTCGGTGGGCATCTCCAAGGTGCATGACCGGAGCGAACTTGCCCCGGCGCTGGACCTTGCCGCCGGTTTCGACCGAAAGCTCATCATTGAGCAAGGGGTGGGCGGCCCTGGGGTGAAGCCGCGCGAGCTGGAGGTTGCGGTCCTGGGTAACGACAGCCCCGAGGCGTCGGTGATTGGAGAGATTGTTCCGAGCAAAGAGTTCTACGACTACGAGGCCAAGTACGAGCTGGCCGGTCTGGACGAAAGCGTGTCCCTGATTCCCGCCCCAAACCTCACCGCGGACGAGCAGGAGCGTATCCGCGGCATGGCCCTTGCGGCCTTTCGCGCCTGCGACTGCGCCGGCCTTGCCCGGGTCGACTTTCTCATGTCTCCCGCCCCTCCTGGCTCCCCGGAAGGCACGCCCGCGACCATTGTCCTGAACGAAATCAACACCATGCCCGGCTTCACCTCAATCAGCATGTACCCCAAACTGTGGGCTGCCAGCGGCGTCTCCTACGCTCAGCTGATCGATCGCCTCCTGGAGCTAGCCCAGGAACGCCACGGGGAAAAGCACCAGACCCACTTCACACGGGAGG
>CAXUIF010000085.1:1490-9130 GCA_964250995.1 uncultured Acidobacteriaceae bacterium
CCCGGGACTTGGGCCGTGCCTGTGTTCAGGAAGTGCAGGTTGCGCTGCACTTCGTCGAAGGTCGCCATGCGGAACAGGCCGGAGCTCTCCCGAATGCGCAGGAACTCCTGGAAGACCGCGGTTGTACCCTGGATCATAGCCGGCGTGGGCTTCAGCGCAGCGTTGGCCAGCAAGGGCTGCTCGAAGCTCCACTGGTTCTGGTTTTGGCTGGCGATCGGCAGGCCGATACCCCAGTTGTTGCCCTGCCCGGTCCAATCGATCTTGTTGAACCAGTCGCCGGAGTCGTAGCTGTTCTGGTCCATGTCCTTGGAGCGCAGCAGGTCATCCCCGCCCTGGAAGAACGGCACGCCTTGCCCGAGCTCCACCAGGCTCATCGCCAGCACGTCGCGCCGTACCCGCGTCGCCTCCGTGTCGGCCTCCGCGGATTTGATCTGCACCACGTCGAAGATGTCCTGGTTGTCGTGCACCGAAACATAGTTCACCGCCTCGACGGGGGTTGCTGTGTACCCGGTGGGCTGCCCCTGGTAGTCGAGCTGCCCTCCGGTGAGCGTCACCCCCATTGCGTCGGTGAAGGTGTAGTCCCGCAGGTTGCCGGTAAGCCCAACGCGGATCCAGTCGGAGCGGTGCAGCAGCGTGGACTTCTGATCCGCGCTGGACGTGTGCTGTGCAGTATAGGTGCTGGGATCGGTAAAGAGGCCGGTCGCAAAGCCCTGCACGCGCTCGTCATCAAACGGGCCGCCACCACGGACACCATCACGGATCCGGTCGTTGAACGTTCCAATCCCGTTGCCATACAGGTTCAGCTGGGAGGCATTGACGCCCAGGGCACTGTTTGCCGTCTCGCCGAAGTTGAAGCCTTCGCCGTAGATGTAAATCTTGCTTCCATCGACGCCGTCCTTCGGAAGGGTCAGCTTGGCGAGCGCCTGCTTGATCGCTTGCAGGTTGCTGACGAACGTGAAGCTCATGATGTCGAAGCGGAAACCGTCGATCTTGTACTTCTTCGCGTTCCACAGGATCGCATCCTGCTGCAGCTTGCCCATCATGACGTGTTCCGTCGCTGTGTCGGCGCAGCAGCTGGCGGTCAGCAGCGCGCCGTCGGCATCCAGGCGGTTGTAGTAGTCCGGCACCACCTCGTCAAGGATCGAGTTGGACGCTTCGCCGAACCCACTGGTGTGGTTGAAGACCACGTCCTGGATGACGCGCAGACCGGCACCGTGCAGGCCCATCACCATCTGCCGGTATTCCTTGACGCGCTCATCGGGGTTGACCGCGTAGGCCCCTTCCGGCGCCAGGTAATGATCCGGATCGTAGCCCCAGTTGTACGCGTCGGCGCCCTGAATGGCCGCCACCGCTGCCTGTTGCTGCGTGCCGTCCGGCGGATATCCGCTCAGGTCCCCGGTGGTCTTCCATGTGCTCTTGTCTTCGTTCACCGAGTTGAAGTGAAAGGTCGGCAGAAGGTGAACGGCCTTCAATCCCGCGGTGGCCAGCGTGCTCAGGTGCTTCATGCCATTGGACGCGGCGTCCGTAAAGGCCAGGTAGGTGCCTTGGTGCGCGGCAGGCACCGTGCTGTCGCCGACGGAGAAGTCCCTTACATGCAGCTCATAGATGCTCAGGTCGTTGACCCGCGCCAACCTGGGTGCAACGTCGGTCGCCCAGCCCGTGGGCGTGTTGACGGCGGCTGCCATGTCGGTGATGCGGCTCTTGGTCCCATTCAGCGCAAGGTCGATCGAGTACGGGTCCGAAACGATGTTCTGCACCACACTGCGGGTGGAGGGCGCGTATACCTGCTCGGCGAACAGGTAATAGTGTCCAATCCACTTGGGGTCCAGCACCACGACCCACACACCGCCGTGTTCGTGCATCGCGACCACGCTGGCAGACGCGGTGTCTGTGCTGTTGGCAAAAAGCTGCAGGTTCATCGTTTGGGCGGTCGGCGCCCACACTTTGATCTTCAAGGAGCCGGACGCGTCGTCCGCGAAGTCCTCCCAGTCTGCCGCGCTGTCCAGCCCGTTGCCCCGGATAATCACGCCGAGGTTGCCGGCATAGGCGTAAAGGTCGTCGAGCACGCCGGCATCCTGCACGCCGGTTGCATAGGCAAGCGTTCCGTCACTCTTCTGCACCGAGACGGCCAGCTGCCCCTGCAGCAGCGCGTGGTACGTTGACGCGCTCAGGTTGGCCGGTAGATGCAGCACGGTGTAGCCTGTCTTCAGCTGCGGGAAGCGCGCCGCTTCCTGGGCCGTCAGCGTACCGCCCGTCGACAGGGGGTACGAGATACCGCCCGTCACGCCGTTGGCGGTGACCTTGAGCAAGCCCTTGATGTCGCCGTAGAGCCTGTACATATCGCCACTTCCGGCATACGCGCTCTGGATCAGAACCGTATTCCGGTCGATCCAGAACGCCTGGAGCTTCAGGAAGTTAGCGTTGAGCAACTGGGCCGCGGTAGGCAGCGTGAGGTACACCATCGGATCACCCGAGATGATCCACGCCTCGTTGTAGGTGTTCACCGCGAGGTGGAGGTCCGCCGGTGTGTTCTTTGTGCCGGTCGCGATGTTGTGCACAATAAAGCCAAGGTCCACCGGATTGGGCTTGAGCGGCACGTCGAAGTACACGCCGTAGCTGTCCGTCCCCGTCACGTGGATGGGCCCGCCAGGGTAGTTGCCCTCGTCGGCGGTTGTGTCGTTGAAGGCATACACCGTCCAGCTGGCGTAGTTCCCATCGGGCCGGTAGAAGTGAATCCGGGCCGTGTTGGCCGGTATGTTCGGGTTGTAATGCGTCACCGGAATAACCGGCTGTGTGTTCGTCAGTCCCTGTACACCCGACAGCTGCCAGAACTGATTGCCCTGCGTCGTCGGGTTGACGTGCTCGTCTGCAGGCACATCCTTGGTGTTGCCCATGTGGACAATGATGCCCACGTCGGTCGCCCCGGCCGTGATCCCGACGTCGAAGTAGGCGCCGAAGCTGTCGGTGCCGCTAATCTGGACGGGGCCCCCGTTGTAGTTTCCCTGATCCTCGGTCGTGTTACCGAACGCGTAAACCGTCCATCCCGTATAGGCTCCGTCCGCCCGGTGGTAGTGAATGCGAATATGGTTCACCGGAACGGCCGTTTGGGCCCAAGCCGCCCCGCTTCCCGCAAAAACCGCAACAACCATCAGCAGCCACACTCGGCACACACAACGCATACGGACTCCAGAACGACAAAGGTGAAAGGAAGAAACGCCCCACCTTGTACCACCTTCGAGTGATGCGCGTCCACGCGCGGCTGCGCGGGAGCTCTCAGCGTGAAATGCACTGGTCTTCTGCAAGGGCAAGACAGCGACGGTTCTTAACGGCCTACTTGCAAGACAATCCGTGTCACGCTCGCCGGCGGAAACGTGTAGCGAAACCGCTCCCCTGCCTCTACCGTTCGGGTGACCGGCACCAGCGCCTTGGGCCGCTCTTCGGAGTTGGCGTCCCACAGGTCGTTGGACACCATCTCCTGCACCTCAGCGCGCTGTCCGCGGCGCGCGCCCGGCACCTGCAGCTCCGCCGGTATCTCCTGGCCGAGGGACCGGTTCACGGCAAACAGCGTCACCGTCCGCCCCTCTTTGTCGGCCACCGCGATGACATCCAGGTAGGGCACGTGCGCGATCTCGGGCAGGCGCGAGACGCCGTTGTGCACCGTGTATTCGCCGCCCTCCACCGTCGTGGCCAAAAGGTGATCCGCAGCCGCTGTCGCGTACATCCGGAACGCATACGATGCCGGTGTGCCGTACACCTCCCCGCGCTTCTTCCAGATGCCCGCGAATTCCACCACGCCGGTCATGTCGGAGATCGGCACCTTGTCGGCTTCGCGCAGCAGCATATTGAAGTTGCCCGCCGTGACCAGTGCGCCCGCGAAGTTCGTGAACGACGGGGCATGTTCCCGCCCCCGGCCGTGTACCCACAGCCACTCGGTAAAGGCGAGCTTCACCTTGCCGCGCTGGTCAGTGCCGTCGATCTGCTGCGTCATCGCGTCGAACTGCCGCCCCAGCTGCACGGGCAACGCGAAGGCAGCCTGCGCGCGGAAATCATCCGTCGCGCCGCGCCAGCGAACATCATCCGTGGTCACGACGAAGTGCGTAGAAAGGTAGTTCATGGTGCCTGGCGGGTTGCCGAGCTGCGCGGCGTTCCACTTCGGGTAAACGTCCGGGTCCTGCCCGGTCGCGATCAACTGCGCTCCTGGGTCAGCCTGCCGGACCGCCTGACTGTACGCCAGCGTACGCGGCGCGAGCTCCTCCAGCGTGGGCCAGCCCGTGTTCCAGTTGCCCCAAAGCTCGTTGCCGAGCTCCCACAATTGGCCCCCTCCGTGGCCCTTCCAGGCCGGACTCTCGTCCACATACTTCACCCAGTCTGCCGCCTCCTGCGGCGTCCCCGTGCCGAGGTTGAGCGCGATCTGCGGCTTGGCCCCGACCAGCTCGCAGAAATGGAGAAACTCGTCCGTGCCAAACGTGTTCAGCTCCGGGATACCCCACGCAACGTTGAGCATGCTGACCCGCTTGTCGCGTGGCCCGACCCCATCGCGCCAGTGGTAGCCCGAGGTGAAGTTGCCGCCAAAGCGGATCAGCGGCGTGTGCAGATCGCGCACCATGCCGACCACCTCGGGGTCGAGGCCGTCCAGATTGTCGGCCGGCATGAGCGAAAGCTGATCGACCAACACGCGCTGCGGTCCGGTCATCTCCACCAGAAAGTCCGCGGGTTCCAGGCGTTCCAGCGCGTCTTTGGCCAGCACGAGTTCCACGGTGTACTTCGTCCAGCTTTCCCCGTGGATGGTGACCTTTGCCTCCGCCAGCACAGCTTCCGGCTGATCGCGCCGCCGGATCGCGATCGTGAGCGGCACATCGCCCGCCAGCGCCCTGGCATACAGGCTCCCCGCGTAGCGCAGCTCGCGCGTCGCAGGGAGATAGACTAGCTGCTTGATGCCTACGGGCTTGTCCGGCAAGCCGAGAAGCTCGATGGACTGGACCGAGTTCGCGGCATCGCCCCGGCGCGGCTCGTAACGGTTGCCCTGGTTGGCTTCGGCAGGCTCCCACGGCAACGGCAAGCCCAGGTCGGAGGCGCGTCCCAGCTCCGGTTGCTCGGTCAGCAGCTGGTGAATCTTGTCGGCACTCCAAAGCCCGGGCTCCAGGCTGGGATTGCGCAGGATCTCGGCCCAAAGCCCGTTGTAGGTCGAGTTCCCGATCGGCTCCAGGAAGGTTCCGAACAGCGTTGCCGGAACCGCATGGCCGGCCGCACGCGTGTTCACAACAACCTGGGTTACGGCGGGGATAGGCCTGTCGACGGTGATCTGGGCCTTCGCTGTCCCGGACGGCAAAAAGAGGGTCGTGCCGGCCAGGAGAGCGGCGGCAAGTAGCACAGCGCAGGACCCGGCAGGGGCAGACCGTTGGGAAGGAGCCATGCGCGCAATGTAACCGATTACGTTCCCGTTCACAACGCCCCTGTCTTCCCCTGCCCACTTTCGTTCCGCACGCACTACACCTCACCGCGTCTTGCGACCGCAACACGGCAGCACAGAGGCCCCGCACCGCGCACCGCTATACGATGAACCCACACCATGCCCGCCTCCACCAGCGCTCCCTCGGTCACGCTCGGCGACATCCAGGCTGCCCGCGCGCGCCTGGGCAACGCCGTGTACCGCACACCCTGCGCACGGTCGGAGACACTGTCGCGGCAGACCGGGCAGAGCATCTTCCTGAAGCTCGAAAACCTGCAGATGACGGGCAGCTTCAAGGAGCGCGGCGCGCTGAATCGTATTGCTACGCTGACGCCTGAGCAGGCCGTGCGCGGCGTCGTGGCCGCCTCTGCCGGCAACCATGCGCAGGGCGTGGCCTACCACGCCACGCGGCGCGGCATTCGCTCTGTGATCGTGATGCCGCTCGCAACGCCGCTGGTCAAGGTGCAGGCCACACGCGGCTTTGGCGCAGATGTGAAGCTGCATGGCGCCAACTACGATGAGGCTTGCGAAGAGGCAACCCGCCGCTGCGAGGCCGACGGCATGACCTTTATTCACCCCTTCGACGATCCGCTCGTGATCGCCGGCCAGGGCACCATCGCGCTGGAGCTGCTGGAACAGGTTGAGGGTCTTGAAGCGGTGGTCGTGCCCATCGGCGGAGGCGGGCTCATCAGCGGCATAGCCTGTGTGCTCAAGGCGCTCCGCCCGGAGGTGCGCGTGGTCGGCGTGCAGACCTCGCGGCTCCCCAGCATGCAGCGCGCCCTACGGGAGGGACACCCGGTGTCGCTGGACCCTGCAACGACCATCGCCGACGGCATCGCCGTGCGCCGCGCGGGCGCGATCACGCTGCCGTTGGTGCAGCGCTTTGTGGACGAGATCGTCACCGTGGATGAAGACGAGATTGCAAGCGCCATTCTGACCCTGCTGGAGCGTGAAAAGACACTGGCCGAAGGCGCAGGCGCCGCCGCGCTGGCGGCCGTGCTGCAACACCGGACCAGCCTGCCGGCCTACACGAAGATCGCCGTGCTGGTCTGCGGCGGCAATATCGACGTCACGCTGCTGAGCCGCATCATCGAACGCGGCCTGGTGCAGGATGGGCGCCTGATCCGCCTGCGCATCCATCTGCTGGACCGCCCCGGCGCCCTGGCCGACCTGACTCACATGATCGCGCATCATCGCGCCAACATCGTGGACACGCTGCACAATCGCGCGTACTACGGCGTGAACCTCGGCGACACCGTGATCGACATCACCATGGAAACGCGCGGTCGCGAGCAGGTGGAAGAGCTGCTGGCCGCCCTCACAGCGGCCGGGTACAAGCACAGCCGCGTGCTGTAGTCCGCCTCGAACCTCGAGACGCAACAGCACGGACAGCGACTTCCTCGCGAACTGGACGTCTGAACCAACATGCCTCTCCGCAAGTTCGCCTTTTTCTTACTCCGCCTACGCCTTGCGTGGGCGCTTGTCGTGCCCTTCAGCGCGGTCGCGGTCGCGGCGCACGCACAGGTCGCCGTTTATGCGATGGGCAGCGGTGCGTTCCTGGGTTCTGGCAACGGCAACGCGGGCTTCTCCGCCTTTGGCGGCACCTTTGGGATCTACGACAACTTCGTCCGGCTTGGGCCGCTGAAGCTGGGAGGCGATGCGCGGTACTTCCAGAACACAAGCTCCGGCAACACGGCGGTCGGCAATCATATCCGGGGTGGCCTGGTGGGCCCGCGCCTGGCGCTGAATCTGCCCCTGCTGCCGTTCAGGCCGTACATTCAGGCCGAGATCGGCGATATCGCGACCAACTACGGCACCTTGCCCAACCGGCCAAACTCCTTCGCCTACCAGATCCAGGGCGGGCTGGACTTTACCATCTTTCCGCACCTGGATCTGCGCGGAGAATATGGTGGCGGCCAGATCAAGGGCTACGCCGGGGGCCAGCAGCAGGGGCTGCAGGAAGCCGGGCTAGGTCTGGTGCTGCGCCTGTGAGGCGCAACTCCCCCCTGTTCTCTCGGGCGGAAAGAAGAACCGTTCTCTACAGAACGGCGCGGGCGATGCGGCGCACCAGCTCGGTTGTTGCGCCGTACACCAGGTGCGCTGTAAACGGCGCCGCCAGTGAAGAGGTCGGCGTCTCTGAAAGCGGCTTGGACAGCCCGAGTGCCGGGACGGCGACCAGATCGCCGCCCAC
>CAXUIF010000085.1:9230-12955 GCA_964250995.1 uncultured Acidobacteriaceae bacterium
TTCATCACCCAGGCGGCGACGAGCCCGCCCGCCACGCCTGCCAACACACCCCGTACCGGATGCTTTTGCGCCATTGTTTCCTTCCCTTCTGGTTGCTGTTGCGTCGCTGTATGGGATGCGAAACAGCCCGGCCTCGCATGCCTCCAGCGCCACAAGACGCGCGTGCGGTCGCTGCGGTAGCATGAGTGCCCTACAGGAGTCCCCATGACCTCTCGACGTGGTTTCCTGCGCACGGCCGCTGCCGCCGCGAGCGCCGCCGCTCTTTCGTCCCGCTTCACCGCCCGCAGCTACGCGCAGATCGCCGGAGCGAACGAGCGCGTCAACTTTGCCGTGATCGGTCTGAACAGCCGCGCCTACGCTCACCTCGCCGGCCTCCAGGCCAATCGCGACCACGCGCGCATCGCGGAGGTCTGCGATGTAGACACGGTCATTCTGGAGAAATTCGCCAACGCCACCGAAAAGGGTGCCGGGGCCAAGCCGGCCACGCAGCAGGACTTCCGCAAGGTGCTGGGGAGCAAGGACGTGGATGCCGTGACCATCGCCACGCCCGACCATTGGCATGCGCCCATGGCCAACCTGGCGCTTGAGGCCGGCAAGCACGTGTACGTCGAGAAACCCTGCTCGCACAATCCGCAGGAGGGCCAAATGCTGGTGGCAGCGCAAAAGAAGTATGGCAAGCTGTGCCAGATGGGCTCGCAGCAGCGGTCGTCTCCGCACACCATCGAGATCGTCGACAAGATTCACAACGGGCTGATCGGCCGGGCCTATTGGGCCGAGACCTGGTATACCAACCGTCGCAAACCCATCGGCGTCGGCAAGCCCGTGGCCGTGCCCGCGACGCTCGATTGGGATTTGTGGCAAGGGCCCGCGCCACGCCGCGAGTACAAGGACAACATCCACCCCTACAACTGGCACTGGTTTACCAACTGGGGCACGGGCGAGACCCTGAACAACGGAACGCACGAGGTCGATGTGGCGCGCTGGGCGCTCGGCGCGGGCTTCCCGACCGAGATCACCGCCGCCGGTGGCCGCTACAACGCGAAGGACGACTGGCAGTTCTACGACACGCTGGACACCAGCTTCATGTACCCCGATCAGCTGATTACGTGGAAGGGCGACTGCTGCAGCGGCAAGACCACCTACGGCCGCGAACGCGGTACCTGCGTCCACGGCACAACCGGCAATGTCATTGTCGACCGCGACGGATACGAGGTGTACGACAAAAAGGACAAGCTGACGACCAGCTACAAGGTGCCCAACAAGCGCCAAACCTCGTCGACCGATCTGGTGGGCGCAGACACGATGACCGACGCGCACTTCGGAAACCTGATCGCCGCCATCCGCCAGGGTGAGCCGCTCCGCCAGCCCGTCGCGCAGGGCAACGTCGCCGTCACGATGCTGCAGATGTCCAATATCGCCTACTTCACCGGACGCGCCCTGCACACCGACCCGCAGAGCTACGCGATCCTCCATGACAAGGAAGCCGAAGCGATGACGCGGCGCAGCTATGAGAAGGGCTGGGAGCCGAAGGTGTAACGGCTTCTAGTGACCAAGATGGTGGCTCATCTCCTCGAGAGAGAGCCCCTTGGTCTCTGGGTAGACGAACAGGACGACCACGAACTGCACCCCGGTGAGCACCGCGAACACCACAAAGGGCATGGCCTTGGAATGCGAGGCGATCACCGGGAAGGCGAACGCGATGAGGGCGTTCATGATCCAGTGCGAGCTGCAGCCTAGCCCCTGGCCTTTGGAGCGGACGTTGGTTGGGAAGACCTCGGAGATGTAGACCCAGATGACAGCTCCCTGCGACAGGGCGAAGAAGATGATGAAGGCGATCAGCAGTGGAAGCAGAAGCGCAAGATGCTGCTTGGTGCCGAAAAGCCAAGCGACGCCGGCTAAGCAGACCGTATCCCCGGCTGCACCGATCAGCAAGAGCGTTTTGCGGCCGAGCTTGTCGATGATGCCGACGCCGAGCATGGTGGCGAGCAGGTTGGCCGCGCCGATCGCGACAGCCTGGGCATTGGCTGAGACGTTGCTGAAGCCCGCGGAGGCAAAGATGTCGTTCAGGTAATACAGGATGGCGTTGATGCCGGTGAGTTGGTTGAAGAGCCCAATGGTGATCGCAAGAAAGATGGGGAGCTTGTAACGGCTCTGGAAGAGGCTGGTCTGAGCGACCCCACCCTCTTCCTGCAGAGAAAGCTGGATCGCGTCGACCTCCGCGCGGGAGTCGTGCGAGCCCATGCGCGCGAGAATGAGCATCGCCTCGTCGATACGATTCTGGCTCACCAGCCAGCGCGAGCTGTGCGGCACGGAAAGCAGCATCACAAGGAAGAAGACGGCGGGCAAGATCGCCACGCCGAACTCCCAACGCCAGACGTTCAGGCCCTGCACGAAGTGGGCCACGATCGCATTGGATAGATAAGCGAGCAGGATGCCGATGACGATGTTGGTCTGGAAGAGGCCTACCAGGCGACCGCGCCACTTCGCGGGGGCGAGTTCCGCAATGTACACCGGTCCAAGCACCGACGATCCACCGATGCCGAGCCCGCCGAGGAAGCGAGCCACAAGAAAGAAAAGCCACGTGGGCGCGAACGCGCAGCCGATGGCAGAGATGACATAAAGGACGCCCATAAGGCGCAGCGCGGCGCGGCTACCGATCTTCTGGCCGAGCTCGCCGGAGGTCATCGCGCCGATCACCGTGCCGACCAGGGCGATGGAGACAGTGACGCCGAGCTGCTTGTCGGACAAGCCGTACTGCTGAACCAAAGGGTGCGTGGCACCCGCGATGACGGCGGTATCGAAGCCGAAGAGCAGCCCGCCGAGGGCGCCGGTGAGGGCGCTCTTGGCGAGCAGCAGCACGGCCTTGCGTTGAGGAGCTGTGCTCAAAGTGCGTCCTTGATGCAAGAGGTGGCGTCTACTGGTGCGGAGAACACCATAGCATCGGGTACAACGAGTTCGCTACCAGATCCCCTTGGGAGGCATGTTTTGACGCAAAAGATCCCGGAAGACGACGCGTACGCAGAGGCAGGGCCCATCGTAGCCGTAGGGGAGATTCTCTGGGATCTGCTGCCCGCTGGCCCGCGGTTGGGCGGGACCGCCGCGAACTTCGCCACGGGGTGTGCGCGCCTGGGGCGCTCGGCCGCGCTGGTCAGCCGCCTCGGCGCAGACGCATGGGGGGAGCGAGCGCGACGCACGCTGGCGGACACGCAGCGGGATGGCGCGGAGCTTCTGGATACCACGCTGATCCAGACCGATGCGGGGGTGCCGACCGGTGTCGTGCAGGTCACGGTGACCGCGGAGGGGCAGCCGACCTACGTCATCCTGGCGCCCGCGGCGTGGGACGAGATCTGCGCAAACGACGAGGCGCTCGAGGCTGTGCGCCAGGCGCACGCGATCTGCTTCGGCACGCTGTGCCAACGGGCCGAGCGGTCTCGCGCAGCTATTCGGGCGTTGGTGACCGCTACCGGACCCGCGTGTGTGCGGGTGCTCGATGTCAACGTGCGTGCGCCGTTCTTTTCCGAGGAGGTGGCGCGTTGGTCGCTGCGTCACTGCACAGTCGCCAAGATCTCCGAGGAGGAGCTGGAGCAGGTCGCGGCGGCGGCCGGCTTGCCGGGCGTGGAAGCTCCGCATGGCGAGGCGAACGTAGCTGCGCTGGAGCGCTGTGGACGCGGACTGCTGGCGCGCTACCCGGCCATGGCGCTGCTTGCCATCACGATGGGTGCGCG
>CAXUIF010000086.1:0-3118 GCA_964250995.1 uncultured Acidobacteriaceae bacterium
TTACGGCGGTCAACTTGGCGCTGCAGCTGCGGGTCGACCCGGAGAGGGCGCTGCGCCGGACCAACGCGAAGTTCCGTAGCCGCTACGGGGCGATGGAAGGGTTTGCGGGCGGGCAGGGGCCTTTCGAGGCGCTGTCGCCGGAGGCCAAGGAGGCGCTTTGGGCGCGGGCCAAGGAGGAAACGGGGGAGAGGATTGGGACGGGCGGGGCGTAAGCGGTTTGCTGCAGGCGGACTCGCCGGGGCTGCGTCGGACCCAGGACCTCTTCGCCTGGCCCGGGCTGCACCCTGTGCCGAATCAGCGTGTGGGCACGGGGAGGGCGAGCAGCAGCTTCACGGCTTCACGAACGGAGATGGGCGTGGGCAGCGGCTGGACGTCGGTGGCGCTCATGTCCACATTTTCTTCCGCGGTATGCACGAGCACCTCGCGGATGGTGAGGTGCTCGACGAGGCGCGAAAAGAGCCAGCGCCGGTCGCTGGCCCGGCGCTGTTCCAACTCAATGGAGCCACCCTCCTTGACGCGTGCCAGAACGCCTCCCCAGCCAAGCTCAACGGGGTGCAGGACACGGCCCTGAAAGCGGGTGACGCAATGGGTGCCGGCGTCGACCCACATGCGCCCGGCGATGCCGCTGAGGGCCTCCGTGACCAGGCTGGGAGGCTTGAACTGCGGGTCGGGCGTGAAGTCCAGCACGATGGCGGGGCCAGTTGCGCCGGCCAGTTGCGGCTGCCCCTGTGTGTAGGTCCAGAGCATGGCCTTGGGCATGGCCTGCAGCAGCTCCGTGGCGTAGGTGCGGGAACCGCGTTCCCGGCGCACGTGGCGGAGAAAGGCATCGGGTGAATCGAGGATGGCTTGCAGACGGTCGCGTTCGTCGGTGTTCTCGTCGGCAGTGAGGCGGTGGCCGTCGCGGGAAAGCAGGCGCGCCACGGAGCCGTCCCTGCTTTCGATGACCTCACGCTCGAACTCGCCCTTGGCGTCGACGCGGCGAACCCGGTAGCGCAGCAAAGCGTTGGCGTCGTAGTTGACGATGCTTTGCTCCGACTTCCCGGCCCACTCGGCCCAGCGAAGCGGAGGCAGCGCCAGATCCGCCGGGCTTGGAGCTTGCAACAGCGGCATGGGACGAGCGGTTTCCGCGGGCCCGCATCCCGGGCAAAGGAGCGCCGTTGCCGCAACGAGCACTCGCCATGGTGCGCCAACGGAGGATGTACGCCGCAAATTGAGACTCCCTGCTAGGGCTTTGACGGTGAAAGAGCGTCCCAGGGCGTCTTTCCGAACGCATTTGCGATCCGGTGGAGGCAAACGCCGTCCATGCCACCTCCGTTGCTGGACAGAAAGTGCCTTTGCAGGTGATGCTCAGAGCACCGGAGTGAAAGCGGAGTTCCTTCCTCACATGATGAAGTTGTTTAAGCGCCGTGGTGGTGCCGGGGAAGGGCAGATCCCGGCGCGAACGCGTGCTTCCCGCGGCTGGGCGGATGTGCTGGCCTATCTGCGCGCGGAGCCTTCGCGTTCCTTGCGCGTGCTGGATTTCGGCACGACCTCACCGGTAAATATCAACCTGCTGACCTCGCTGGGACATAGCGTCTACATGGCGAACATTGTGGGCGAGGCGCAGCGTCCCGAATGGATCAAGCCGTCTCCGGACGGCGCCCGGGCGAAAGCGCCGGAATACGATGCGGAGCGCGTCAAGGAAGCGAGCCTGGACTTTTCCGGACGGGATTTTGACATTATTTTGCTTTGGGATACGGCGGACTATCTACCCGTTCCCCTGGTGCCGGTGTTGTTTGAGCGACTGCGGCAGGTTATCCGTCCGGAGGGCCGGCTATTGGGGTTCTTTCACGGCAAGCTGGAAGGCCCGGAAAATGGATATGCCCGCTACCAGGTGACCGAAGGCCCGGAGTTACGGATTCTAGGAAACGATCCACTGCCGGTTCGGCAGATTCTGCAGAACCGGCAGATTGAGCGATATCTGGAAGGCTTCGGGACCATTCGATTCTTTCAAGGAACCGATAACGTGCGGGAAGTTCTGGCAATTCGTTAACGGGCGCGGGCGTGAAGCTTTGAGGGTAGCTTGCACGCCGCGAGCCGGGGACTACTTGGTCTCACTGCCTTTGCCCTCGCCGGAACCCTTATGCCGTTCGGCCCAGCGACGTTTCATGGCTTCCTGGATGCGCTTACGGCCTTCGGGACTAAGGTTGCGCTTGCGTTTGCGGGGCGCGCCCTCTGCCGGAGCCGCGCTGGCGGAGCCCTTGGGCCTGCCCGGACGCCGGGCGGGAATCGGGCTTGCGCCGTCGAGTGCGGCCACAGCCTGCCGTGCCTGCTGCAGGCGGCTGATTTCCGCGTCGATCGCGGAAAGAATCTGAGTTACATCCATATAACTTCCTTTCAAGTGTGAGAACTCCGCACTCCCCTCGGAAAGGAAGCGAGATAGCTTCACTCTATGCCTCCTGTTTGACTTAGTGCAAATTGCAGCGAGCCTAGCTGGTCCCAGTGCGTCCGGGCAGGTCGCCACGGGTCGTGGATGCTAGACTTCATCTGCGATGCGGGCAATCCCTGTGCGCCTTTGGGCGCTCGTTGTGCTTTCCGCCATCCTGCAACTGCTGCCGTTTCCGCTTGCCGGCCCCGTGCCGTTGGCGCGGCGTGCGCTCTGCTGGGTAGCGCTGGTTCCCTTATTGCTGGCTCTCCGCGCCAACCTTCCCGACGGACGGCCACTTTCCCTTCGTGCGGCGGCGCTTCTCGGCTATGCCTGCGGCTGCGTATGGTTCTTCGGCAATTGCTACTGGATTTACCAGACGATGAATCGTTATGGCGGGCTGCCGCCGTTTCTTGCCGGCGGCATTCTGGTGTTGTTTTCGCTGTATCTCGGGCTGTACATGGCCCTTTTCGGGGCGGCATTCGCTGCCTTGCGGAAAGTTCTGGGCGCCGGAACGGCTCTGGCCTTATCGCCTGTGCTGTGGGTTGCGGTGGAGCTGGCACGGGCGCGCATTACGGGGTTTCCGTGGGATCTGCTGGGATACACGCAGATTGATAACTTCTGGCTGACGCCGCTGGCCCGCTGGACAGGGGTGATGGGGCTTTCCTTTGTGGTGGCGTCCGGGAATGCGCTTTGGTTGTGGCGCCCACGGGT
>CAXUIF010000086.1:3218-12863 GCA_964250995.1 uncultured Acidobacteriaceae bacterium
CGGAGACCACCGACCTGGCGCATCCGGCAATCCTGTTATGGCCGGAAGCCCCGACCATGTTTTCCGACGCAGACCCTAGCCTCCGGGCGATACTGGGCGAGTTAGCGCGACGCGAGCATGCGCCCCTGGTGGTAGATGCGGTGGGACGAGGCACGCAACCGAACCCAGAAGGCCGGTACGACGAGTTTGCCTCGGCCAGTTTCTATCTTCCGGATGGGACCTATGCCGGGCGTTACGACAAGATGCACCTTGTGCCATTTGGTGAGTACACGCCCTACAAGCAGCTTTTCTTTTTTGCGGGCCACCTGCTGGATCAGCTGGTGTTTGTGCCGGGAACCCAGCGCAGGCTCTTTAGTGCCGGGGGGCGTCGGTATGGGGTGTTTATCTGCTACGAGTCGATCTTCGGGGATGAGGTGCGCGAGTTTGCCGAGAGGGGCGCGCAGGTTCTGGTGAACCTATCCGACGACGGCTGGTATGGCGACACCAGCGCACCCTGGGAGCACCTGGATATGGCCCGGATGCGGGCGATCGAAAACCGGCGCTGGCTGTTGCGCGATACCAACACCGGGGTTACCGCATCGATCGACCCGGAAGGCCGGATCGTGAGTGCGATGCCGCGCCATGTGCGCGGGGCGCTCGAGGTGCCGTTTGCGTACCGTGACGACGTGACGTTTTACACGCGGCACGGCGATTGGGTGGGGTGGCTTTGCGCTCTTGTGGCGGCGGCGTTTCTTACGGGCGGGGCCTTGCAGCAGCGCTTCCCCCTGCGGGCGAGCGAGCCAGTAGACTAGAGCCATGCTGGATGATCTGGAATACGCTTACTCCCCGATCCGCGAGAAGGTGCGTGATCTGCGGGAGTATCTTTGACTCGCGCCGACTGCGGTCTGAATTAGGTACGGTAGAAACCAAAATCGCCGACCCGGCGGTGTGGGCCGATGCGACCAAGTCGCAACCCCTGATGCGCGAACGCAAGCGGCTCGAGGAGCAGCTGGGCTATGATGCCGAGTTAGCGCGGCGCATGGGGGATATTGACTCGTACTTCGAGCTGATGCGCGAGGGCGAGACCAGCGTGGAGGACGATCTGCGGCGTGAGATCGAAGCGCTCAACACCTATGCAGAGCAACTGGAATCCCGCACCATGCTGGGTGAAGACAACGATGGGCTCAATGCCATTGTGACCGTGCACCCGGGCGCGGGCGGAACGGAGTCGCAGGACTGGGCCGAGATGCTGATGCGCATGTATCTGCGCTGGGCCGAGCGTGAGGGATTCAAGACAGAGATCAACGAGATACAGGACGGCGACGAAGCGGGCATCAAGTCGGCGACGTTCACCATTACGGGCGAGTCCGCGTTTGGGCTGCTGCAGGGCGAGACGGGGGTGCACCGGCTGGTGCGCATTTCGCCGTTCGACCAGGCCAAGCGCCGACATACGAGCTTCGCCTCGGCGTTCGTTTCACCGGAGATCGACGACTCGATTGTGATCGACATCAAGCCGGACGATCTGCGGATCGACACGTATCGCTCGGGCGGCAAGGGCGGGCAGCATGTGAACACGACGGATTCGGCCGTGCGCATCACGCACCTCCCAACGGGCATTGTGGCCGGGTGTCAGAATGAGCGATCGCAGCACAAGAACAAGGAGCGCGCGATGAAGTTGCTGCGCTCGCGGCTGTATGAGTTTGAGCTGGAGAAAAAGCGGGCTGTAAGCCGGAAGCTCGAGGATTCGAAGCTGGAGATCAACTTCGGTTCGCAGATCCGGAGCTATGTGCTGCAGCCCTACCGGATGGCCAAGGACCTGCGCACGCGGGTGGAGGTCGGGGATGTGGACCGCGTGCTGGATGGAGATCTGGAGCCGTTCATTCGTGGGTATCTGAAGATGCGGCGCGAGGGCGGCGTGCCTGCGGCGGTTGACGAAGAGTAAAAGTGAGTCGATAAAAGAGCTATCTGCTCCCCGCGGTTATGACGAGGATAGGTAGGAGGTGCTTATGGCAGCTTTGGCGGTGACTCTTCCGGAGCGGCGGATGTCCGAGAGGGAGTATCTTACGACGGAGTTCGAACCCGCTGCTGAGTTCGTTGACGGCGTTATCGAGGAGAGGCCAGGGGGCGAGTACGACCACAGCACATGGCAGGAGGCTCTGCAGGCATGGTTCCGCGCACACTATCCTGAGTGGCAGCTGCGGGCCCGGCCTGAACTGAGGGTTCGCGTCAGCCCCACGCGCTACCGCATTCCGGACGTGGCGGTGGTGGCAATGAGTGAACCTATCGCGCAGGTGTGGGTGACGGCGCCGGTGGCCGTCTTTGAAGTGCTTTCACCGGATGATACGATGCGTCGCGTCCTCGTCAAGCTGGGCGACTACGAACGCATGGGCATCCGCAATGTTTTTGTGATCGATCCCGAGGGACCTTCCTTCTTGCAGTTCAAGGACGGCAAGCTGGGTCCTGCTGAGGCGCGTGTTGCACTGCGTGAGGCAAAGGGCACTGTCGATTGGTCAGCAATCCAGGAACTTATTTATTAGCCGTGCGAGATTCACCCTCAGTCACTGAGACTCTCCAGCCAGCGGTGCAGCGCGCTGATATGGAGATTCAGAGCGACAGAGGTAGCGCTCAGCATTTCGTGGAGCATGCGCTGGGCGCGATGAAGGTCGTCGATGTGGCCGAGTTGGGCGCGCGGTGAGGTATAGACCGTGAGGCCGGCGCGGCGGCAGAGCAGCGCGATGCGGAACAGGTGCGTGCCGTCGCTTACGACGTCCATGCTGTGGAAGTTGTGTTCCACCGCGATCAGGGCAAGGTCCTCCACCTGCTGTTCGGTATCCACGGAGGTGGTTTCGGCAACGATGTGGTCTCCGGGAACGCCGTTGGCGAGCAGGTAATCGCGGCCGGCTGCGCCTTCGGTGTTGCCGGAGTCCTTCGCGGAGCCGCCGCCGAGGGTGACGATGACGGGCGCGAGGCCGCGCTGGTAGAGCGAGAGTGCCTTGTCGAGGCGGGCATGGAGCACGGGCGAGGGATGGCCGGCGTATTCGGCCGCGCCGAACACGGCAATGGCGTCGGCCGGACGCGCGTTATCGATGCCCGCGGTAAAGAGGATCTGGCGGTAGAGCCAGACGGACCAACTCAGCGTGAGGAAGACGAACAGGATCAGCAGGCGGGCCCAAAGGTGGAGAAAGCCTGGCCGAAGCGATTGCCGTACGTCAACTCTGGAGGTGGCCCGGCGCATGGGGAGAGTAGATACAGTATGCCGCGATAAGGGGGTGTACAAGCGAGCGGGTTGTGGCCGGCGGGTGCGGGTGCTGGGTATGGCGGCCAAACCGCAGATTCCCTGCGGGAATGACAACCAGAAAGGCAAAGACAACCGCCGATCTCTGCGAGCGGGACAGCCAAAAAGAAGGCCGTCAGCGCTGCATGGCGAGCGCGATCTCGTGGGTGGGGATGGCGCCTTCGCGAAGGATCATCCAGGAGTTTTCCCCGCCGGACAGGTCGACGATGGTGGTGGCAACGGTGCGGGCGGTGGGGCCGCCGTCGACGATAAGGGGGATCTTGTCGCCGAACTGGTCGCGGACGCAGCCGGCCCAGCTGCACTCCGGCAGGCCGCGCAGGTTGGCGCTGGTTGCGGTGATGGGCAGGCCGAGCTTCTGCACAACGGCGCGGCAGATGGGGGCCTCTGGGACACGCAAGGCGACGTTGCCGGTGTTGGCGGTGACGCGCAGGGGGAGCTTGCTGCCGGCGCGCACGATGATGGTCAGCGGGCCCGGCCAGAAGCGTTCGGCGAGGCGGTCGAAGCCGGCGTCGATGCCGCGAGCGAGCTCGTAGGCCTGAGAGACGTCGCCGATGAGCAGTGAGAGCGGCTTGTGGCGGGCGCGGGTCTTCAGGTCGTAGATCCGGTCGACGGCGCGGAGGTTTACGGGGTCGACGGCGAGACCGTAGAAGGTGTCGGTGGGGAGAGCGACGACGTTGCCTTCGTCGAGCGCCTGGGCGACCCGGGCGATGTGTTCGGGCTCCGGCTCGTCCGGATGTATGCGAAGCAGCTCTGCGTCCAACGTGTGTATGGGCTCCCTTCTGGAGAGGGTATCGCATGTGAGCGAAAGGGTGCAGTGGCGGCGGGTAGACTGTGGCGTATGCGCCCGCCGCCCCCGATCACGAGCCGAACGAATGCGCGCGTAAAGGCGTTGCGGGCGGCGTTCAGCGGTCGCGCAGCACGACCGGGGGAGGTCGTGGGCATTGAAGGAAAAACGCTGATCGACGAGGCGCGGCGCTCCGGGATGATCTTTGACACGCTGTTGGTCCGGCAAGGGGCGG
This sequence comes from uncultured Acidobacteriaceae bacterium, assembly GCA_964250995.1. Lineage (GTDB taxonomy): Bacteria > Acidobacteriota > Terriglobia > Terriglobales > Acidobacteriaceae > Granulicella. The sequence goes on from CAXUIF010000086.1 coordinate 7,512, forward strand.
AGTCGTTGCTAGTGACGTATGCGAGCCTAGGGGCAAGTCACATCCTGGTGCTCAGCCCCGATGTCTTTGGATCGGTGGTGGACACGATGTCCCCACAAGGAATCGCTGCTACGGTCACGATTCCGGCGACCGCGGACGAGGCTGACGACGGGCAGCCTGGAACGGTGCTGGTGCTGGAAAATGTCCAGGATCCGGGCAATGTGGGAACGTTGATCCGTTCGGCGGAAGCGTTTGGCGTGCAAGCCGTGTATCTGACAGACCGTAGTGCGAATGCCTGGAGCCCGAAGGTCATTCGAGCGTCGGCCGGGTCTGTGTTTCGCGCGCGGATGCGCCGTGAGCCGATCACCGCGGCGTTGCTCGGCTTGAAGCGCGCCGGCAGGCAGCTTGTGGGTGCTGTGGTGCAGTCTGACGCCGCTGTTTCCTCGATGGAAGCGGTGTTCCAGGCAGCTGTGGCGCTGGTGATCGGCAACGAGGGCGCGGGGTTGAGCGAGGAGGCGCTGTCCTTGGTCGATGTGCGGGTGCACATCCCGTGCCGGACCGAGTCGCTGAATGCGGCTGTGGCGGGATCGCTGCTGCTGTATGAGGTGCAGCGCCAGAAGGATGACGCTGCGAACGGGGGTGACGCTTGAGCCTTTTCGATGGGACTCCCCTGCAGGGCGAAGCACGAGCGCGGCAGCCTGCGCCACTGGCGGAGCGGATGCGGCCGCGATCGTTGGACGAGTTTTCTGGGCAGGCGCACCTGCTGGGGCCGGGCAAGCCGCTGCGGTTGCAGATCGAACGCGACGACAGCGCGTCGTTGATCTTTTGGGGACCGCCGGGTGTGGGGAAGACCACTTTGGCGAAGATCATTGCGCGGTCGACGCAGGCGAGCTTCATTGAGTTTTCGGCGGTGCTGAGCGGGATCAAAGAGATCAAGCAGGTGATGGTGGACGCGGAGAAGGCGGCCAGCTTCGGGTCCCGCACGGTGCTGTTTGTGGACGAGATTCACCGCTTCAACAAGGCGCAGCAGGATGCGTTTTTGCCGTATGTGGAGCGTGGATCGATCCGGCTGATTGGGGCGACGACGGAGAATCCGTCGTTTGAGATCAACGCCGCGTTGTTGAGTCGATGCCGGGTGTATACGTTGCAGGGGCTGGACGAAGCCAATGTGTTGCAGCTGCTGTCGCGCGCGCTGGAAGACGCGGAGCGCGGCCTGGGCGGTCTGGACGTACGCGCGGAGCCTGCGGCGCTGGAGGCGATCGCGAGCTATGCGTCGGGCGATGCGCGGAGCTCGTTGAATGCGTTGGAGGTTGCCGCGCAGCTGGCGACGGGGCGCGGCGAACAGAGCATCACGCGGGAGATGGCCGCCGAGGCGCTGCAGCAGCGTGTGCTGCTGTACGACAAAAAGGGTGAGCAGCACTTTGACCTGATTTCGGCGCTGCACAAGAGCGTGCGAAACTCCGATGCGGATGCATCGTTGTATTGGCTGGGGCGTCTGCTGCGCGCCGGCGAGGACCCGATGTATGTGGCGCGACGCGTGGTGCGGATGGCGGTGGAGGATATCGGTCTGGCCGCGCCGGAGGCGTTGAATCTTTGCCTGTCGGCGCGGGATGCGTTGCATTTTTTGGGCTCGCCGGAGGGCGATCTGGCGCTGGCGCAGGCGGTGGTGTACCTGGCGCTGGCCCCGAAGTCGAACGCCGTGTACACCGCCTATGCCGAGGTGCTGGCCGACATCGAGTCGCGGCCGGCGGAGCCTGTGCCGCTGCATCTGCGCAACGCGCCCACGAGGCTGATGAAGGAACTGGACTATGGCAAGGGCTATCAGTATGCGCATGATGTGGAGGGCAAGGTGGCAGCGATGGAGTGCCTGCCGGCGGGGTTGGCGAAGCGGCGGTATTACGAGCCGACACAGGAGGGCCGGGAGCGCGGGCTGGCGCAACGGATGGAGGAGATTCGGAGGCTGAAGGGCGACGGAAGCAGCTGATGCACGCGCCAGGGACGGCGCGCACCGATGGCGGGGAGAGCTTGTATGATGGGGCGCATGCGGACGCTCCAAGCCGGCCGTAGGGGCCTCTCCGGGGCTACCCCGGGGCAACCTGGTTGAACCTGCAACGCACCGCATGAGCGCCGCTGCACGCTGTGCAGACCTGCTCACGCAACGTCAGACTCGTTGGAGCGTCCGCTGCACTCTTTTGCGCGCTACCGGAATGAACGTTTGGGTCTGGCGCGCGCGCTTTTGTACACAGACCAAACGATAGCTGCCCATGTCGCGGTCCTGAGGGCTGCCTTGTTGCCGCAGCCCGACGAAGAGCACCTCCAAGGCTTGGGCGGACGCACGCTGGCGTGGACCACGGTGCGTCCGCAGCCGCGCGCGCAGGCGCTGGCGCAGCAGCTGCGCGCGGATGTCGGGCTGAGCAGTTTGCTCAAACACCATAGGCTGCAGTCCCCAGCGCTCCCAGTGGTGCCCCGCATGCGGCGATGGCCTGAGACGGAATCGCTGCCGGAGATTGAGACTGTACAGGGATTGGCTGAATGGCTTCGGGTGGATCTCGGCTATCTGCTTTGGTTTGCCGATTTGAGCGACCGGAACGCCTCAGTTGCAGCTTCGCCGCTGCAGCACTATTGCCGTCACGTGCGGTTGAAGCCGGATGGCGCGCTGCGTTTGCTGGAGTCGCCCAAGCAGCACCTGAAGCACGTGCAGCGGCAGATCCTGCGCGAGATCCTGACGCTTGTTCCTTTGCATGATGCGGTTCATGGCTTCTGCACAGGCCGATCTTCGGTGAGCTTTGCGGCACCGCATGCTGGGCGAGAGGCGGTGCTGCGCCTCGATCTGCGAGACTTCTTTCCCTCGGTTACGGGGCCGCGGGTGCAGGCTCTCTTTCGCACGCTCGGGTACCCCGAACACGTGGCCGACCTGCTTGGAGGCCTGTGCACGACGACCACGCCACGGGGGTTCTGGCGCAGTATGAACGGCGAGGTGAACCTCCAGTCGCTGGAGCAGGCTCGCGCCTTGTACGCGCGGCCCCATCTGCCGCAGGGTGCGCCTAGCTCGCCGGCGCTGGCCAACCTATGCGCGCGGCGTTTGGATCGGCGGCTTGCCGGTCTCGCCGAAGGGGCGGGTGCGCACTATACGCGCTATGCCGATGACCTGGCGTTCTCCGGCGACCACGCGTTTGCGCGGGCTGCGGACCGTTTTGCAGCGTGCGCTGCAGCCATCGCGGTCGAGGAGGGATTTTCGGTACAGCACCGCAAGACACGCCTGATGCGAAGGTCTGTGCGGCAACACTTGGCCGGGTTGACGGTAAACGTCCGGCCGAACCTGTCACGGATCGACGTCGATCGTCTGGAGGCGACGCTGGTGAACTGTATCCGGCGTGGACCGGAGACGCAAAACCGAGAGGGGCATGCGGACTTTCGCGCGCACCTGGCGGGCAAGGTGGCGTATGTGGCGATGGTGCATCCGGCTCCGGGAGCGGCGTTGCGGGCGCTGTTTGGTAAGATCAGGTGGAGCTAGGGCGACAGAACATCCAATGTTTGAGCGGCGTACTCAGAGGGGCCGACGTGAAGAGGGCAAATGGCTTTACTGGCTATGATGATGTCGAGCGAGGGCGCCCCGGTGAGCTCAGAGACACAATGATTGCCGGCATTGCGCTCGCCTTGAACGCGACGCTTGCGACACGGAACGCAAAGCACTTCCAAGACATTTCGTCTTCAGTGGTGAACCCCTGGAGTCCGCTGAACACCTGAATGTACGGGGTCACTGCCCTGAGTTCTTTGCCGTACTCAGCTGCAGGTCGCGCTCGATGGCGTGCGAGACGATGTCCTTGGTGAGCAGCTCGGGGAGAACGTCTGGATTGGCGTTTTTGCCGGCGGGGTAGATGACGTAGGTGGGAACGCCGCTGCGATTGACTTCGGCGAGCTCGGCGGTAATTTTTGGGTCGTATTGGGTCCAGTCGGCTTTGAGCAGCCGGAAATGGCCGTTGGCGAGCTTTTGCTCGATGTCGGCGGAGCGGAGCACGGCGGCTTCGTTGACCTTGCAGCTGAGGCACCAGGCGGCGGTGAAGTCGATAAAGACCGGGTCGCCGGAGGCGCGCGCCGCAGCAAAGCTTTCGGGCGTCCAGGGGGTCCAGGTTTGGGCTTCGACGGTCTGGCGGCGCAGGGGCAGGATCAGGGCCACGACGATGAGCGCGACGGCCGAGGCCAGCGAGCCCCAGCGGGCCGGCCAGCGGCCCAGGGCCCAGCCGGCGATGGCCAGCAAAAGAAAGCTGAGCAGCAGCAGGGCCATGCGATTCAGGCCATCGCCCCCGGCGGTGCCGGTGAAGAGCTGACCGTAGACCCACGTGAGCCAGATGGCGGTCGCGAACAGGGGCACCGCGGTGAACTGCTTTAACACTTCCATCCAGGCGCCAGGTTTGGGCAGCAACGAGGTCCATTGCGGTTGCAGCGTGAGCAGAAGGTATGGCAGCGCCAGCCCGATGGCCAGCATGGTGAAGACAAGAAAGGTGAGCGCGATGGGCTGCGAAAGGGCAAAGCCGACGGCCGCGCCGAGCATGGGGCCCATGCACGGGGTGGCGACCACGGTGGCCAGCACGCCGGTGAAGAAGCTCCCGGCAAAGCCCTGCTTCTGCGTGAGGCCGCCGCCAGCGCTGGTGAGCGAGAGCCCGAGCTCGAACTGCCCCGCCAGCGACAGCCCTAAAAAGAAGACCAGCGTTGCAAGCACGGCGACAAAGCCGGGCGACTGCATCTGGAAGCCCCAGCCCACCTGCCGGCCGCCGGCACGCAACAGCAGCAGCACACCGACGACAGTCCAGAACGAGACCAGAATGCCGAGCGTGTACACGAAGCCGTGCAGACGCTGCCGCCGTCTGGCTTCGCCGGAGGCATTGACCAGTGCCAGTCCTTTAAGAAACAGCACGGGAAAGACGCAGGGCATGAGGTTCAGGATAAGTCCGCCAAGGAAGGCCAGGCCCAGTTCGCCGACGAGCGAAACGTCCGCGGTGGCGGGTGCCAAAACCGCTTTGACTTTGGCAGCGGAGGGAACTGGCGTGACAACACCGGGCTGTACGGGGACCGTGAGGTCGTAGGTTTCGGTGTCGCTGAGCTTGAGCAGCCCGTGAAGGGTCTTGGGCAGGCCGGTGCCGTCCTGGGCGCGCTGCAGCACAACACGCACCCCGTGGGGCAGCGACTCCACCTGCTGGTCGGCGGCGTTGTCGATCTGGTCGGGATCGAAGGGGTAGAACTCGACATCCTCTTCGCGGTTTCCCGTCTGCAGGGTGACGGCAATGGACTTCGCATCCCCTACGGCGACGGCGCTCATACGCGCGGGCAGCGGGATGGGAAGGTTCTTGATAGCCTGGCCAAGCGCGCCCACCA
>CAXUIF010000087.1:0-12825 GCA_964250995.1 uncultured Acidobacteriaceae bacterium
GCCGTTACCTGTCTTCCCTGTTGCCAACCCGCACACTAACCTCTCGACGGGTGCCGACAACGACCACCACAAGGAGAGCCCTGCAAATGACGAGCACAGCACGTCCGCTCAGAGCGGCTCCACCCTACAAATGTGACATCTCCTTCAATGCCGTAAATCGCTCCTCTACCTCGGCCCGCGTGGTCCGCTGCAACCGCTCCGTCCCAAACGCCTCCACGCACAATGACCCCATGACGCATCCATAAAACATTGCTGTTCGAAACACCTGCGGCGTCAGCTCCTTTTGCGACGCGATGTAGCCGTAGAACCCACCCGCAAACGAATCTCCCGCTCCGGTCGGGTCGACAACCTCCTGCTGCGGTGTCGCTGGCGCGCGAAACAGTTTGCATACATCCCGCGAGGCAAACACCTCCGGCGTAAAAAACGCCCCCGCCCCATGCTCGCCGTACTTCACCACCAGCGACTTCGGCCCCATCTCCAACACCTTCTGCGCGGCCTTCAGCCCATTTGGCTCGCCCGTCAACAGCCGCACCTCTTTGTCGTTGATGATCAACACATCGAGCTCGCGCAGAACGGGCAGGAGGTTCTCGCGGTGCGCGTTGATCCAGTAGTTCATGGTGTCGCCGGCCACCATCTTCACCCCCGGCATGGCCTGCCGCACCCGCAGCTGCAACACCGGATCGATGTTGGCCAGAAACAGAAACTCCGAGTCCAGGTACACTGCCGGAATCTTAGGCTCAAACGCTGCAAATACATTCAAATCCGTGGCGAGCGTGTCCGCCTCGTTGAAGTCCTTCAGGTAGCTCCCACTCCAGTGAAAGCTCTTGCCCGGCGCCCGCTCAATCCCCGCTGTATCGATGCCCCGATCGGTCAGCACGCGTTCCTGCTCAGGCCCAAAGTCCTCGCCCACCACCCCCACAACGCGCACCTCGGTGAAGAAGCTCGCCGCCAACGCGAAGTGCGTAGCCGCTCCACCCAACACCCGCTCCCGCTTCCCACTCGGCGTCTCCAGCGAATCAAACGCCAACGAACCCACAACCAGAATTGCCATGCCTAACCACCCCACCTTTTTTGTCATCCCCGAAGGGGATCTGCGTCCTGTCGCAGCGCCGAAACGCTCACTCCCTACCAATACTTCCCAAACAACAGATCCAACTTCCGCTTGGTCCCTTCCGGGATCATCTTCCGGTCGGTCATAATCGCAAACTTCGCGGCCGTCTGTGCCGGCGATCCACTCAGATCCCGAGGCATTAACCGCACTGCCGCCCTGACCACCTTCCCCGCGTTCTCTGCATTCTGGTGCATCACCGCGACCACCTGCTCCACGGTCACGTCGTCGTGCCCCTCGAACCAGCAGTCATAATCTGTCACCATCGCCAACGTCGCATAGCTGATCTCCGCCTCACGCGCCAGCTTGGCCTCCTGCAGATTCGTCATCCCAATCACATCCGCGCCCCAGCTGCGGTACAGCTTCGACTCCGCGCGCGTAGAAAACTGCGGCCCCTCCATACATACATACGTCCCGCCCAGCTTCCCCACAACGCCAACCTCCGCGCAAGCCTTCGCGAACACATCCGCAACAATCCCGCACACCGGATCACCAAACGCCACATGACCAACGACGCCCTCGCCAAAGAACGTAGCGTGGCGATCAAACGTGCGATCGATGAACTGATCCGGAATCACAAAGTCCGTCGGCTTGTGCTCCTCCTTCAAGCTCCCAACCGCGCTCACGCTGAGAATGCTGGTTACTCCCAGAGCCTTCATCGCATAGATGTTCGCCTTGAAGTTCAGCTCACTCGGCAGGATGCGATGTCCCTTGCCATGCCGTGCCAGAAACGCCACGGTCCGCCCTTCCAGCGTACCAAGCACAAACACCTCACTGGGCTCGCCAAACGGCGTCGCCACGCGCTCTTCCCGCACATCCGTCAACCCCGGCATGGCATACAAACCGCTGCCGCCAATGATCCCAATCTCCGCCTTCGCCAACGTCACTCCTTCGCGCACAGCTAGCCTCCGGAAGTATAGCGTTCGAAGCTCGATGTATATACAATGAATATATGGACGTCTTCTCCACTTTGGACGGGCAGACCTTCGTCTGGGACAAAGAGAAAGCCGCGCAAAATATCGTTCGGCATGGCATCCGCTTCGAACGAGCACGCGAAGCCCTGCTCGACCCGCTGGCGCGCTATGAGGACGCCAGTCCTGAGGACGAAGCTCGGCAGGCATGCATCGGACTGACCACCGCCTATGAACTGCTCTACGTTGTCCACGCAGTTCGAGAGGGCGATACCCTCCGCCTCATCTCCGCGCGTCTTGCGGAGCCGGCGGAAAGGAGACGGTATGAAAATGAGTGAACGCCTCAAGCGCAATATGCAATCGGACAAACCTATGACCCTGATCTCCATCCGGCTGCCCAACCACGTCATCGACGATCTCAAGGAGGTCGCCCCCACCCTGGGCTTCGGCGGCTACCAGGCCCTGATCCGCGCCTATATCTCCAACGGCCTCCGCCAACACCTCGCCCAGCAGGAGTCCGAGCGCGCCGCCCAACAAACAAGAAACAGCACCGTCGAAGAACTCAGCCGCAGACTGATCGCTCACGGCGTCCCCGAACACGCTGTTCAAGTCGCTGTTGCGGAAATGCGAAGCTCTGGCTGATTTCTGCGCTTAGTTAAATCCCCTACTGAAGCAGATCCTCTCCCGCATCTGTCTGAGTTAAGGGACCTCCCAGTATTCCAAGTTCCCACACCTGAAGACTGTTGAGCTTTAGGCCGATTTCCTCGCTGCTCCCTCGCATCGCGTCGAGCACACTTCGCGCGATCAACTCTGTCGCGCCGCCTCCTAATGCCGCCGTGCTACTCCACTGTCGACACGAAAGAGATAAGCTGCGCCGTACCTGTGCATGCAGTTTGTCCGCAGCATTCGTGCTTGCAGCGAGATAACGCACCGGGTCCGTTAGCCGATACTCACCGCTGACGCACAGTCGCATAACGAACCCATCAGCACTAAGGGCTTGGTAGCCCTCTATTCGTAGCGTTCGGGGCCGCGCATCGCAAGTGATGAGCTTCTCACCCGGACGAACCCAGCGTCTTCCGGACCCAACCACCTTTGTCTCACCACTCTTCTTAATGAGGACGGCCGGTGGTAGGGCAAAACAGTCTCCCGCTTAGGAATCAGGAAGCGCCCTGCAAAGGCCCGGTAGAGCAGCCCTCCGATGCCTAAAGCGATCGCGCTTTCAACTAGAACACCGATCGCGATTTCTCCTGCCGAACTAAACACGCGTATCGCTCCTCACAATCCCAACCCCTTACAAATTCCCTCCACCCGCTCCTTCACCTCATCCGGCATCGCCAGCATCGGCGGCCAGGGTCGCCCAAACCCCTCCGCCGCCCACTTCCGCGTCGCATCAATCCCCATCTTGCTCCCAAAGTTCGGCAGGCGCGACGCATGATCCAGCGAGTCCACCGGCCCGAGCGTGAACTGAATATCCCGCTCCGGATCGATGTTGTTGGCCACCCGTAATGTCACCTCGCCCACATCCTGCACATCGCAGTCCTCATCGACCACCACAATGCACTTGGTAAACATCGCCTGTCCCAACGCCCAGATGCCGCTCATCACCTTGCGCGCCTGCCCCGCATAACTTTTGCGAATGCTCACGATCATCAGGTTGTGAAAGACGCCTTCCGCGGGCAGGTTGATGTCCACGATCTCCGGCAAGGAGAGCTTCATCAGTGGCAGAAAGATGCGCTCCACCGCTTTGCCCATCCACGCATCCTCCATGGGCGGCTTGCCCACCACCGTCGCCGCATAGATCGGGTCCTTGCGGTGCGTGATGCAGGTGAGGTGAAAGACCGGATACTCGTCCTGCATGGTGTAAAAGCCCGTGTGATCCCCGAACGGTCCTTCCGTCCTTAGCTCACCCAGTTCCACATAGCCTTCGAGCACGATCTCCGCATGCGCCGGCACCTCGAGATCCACTGTCTCGCACCGCACTAGCTCCACTGCCTTGCGCCGCAGAAAGCCCGCGATCAGATATTCCTCTACCTCGGGCGGCGCCGGCACAATCGCGCTGAAGGTGGTCGCCGGATCAGTCCCAATCGCGACCGCCACCTCCATCCGCTCGCCCCGGATCTTGCTCATCACCGTTTGCGGCACGCTGGTCCCGTCCCCAGGCCGCACTGTCCCTCCGGCGGTCCGCGCCATCAGGTCGACCGCGCCCGCTGCGCCCTCAGCCGAGGCCCGCAGTCGCTCCCGCACATGCTCGGCGGCCACCTTCTGCCGTTGCCAGTGCATGCCGGTCGTCTTGCCGTCATACACCTGCATGCGGTACATGCCCACGTTGCGCTTGCCTGACTTCGGATCCCGCGTCACCACACAAGGCAACGTGATGAACGGCCCGCCATCTCCCGGCCACGTGGTCAGCACCGGGAACTTCAGCACGTCGACCTCGTCGCCCCTTAGCACGACTTCCTTACAAGGCGCCCGCCGCCGGTCCACGCGCTTGGGGAAGAATGACCCCACCTCGGCAAGCATCGGCAGCAGCTTCAGCTTGTCCATCAACCCGCTGGGCGGCACCGGGTGCAGCAGCGCCTCAATCCGCCCCGCGATCTCGTCCAACGAGTCCACCTCAAGCGCCAGCTTCATCCGGCGCTCCGAGCCAAACTGATTCATCAACACCCGCGAGCCCTTATAAGCCGCCACATTCTCAAACAACAACGCCGGTCCACCCGCCTCTTTCGTCCCCTTACCCGACTTCGCCGCGCGGTCAGCGATCTCAGCCATCTCCAGAACCGGCGACACCTCCGCCCGCACCCGCTTCACTTCACCGGCCCGCTCCAGCGCCCGCAACCAGTCCCGCAACCCGTCGTATGCCAACGTGTGATCTCCCACCCCATCATCCCACCGAAGGCGTTACACTGCGTCGCAGGAGCAAAGCGGGTTCACCATGCCGCACATTGCAAGCTCAAAGCCTGTTTTATGTCGCACCTTTCCGGCCCACACCGCCCTACTCGGTCTCCTGATCCCTGCTTCGGTGACCGCTCAAAAGCCCGTCACCATCCCGGTAGATATTGCCGTGCGCATCTTCCCGGTGTACGGCCACTCCATGCCGGACGTTGAGGACCGCGACTTCCACGTGCAGCAGGACCGCCGCAAACTCGCCTTCACCGTTCAGCGCTTTCCCTCATCTCGATCCGCCCTCACCTTTGCTCTTCTCGACCTCGCGCACTGCCGCACGTCACTGTCCCCTTCGCCGCTCGAACTCAGCCAGGAAATGGCCGCCCTTTTCAAGCTCGGCTGGTGGGTCAGCGTTCTTGACACTCGCGGCAGCCAGACGCCGTTCGCGCACTCCGCAGCCGAGTACGCGGTGACCATTCCGGTTCCATCCCGGTCCGAGCTCGAGGCCGTAAGTTCCCTCAACCAGAACGTGGGCCGTCATATTGTCTTCGCTCTCTGCACGCCAAGCCGCTCGCTTCCGCCTGCCGTAACGCAGGAGGCGGAAAGCGCGCTTGCCCCGCTGCTCGCCATCAATCCCGGGTCCCCCGTCTATGGTCCTGCCTATGCCCTGCCCGACGACTCCGTCCCTAGCCCCACCAACGACATGGGCATGCCGACCTCTTATTTCAGCTCCTTTGGCGGTCTGGTCCGCGATCGCATCCTGCCCGCCTTCTGGCCTCTCGACCAACCCACGTTTCGCGACGCCCTCCAGACCGCCAAGGCCGTGGACGATCAGTTCTACATACTTCACGTGCCCCGGTCGCCCATCGTTCCCGAGCTCACGGTGCGCGTTCACATCGAGGGCTACGCCGACCAGAAGTTTCACATCCTTGCACAGGCATACACCGAACGCCAGCGGGCTCCACGCATCCTTCTGGACCCGAAACCCTAATCATCGTACGTGCTGCGCATCTCAAGCTGGGCGGCTCTCGACCTCAGGCTGCCACGCCCATCTCCACGGCGTCTACCACATACCCCGCGTCCTTCCATCCCTGCAGCCCACCCCGCAACGGGCGCACCCGCTTGACGCCCAGGCGTCGCAACTCCAGCGCCACTTTGGCGCTCGTCTCCTCACTGGGGCAGGTGCAGTACAGCACCACATCCCGATCCCGAGGAATCAGCTCGTGCCTCTGCTTCAACTCATCCGGCCCGATGCGCAGTGCGTTGGGCAATGTAACGGGATCGGAAAGGACATCCAGCGGATGCCGCAGGTCCACAACAAACGGCCCCGGCAGGCCCTCGCGCGCCGCATCGTCCAGCATGGCCTGCAACTGCCCCGGCTCCAGCCGCAAGCCGCGCAGCTCTCGCAGAAACTTCAGCCGGCGCACGTAGCGCACCACCAGCACGGCCACAATCATCAGCAGTACCAGTGCCACAGCCGAGTGCGCGAGCAGAGCGAACCACCGCGAGTTCCGCTTCAGCAAGTCGCCAAAGAAGCGCCCGCCGAACAACCATGCACTCGCCCAAAGGGCCGAACCGGCGAGATCATACGCGGCAAAAGTCGCATACCGGACCCCGGACTGGCCCGCCAGCGGAGCGGCCATGGTGCTGAGCCCGGGTACGAACTTCGCAAACAGCATGGTCGTGCCGCCGCGACGCGACAAACTGCCCTGCGTGCGCGTCACGCAGCTCGCGGCCTCAAACGAAAGCTTGCACAAGATGTTCACGATGCGTGTGCCGTAGCGCCGGCCTAGCAAAAACCACGCGGAATCTGCTAACAGGCACGCCAGCAACACCACCGGCAAGATCACGGCCACATGCAACGTATGTGCCGCACTCATGGTCCCGGCGGCCAGCAGCACAGGGGCGCTCGGCACGGGCAGGCCCGCCTGCTCCAGAAACACCCAGCTGAACAGGATCGCGTAGGCATGGTGCACAAACGCTCTCAACAGAAAGCCCATCGCTCCGCCTCCTTTCCTGAAACTGCATCCCGATACCGCATAGATGTAGCACAACGGCATGTGGTGCAAAAGAAAAAGGCGGCTCGCTGGAGCCGCCCTCGAGTGGATCGTAGGTAAACGAACAGCGGCTTCAGCCACCAATTCCTCATCCCCACCGCTGGCCTTACTTCACGTGCACGTCCGGCTCCACGGACATGCCCGCTCGCAGCGCGTGATCGTTGTTCTCCTGCTGCAGGTTGGTGAAGTCGATCCGCACCGGAATGCGCTGCACCACCTTCACATAGTTGCCCGTCGCATTCTCCGGCGGAAACAGGCTCAGCCGTGATCCGGTGGCGCCGCCCACCTCGGTGACCCTGCCGTGAAAGTGCCGTCCGCCGAGCGCGTCGACCTTGATGTCGACCTCCTGCCCCTGGCGCACGTTCCTCAGTTGGGTTTCCTTGAAGTTCGCCGTCACATACAGGTTGTTGAGCGGCACCACGGTCAACAGCGACTGCCCCACGCTAAGGTTGTTGCCCAGCGATACATTCTTGCGGCTCACAATGCCGTCTATGGGCGCGACAATTTTGGTGTACTGCAGGTTCAACCTGGCCTGGTCCACACGCGCCTGCGCCTGCTGCACCGAAGCCTGAGCCGCCTTGGCCCGGGCGTTTTGCACGGCGATCTGTTTGGGAGCATTTTGCTGATTCTGCGACTGCTGCGACTGCGCCGAGGCCAGCCGCTGCTCCGCCCCCAGCACCTGTTGCTGCGAGGCCGCCGCGTTGCGCTGCGCCTCATCCACGGAGGCCTGCGCCGCTGTCGCCGTCGCCACTGCCGCGTCGTACTGCTGCTTGGAGATCACATCGCGCGCCACCAGCGGCGTGTATCGGTCCACATCGGTCTGCGCCTTCAGTGCATTAGCCTGTGCCTGCAGAATGCGAGCCTGGGCGGCCTGCGCGTTGGCCCTAGCCTGAGCGACCGTGGCGGCCGTGTTTTGCACGTCCTGGCCGGAGGTCGTCACAGTCGTTCGCACGCTGACGCTGGTGATCGGCACATTGGCCGTTGCCTGGGTGTATTCGGCCTGCGCATTGGCAAGGTTCGCTACAGCCTGCTCCAGCGACACCTGGAAGTCGCTCGGGTCGACCTGCGCGATCGGATCGCCGGCCTTCACTGTTTGATCTTCCTTCACGTACACCGCGGTGACCTGCCCGGCCACGCGCGCACTCACCTGATACAGATCGCCATCCACCTGCGCGTCATCCGTGCTTTCGGTAAACGTAGAGCGCCAGTAGAAGAAGCCTGCGGCAAGGGCCAGCAACAGCACGACACCCAGGATTAGGAAACGCCGCCCGGTCTTCTTTGCCGGCGCCTCCGACGGTGCAGTGTTTTTGCCGTTCACATTGCCCGCGCCATTGGGGCTGCCGGCGGGCTGCGGCTCCTGGGATCCGGCCTGCGCGCTGCCTGTCCCCTGGGGTTGGATCTGCACCGTTCCGGTGATCTGCGCGGTCTGTCCGCCGCTCTGCGTAAGTTGATCGGCCACCGTTACTTTCCTCCGAGATAGCTCTTGTAATTCGTTGTTGCCACGCCTAGCGCCCGCGCCAGCTCCAGCTTGGCCACGTTGTGCTGATACAGCGCCGCAATGTATTGATCGTTGGCCTGCTGGTCCGTCGCCAGTGCCTGGGACACCGGCAGATTGTCCGCCACGCCGGCGCGATAACGCTCCTGGGCCTCTTTCACGGCTTCGTTGGCCAGGTCCACATTGCTTTGGGCCGCCTGCACCAGCTTGGCCGCAGACTGAATGTCCAAAATGGCGTAGCGCACATCCGCATTCACCTGCTGGACGTCGTCGGCCAGCCGCGCCTCTACCTGATCCCGCTGCGCCGCCGCAATCTGCTCATCGCCGCGCGTCTTCGCAATTTGCAGGATGGGCGCGGAGATCTGCCCCGTCGCGGTAAAGGTGCCATGCGAGTGAGCCGGCGTGGTTCCCAGATCGCCATAGTCGCCCGAAAAGTTGAGCACCGGCAGCTGCTCATCAAATGCGGCTTTCTGGGCCGCCTTGGCCCCTTGCACGCGTTCAGCATCCGCGGCCAGATCCTTGCGCTGTTTCAGTGCCTGCTGGAATGCAACCTCGGCCTCAGGCGTGTCCAGCGACGCATACGGCGCCGCATCCGCGACGCTGAATCGCTGGTCCAGCGGCAACCCAATCACCCGCGCCAGGGCAATCTTGTCCTTGGCCAGCTGGTTGGTGGCTGAGATCAGGTTCTGCTGCTGACTTTGGTAGTCCACCTGTGCCCGCAGCACATCGATGCGGGGGCTCGTCCCGGCCTCATGCGCCGCGGTGGCTTGGTCCAGGCTCAGCTTTGAACTCGCCAGCTGCGCCTGGACCGCGGCGATCCGAGCCGCATCCGCATTGCATAACAGGTACGCGTTGCCCACGGTCAGAACGACCAGGTCACGCGCATCGTCAGCGGTCAGCTTGGAAGCCTGGAAGTTGTGTTTGCCCGCGATATAGTTCTGAAGTGCCTGCAGATTGACGAGGTTCTGTGTCAGATACGCGCGAAAATCCACGACCTGAAAGGGCCCCACAATCGGCGAAATCCCTGGAAAGCGTAAACCGAATGCCGCAAGGTTCACCTGCTCCACGGTGATGTTCGCCCCCGCGGTAACGGTCGGCAGAAGTTGTTGCAGCTCCGTCAAACGCTGCCCGTTGGCACTCTTGATGTCGGAGCTTTGCAATACCACACCCAGGTTGTAGCGCAAGCCTTTCTGGATGGCCTGATCCAGCGTCAGCGACAACTCCCCGCCCGTCGCCTTTTCCCGGATGACGCTACCGCGAAAGCTCTGATCGGTTGTGTTGCCGGGCGTGATGTTCGGTCCGGGCTGCGAAAGCTGCTGCTGCACCTGCTGCACCGCGCCTAGGTTGCTGGAACTGCTAGCCCCGGATGCACTGTTGTTGCCGCCGCTGATCGCGCTGGTCGACTGCGCCCCTGCGCCCTGCGCCGCCAT
The DNA here is from genome assembly GCA_964250995.1 of uncultured Acidobacteriaceae bacterium. Classification (GTDB taxonomy): domain Bacteria; phylum Acidobacteriota; class Terriglobia; order Terriglobales; family Acidobacteriaceae; genus Granulicella. The sequence goes on from CAXUIF010000087.1 coordinate 9,885, forward strand.
CCACAGCAGTCCGCATGCTCCAAGGCACAGCACCGGCCGTCTACACATTTTCCGCATCGTCCCCATGCTATCGGACAGGCATCCCCCGCGGCATAAACCAAAGGTGGCAACCCATGCTGTCTCTCGTTTCTTCTGTTTCGATGCGGCCCTCCCCACGCCGATGCAAAAAAGCTGGCCCCTGCGCGCGACTTCCTCTCCGGCAAGACAATCCTTACCTCGCCTCTTTACACTCTCCCCTGGCCTGAAGCCCCGAGGAGGGCCCTGTATGTTTCTCGGCATCGACGTTGGCACCGGCGGAACCCGTGCCCTTTTGATCGACCGCAGCGGGGCTGTGCTCGCCTCCCACGCCAGCGCGCACGCGGAGATCCACTCCGCCCACATTGGATGGGCGGAACAGGACCCCGACGACTGGTGGAGCGCGGCGCAGCATGCCATCGAGGGTGCCCTCCGCACGGCGCAAGCCGCGGGTCACACCCATCCTGTGGAGGCCATCGGGCTCACCGGCCAGATGCACGGCTGCGTCCTGCTCGATGGGGACGGGCAGGTGCTCCGTCCCGCGCTGATCTGGTGCGACCAGCGTACGGTGCCCCAATGCGATTGGCTGACGGAAACCGTCGGCAAGGCCCGCCTCATTGAGCTTGTCGCCAATCCGGCCCTCCCGAACTTCACCCTGACCAAACTCCTCTGGGTACGCGATCACGAACCTGAAGTCTTCGCCAGGATCGCGCACGTGTTGTGCCCCAAAGACTTCGTTCGCCTTCGCCTCACTGGCGAGTACGCCATGGACGTGCAGGAAGCCTCCGGTACCCTGCTGCTCGATGTGGTGCATCGCCGCTGGTCCGTCGAGCTCGCCGAGGCCGCCGGCATTTCCCTTCGGTGGCTGCCACCGCTCTTTGAATCGCCCGAGATCTGTGCCCGGATCTCCGCCGACGGCGCTGCTGCTACGGGCCTCAAGGAAGGCACCCCCGTCGCGGCCGGGGCCGGGGACCAGGGCGCCGGTGCGGTCGGCATGGGCATCCTCACCCCCGGCTCGGTCTCCGCCACGATCGGCACCTCGGGCGTGGTCTTTGCCTCCACCGCGCAACCCACGCTCGATCCCCTGGGACGCCTCCATACCTTTTGCCACGCCGCCCCGGGCCTGTGGCACGTCATGGGCGTCACCAACGGCGCGGGGCTCAGCTTTCGCTGGCTTCGCGACACTTTCATGCCAATCAATTCGTATGACGACCTGGCCGTCCTCGCTGCGGACGTACCGCCTGCCTGCGATGGCCTGCTTTGGGCGCCGTACCTCTTCGGCGAACGCACCCCGCATCTCGATTCACACGCCCGCGCCGCCTTTGTGGGCATCACCGCCTCTACCACCCGCGCCCACTTCATTCGCGCTGTCCTCGAAGGCGTCGCCTTTTCGTTAAAGGACACCTTCACTCTCTTTGCCGAGCTCGGCATCCCGGTCGACAGCATCCGCCTCGGCGGGGGTGGCGCCCGCGGCCCGCTCTGGCGCCAGATCCAGGCCGACGTCTACGACCACGCCGTGGAGCTGCTGGAGGCCGAAGAAGGTGGAGCTTTTGGCGCGGCGCTGCTGGCCGGCACCGGCGTCCACGCCTGGCCCTCCGTGGAAGCCGCCTGCAGCGCGACCATTCGCCCCGCCGAAACCCTTCGCCCGCAGCACGCCGACGTCATGCAACGCCACTACGCCCACTTCCGCAAGCTCTACCCGGCGCTCAAGCAGGTCAGCGCCTGAGCCCTTCCACGAAGCCGTCTTGCGCACAGCGTGGCAGTAGCGCACCGCAGTAGTGGCTACCTCCGTCGAACACCTAACCACAACCAAGCCTTCCCTCTCAAGAGCTAGGATCGATCCATGACCCCTGATTCGCTTCGCGTCGCCGTTCTCGGCTATGGCCTTGCCGGCCGCGTGTTTCACTGCCCCTTTGTTTCCGCCGTTCCCGGACTGTGCCTGGAAGCCATCGTGCAACGCCATGGGGAGGAGGCCGCCGAGGCCTACCCGCAGGCCCGCATCCTGCGCACGCCGGAGGCCGCTCTTGCCGATCCCAAGATCGACCTCATCATCGTCGCCACCCCCAACGACACCCACGAAGCGCTTGCCCTGGCCGCGCTCCAGGCCGGCAAACACGTCGTCGTCGACAAGCCGCTGGCGCCCACCAGCGAGGCAATCCTTGCGCTTGCGGAAGCCGCCCGCGCCGCCGGCAAACACCTGATTCCCTTCCACAACCGCCGCTGGGACGGCGATTTTTTGACCCTCCAGCAGCTGCTGCGGGACGGAAGACTCGGCCGCGTGGTCAAGGTGGTCTCACAGTGGGACCGCTTTCGCCCCACCCCCCGCGAGGGCTCCTGGAAGGAACAGCGGGGCCACGCGCACGGCATCCTGCAGGACCTCGGCCCGCACCTGCTGGACCAGGCGCTTACCCTTTTCGGCCTGCCACAGCGACTCACCGCCAACGTCCGCAAGGATCGCGACGGCAGCCACATCGAAGACGCGTTCGATCTTGTGCTCAGCTACGACGTCCTATCGTCATCCACCATCGGCACGCTGGTGACCCCCGCGCCGGGGACTCGCTACCCTTCGCAAGGTGCCTTTGCAGCTTCCTCTCCTGCGGGCCCTTCTCCAGGGACGCTGCCCGCAGGGCACAAGTTCGACTATGAGTGCCACGCCACGATGATCGCTGCCGAGCCCGCGCCGCGTTTCCAGGCGCATGGCACCCTCGGCAGCTACGTGAAATGCGGCTTGGATCCCCAGGAGACGCATCTGGTCGCCGACGGCCGGCACCCTCCCCAACTCGGCTCCTCGGTACCCTGGATCGGCGAACCCGAGTCCGCCTGGGGCACCGTCACCCTGGCGCCCGACCCGCGCCAACCCGCGCTCCTGACCCGCACCCCCCAACCCACCGTCATGGGCGACTACCGCCTGTTCTATGCCGGCGTA
>CAXUIF010000088.1:0-12782 GCA_964250995.1 uncultured Acidobacteriaceae bacterium
GGCTCCTGCTGCTACGACACGGCCAGCGAACACCGGATGATGGAAAAGCTGATGATCGATACGGTCGTGCTGAATGCCCGGCAGTACAAGATCGACGGCTTCCGCTTCGACGCCATGGGCCTGCACTTTGTGTACAACATGGTCGACATCCGTAACGCGCTGAACGCGCTCACGCTGGAGAAGGACGGCGTGGACGGCAGCAAGATCTACATGTATGGCGAAGGTTTTCAGATCGCCGAGGCCGCCAACAATGCCATCGGTCCCAATGCCAGCCAGCCCAATCTGTATGGCACAGGCATCGGCAGCTTCAACGAACGCATCCTCGACTCCATTCGTGGCGTCTACATCTTCGGGCATGACTTCCAGGTGCAGGGCTTCGCCACCGGCCTGGCCACCGACTCCAGCACGTTTACCAACCAGAACACGTCTTCATCCGACCAGCACACCGCCCTGCTCAACGACGCCGATTTGATTCGGCTGAGTCTTGCCGGAGCTCTCAAGAACTACAGTTTCACCGATGCACAGGGCCAGCCGGTCACCGGGGCGCAACTCACCTATGGCGGCCAGCCTGCCGGGTGGGCGGCCTCTCCGCTGGAAGACGTGAACTACTGCTCCGTGCACGACAACCAGACGCTGTTCGATGCCATTCAGCTCAAGGTCGCAGCCGCTGACACCATCGCCATGCGCGCCCGCCGGCAGGTGCTGGCCATGAGCCTCATTACCCTCGCGCAGGGCGTGCCGTTCTTCCAGGCCGCCGATGACCTGCTCCGCTCCAAGGACATGGACAACGGCAGCTATAACTCCGGCGATTGGTTCAACAAGATCGACTGGAGCCTGCAAGGGGACAACTGGGGCATCGGCCTCCCGCTCGCCAACGTGAATCAGGCGCAGTGGCCGCTGGAACAGCCGCTGCTCGCCAACCCGGCGCTGAAGCCTACGCCGGAGAACATCGCCGCGACCACCGAGGCGTTCCAGGAGTTCCTGCGCCTTCGCTACGGCAACGGGCTCTTTCGCATGACGACGGCGGAGGAGGTGCAGGCGAACCTCAGCTTCCTCAACACGGGGCAGAACCAGATCCCCGGGTTGATCGTCATGAAGCTGGACGACCACGGCCACACCTACGGAGGAGCGCACCACATCGTGGTCTTCTTCAACGCGAGCAACACGCAGGTCAGCTTCACCAGCCCGGCTCTGGTGGGGGTGGGACTGCACCTGGCTCCTTCACAGCAGCAGTCCGCCGATGCGGTCGTCAAGAGCGCCACGCTGGACGGAAAGCAAGGCACCGCGACCGTTCCCGCCCTCACCACAGCCGTCTTTGTGAGCGAGACGGAGTAAGAGCCGGCAGCTACGTACCGCTACTTGAGAAGCAGCCAAACCTACACGCATAAAGAGAAGGTGACATTCATGCTGAAACGCTTCTGGAGGGTTGAATTGAGTCGGAAGATCTTCGCGCATCAAGGCTGGTTCGTGCTGCTGATTGCACTGTTGCTGAGCGGCTCCGGGAGGTTGCAGGCTCAGTTGGCCGTCACCACGGCCACACTCAGCGGCTCCGTCGCGGATGCCTCCGGGGCCATCGTGCCCGGGGCCACCATCAAGCTCAACAGCGCACAGAACGGCATCGCGCGCAGTGCCACCAGCAACTCGCGTGGAACCTACAGCTTCAGCCAGCTTCCTCCCTCCATCTACACCCTGACGGTCGTGGCGAACGGCTTCGAAACCTACAAGCAGACCGGGATCGTGCTCGATGCCGCACAGTCGGCAACGCAGAACACCGCGCTTGCCGTAGGTTCGGTCAGTCAGGAGGTGGTCGTCGATGCTCAGGCATCGCAACTCGACACCGACAATGCCAACATCGCCACCAGCATCGACGCGAAGCAGGTCGTCGAGCTGCGTCTGAACCTGCGCAACGTCTACGGCCTTGCCACGCTCAACTCCTCGGTGCAAAACGGCACCGAAACCCAAGGATTGCTGGGCGGCGGCCCCAACGGCACCGACAACGCGGATCAGGACATCTCGTTCCTGAACTTCGCCGGAGGTTTTTTCGGAACCTCAGCCTACCTGCTCGATGGCGGTTGGGATACGGATCCGCAGTGGGGTGCCGTAATCTATGTGCCCTCCGTCGATGCCGTCCAGGAGTTCCGGGTGCAGAACAACTCCTTCACGGCGCAGTATGGCTGGAGCACCGGCAACGTCGTGAACGTAACGACGAAGTCGGGAACCAACGCGTTTCACGGTGACGTCTATGAGTTCTTCCGCAACGATGCACTGGATGCGAATAGCTGGTTCAACGACCACAACGGTGTTCCCAAGCTAAGCTTCGGGCGCAACCAGTACGGCGGCTCTGCGGGCGGTCCCCTGTACATCCCCCATGTTTACGAGCAGAAGGAGAAGACCTTCGTCTTCGGGCTGTACGAGGGTCTCAGGCTCTCCACACCCATTAACCAGACCTTCACCGTACCGACTGCGGCCTATCGGGCCGGCGATTTTTCGGCGCAGCTCGGAGCCCAGGGCACCATCAATGGAGCACCTGCTGTGGATGCGCTCGGTCGTCCGATCCGCGTAGGGCAGATCTATGATCCGCACAGCACACGCGCCATCACGTCAGGGCAGGTGGATCCAAAGACCGGCCTGGTGGCGACGCAGACGGGATACATCCGTGATCCGATCGCGAACAACAACATCACCACGCTCGGGCCGCTTGACCCGATCGGCGTCAAGTTGCTCAGCTTCTATCCCACGCCCACCAATGGAGCCCTCTCCAACAACTTCTTCGGCTCCGGCAGTGCACCGGCCACGTCGAGCGAATACCTCATCCGCGTCGACCACAACATCAGCAACAGCTCGAGAGTGTACTTCCGGTACTCCTACAAGAACGAAACCAAGACCGGCAACCCGGACTATTGGGGAACGTCCGACCCCGCCGGTCCCGGCAACAACCGGCCGAACAACCGGTACAACATGGCGGCCGGTTATAGCCAGATCTTCAGCCCGACGTTCACGATGAACATCCTTGCGGGCGTGGAACTTTGGCACGAATCGTCCAACAATCAATCGCTCGGTTTTCTGCCCTCGACCCTTGGGCTGCCGGCTTACCTCGATGCGAACAGCCCGCAGTTCCCTGTCGTCAACATCGGGGGAGAGTCCTCGTTGGGGCCCCCCAACTCCCAGTATGTCGTCAACCATGGCCCGGTCGGTAGTGTGGCGACGGACTTCATCAAGACCGTCGGGCGTCACACCATCAACTTCGGCTTCATGGGGGTGGAACTTGAGGACGATGAGAAGACGATCTATCAATCGTCTCTGAACTCCTACGGCAACTTCAGCGGCGGCCCCGATCCCAACAATGCCGTGCCCTTCAACACAGGCAACGGTACGGCCCAGCTCTTGCTGGGTGTACTGGACGGTGGTTCCACTGGCACACCGTACAACCCGGCCGTGGCGGAGCACTACTTCGGCGGATACATCCAGGACGATTGGAGGGTGACTCCGAAAGCGACCCTGAACCTCGGTCTGCGGTACGAGATCCAGACCGCGCCCACCTACCGCCACGATATCGCGTCCACCTTCAATCCGAATGCGATCAACCCGCTGAGCGCGGCGCTTGGACGGCCGGTGCTGGGTGCGCTCCAGTTCCTTGGGCCGGGCCAGCGCGGGATCTACCACACCAATTACACCAACGTCGCTCCCCGCTTCGGCTTCAGCTATGCGGCCACACCACGCTTGGCCTTTCGCGGCGGTTACGGCATCTTCTATCCGCCCTCGATCTCGTGCTGCTTTTTGGGCAACTCGAGCGGCTTTCAAGCCACGACCAGTGTTCCCGCAACCTTCAACAACGTCAGCCCCAACCCCGCCGTTTCGCTGGCAAACCCGTTTCCGAATGGCTACCAAGCCATCTCCGGCAACTCCCTGGGCGGCCTTCAGCAGGTGGGTAACTACGTGGGGAGCGCCTTTATCGATCGCAAGTCCACCTATGTGCAGCAATATCTGCTGGGCTTCCAGTGGGGTGTCACGTCCAACGATCTGCTTGACGTGAACTATGTCGGCAATCACGGCACTCATATGGTCGGCAACGCCGGCGGAGGCGGTATCTGGGCGAACCAGCTCAACCCCTCGTTTCTTTCCCTGGGGACAGCTGCTCTTAACAAGCAGGTTCCGAATCCCTTCTACGGCGCGATCCCCGCAGGGTCGAGCTACTGCGGTCTCGATCAGCCGACAGTTGTGCAATCGCAACTGCTGGAGCCATACCCGCAGTATTGCGGTATCGCCCAAGAGGATGATCCCGCTGGCTTCGACATCTACAACGCCCTGCAGGTGCAGTACAACCACCGCATCAGCCAGGGACTGACAGCCATGGTTTCCTACACCTACTCCAAGTTTCTGGACAACGTGGAAGGCAACCAGAGCTGGGCCTATGCCGGCAATCAGGGACCGGCCAACACCTACAACCTCGCTGCGGAAAAGAGCGTCGACGGCTCAGACACGCCGCACAGCCTGGTCGCGAACTATGTGTACCAGCTACCCGTCGGCCGCGGCAAAGCGCTTGGTTCGCACATGAACCGAGCCGCCAATGCGGTCCTTGGCGGCTGGGAGATCTCGCAGATTGCCACGTTCAGATCCGGACTCCCGCTCAGCATCAGCGGAGCCAACATCGCGTCCTATGGCGGCAATCCGCGCCCTGACGTGGTTGGCGATCTGCACGTCGCGCATCCCAGCATCCAGGAGTGGTTCAACACCGGAGCTTTTGCGTTTGCAAAGTTCGGGACGTTTGGGACCGCACCGCGGTACTTCTCCAATCTTCGCGGCCCGGGGTATCAGAATTGGGATACCAACCTTGCCAAGGACTGGCAGTTCAGGGAGTCGATGCGCATTCAGTTCCGCGCGGAGCTGTATAACACCTTCAACCATCCGCAGTTCTATACTCCAAACACCGGCTATGGCGGCTGCGACCCGAATGCGTCCACTTCGTGCCAATCGGCTTTCGGGCAAATCACCAACACCTTCCCGTCGCGCAGCGTCCAGTTCGCAGGCAAGTTCTACTGGTAGCGTCCTCGTGCGGACAAGCGTGACTTTCCTCTTCTGCCTCCTGTTGACCGTACGCTCGTTCGGTCAACAGGAGCCGTCTTCCGATCTTCAATCCGTACTCGATGCCGCCCACCAGGCACAGGCCGCAAACAACTACGCCGCCGCGGCCGCAAGCTACAAGCAGGCTGTCGCCTTGCGTCCCGACGTTCCCGAACTGCGCGCCAATCTTGGGCTGATGCAGCACGAGGCGGGAGACTACCCCGCGGCCATGCGCAGCTTCCAGGAAACGCTGCAACTCAAACCGTCCCTTTATGTGCCGAACCTCTTCCTCGGCATCGACTATGTCCGCACCGGACAGCCGAAGCAAGCCGTGTCTTTGCTGTTGAAGGCGGAACGCATGAACGCAGCCGATCCCCTTCCCCCGCTTACGCTGGGGCATGCCTACGCTTCGCTGGGGGAGTACGACGCGGCCATCGGCGAGTTTCGGCGGGTTCTGCAGCTTGACCCAAAACGTAGCTCGGCATGGTTCAGCCTGGGGATCGCAGAGCTCCACAAGGTGGAAGAAGAGGCGCGAACGGTGACCGGCGCAAGCGCAAACACCGCCTATGCCCAGGCGCTGTTTGCACAGGCGCTCGTCGAACAGTCACGATACAAAGAGGCTCTCGAGCTGTATCGGAGCCTTGGGGCCGCGAAGAACGCGCCGCCCTGTATGGGCTCAGAAGCAGGCTTTGTTTCGCTGCGACAAAAGAGCACGCAAGAAGCCGAAAGGCAGTTCCAAGCCGAGCGCCGGACGCATCCGGAATGCTCGCTCGCTTTGCTGGGCGGAGCCGCGCTCCACATCGAAGCTGGAGCAAACCCGCAGGCCCTGCAACAGATCGAGCAGGCCTGGACGGCTGACCATGGCTTCGTGACGATTCGTGCGCCGCAGCTCCTCGAGGCCGTTTCGCCCGAAGCTCGGCAAAGCTTTCTGGCCTACCTCACCGCACAACGAGCTTCCGGAAGCCTCGGGGAAGCGTTATACGCTGTGCTCACGCAGCCCGCGCAGGAAACCATCACTGCAGAAGCGGGAGCTGCAATAACTCCGCATGCGGCCACTTCGTTAGCGGCCGAAAAGGCTCTTCTCCGCACACGAGGCTGGCAGGCGTATAGGGAGGGTCAGTATGCCCGCTGCGCGGACCTGTTGACAGGTTCGCTCAGCAGCAGTGACACGGCCGCGCTCGAGACGCTCGCTGCCTGCTCCTTCTTTACCGGCCACTACACCGTGACCTCGGCAGCATCCCGCAGACTGGCCGCGCTCCCATCCACGCCGCAGGCCGCAGCACAGTATTGGTCGATCAGGGCCAACGAGAAACTCGCGCTCGAGTCGCTCACGCACTTTGAGCAACTGGAACCCAACTCCGCGCGAAGTCATCTGCTGCTTGGCGACATCTACCGCCAGCGCCGGCGCTACGACGACGCACAAAAGGAGTATGCCAAGGCGCTCGAGCTTTCACCCAACGACACCGCGGCGCTGCTTGGGCTGGCCTCCGCGTACTACGGCAACGCGAACCTTGAGAAGGCCGTAGAGACCGCCCGGCAAGGCCTGCTGGCAAGTGCGGACGATCCGGAACTGAATCTGCTGATGGGGGAAGCGCTCACCTCACAGCACAAGTTCGCGGAGGCCGAGCCGTTTTTGCTGAAGAGCCTCCGTGGCAAACCGCAGGTGCTGCCCCATGTTCACGCGCTGCTCGGGGAAGCTTATGCGGCGGACGGGGAGACGCAGAACGCGATTCGCGAGCTACAGATAGGCGCCGAAAGCGATCAGGACGGCAGTCTGCACTTCCGCCTCGCTCGCCTGTACAAGCAGACGGGCGACACTGCCGCCGCGACCCATGCTTTACAACAGATGAAGGCGTTGCAGGAAAGGCGGCGTCAGGGCGCGGTCATTGCCGTACAGGACGCGCACACGTCCAGTCTCGATGATGACACCCCTTGATTCGCTCTCAAGGAGAACCATGTTCCGATCCGCACCCAGCTTCACTCGTGCTGCCGCGCTATTTTCACTGGCGTCCATAGCGACCCTTTCCAAGGCACAGAGCTTTCAGCCGATGCCCACTGGCGTCCTCGCTGTCTCGCAGGACACGACGGTCCAAGTCACCGCATTGCGTGACGACGTCCTTCGGGTCCGCCTGTGGAAGGGTCAGACGGCGCCAGAAGACGCGTCCTGGGCTGTGCTGCCGCAGGCCCGCACAAGCAGCACGCACGTCACGGCGGAGCCGGGCGGGTTTGCCACCAGCAAGCTTCGTGTGAGGATCGACGACCATCTCCGCCTGAGGGTGGCGGACCTGGCCGGCAACGTGCTGCAAAGCGACGCAGCGCCCGTGGCCTGGAGTGGAACGCACTTCACTGTAGCGAAGCAACGTCAGGGAAGCGATCACTTCTTCGGCTTAGGCGACAAGCCCGGGCCCCTGGACCGCAGCGGCGAAGCCTTCACCATGTGGAGCACTGACAGCTTCGCCTGGCAGGAATCCACCGACCCCATCTACAAAAGCGTGCCCTTCTTCATGGACGTCAACCATGGACGCGCCCTCGGAGTCTTTCTGGACAACACCTGGAGAACGGATTTCGACTTTGGACGCGCCGACCCCAACCAGTACACCTTCGGGGCCCTGAACGGTCCGCTGGACTACTACCTGGTCTACGGGCCCGATCCCAAACAGGTGGTCACCGCTTGGGCATGGCTTACGGGAACGACGCCGCTGCCGCCGCTATGGGCGCTTGGCTTTCAACAGTCGCGCTACACCTACTTCCCCGCGTCGCAGCTGCGCGAGGTCGCCGATCGCCTTCGCCAGGATCACATCCCCTGCGATGTGCTGTGGCTGGACATCGATTTTCAGCACAAGAATTGGCCCTTTACGGTGGATGAGCAGGCCTATCCTGACTTCCCCAGCATGGTCAGGGATCTCGACCGCGAACACTTCAAGCTCGTCGTCATTACCGACCTTCACATCGCCAAACAGCCAGGCGTGGGCTACGCTCCCTACGACTCCGGCGTGGCCGGCGATCAGTTCGTAAAGAACCCCGATGGCACGGTGTACTCCGGCAAAGTCTGGCCAGGGCCGTCCGTGTTCCCGGACTTTACGCGGGCGCAGACCCGGCAGTGGTGGGGCACGCTGTACCAGCAGTTTGTCGCAGACGGTGTTGCAGGCTTCTGGAACGACATGAACGAGCCGTCGGTGTTCGATGTCCCGAACAAGACGATGCCGGACGACGTGCAGCACCGAGTCGATGAACCCGGCTTCCGGCAGCGCACGGCTTCCCACCTGGAGATGCATAACGTCTACGGCATGGAGAACACCCGCGCCACCTTCGAAGGCCAGCTTGCTCTTCGGCCCGACGAGCGCCCCTTTGTGATGACGCGCGCCAGCTACGCGGGAGGCCAGCGCTACAGTGCCACCTGGACCGGCGACAACAGCGCCACCTGGAATCACCTGCGCATGACGGTGCCCCAGCTGGTCAACCTGGGCCTCAGCGGCTTCTCGCTGGCCGGCGCGGATGTGGGTGGATTTGCGGGCTCCCCTCCGCCCGCTCTGCTCACCAAGTGGATCGAGCTCTCAGCCTTTCAACCGATCGACCGCGACCACTCCGCCAAGGGAACGCGGTTGCATGAGGTCTGGGTAGACGGCCCCGAGCAGGAGGATATTCGTCGCCGCTTTATCGAAGAGCGCTACCGGCTTATGCCCTATCTGTACACCGTAGCGGAAGAGGGGTCGCGCAACGGACTGCCGATCAACCGTCCGCTATTTCTGGAGTTTCCCCATGCAACCGACGACGGCACGCCCTTCGACCTCAGCGCAGGAGGCAGCGAGTTTCTGCTCGGCAGCCGCCTGCTCATCGCACCGAATCCCTCTCCGGAGGAGGTCGCACCCTACACCGTTCACCTTCCACCAGGTACGTGGTTCAACTACTGGACGGGCGAGCGGCTGACTGTGGGCAGACCGGGCGGCGCGCTCGATCTCGAGCAGCGAGATCTGTTGCTCGCGCAAAAGCAACTGAGCATCACCCCAAAGCTGGAGGAGCTGCCCGTGTACGTTCGCGGTGGCAGCATCCTTCCGATCGCCCCTCTCACCCAAAGCACCGCCGAGACCCCGAAGGGTCCGCTCACCCTGCGCGTTTACCCCCCAGCACCTGGCCTGAACACGGCCGGCGAGGCCTGCGAGGGCGAGGTGTACAGCGATGACGGTCACAGCTTTGCCTACCGGAAGGGGGCCTACGCGCGCGTCCACTTCAGCTGCGCTCAAGCAGAGGACGGTGCGCTAACGATCACGATTGGAAAGCAGGAGGGCTCGTGGCGTCCGTGGTGGCCCTCGTACCGAATCGAGGTCGTCGGCTGGCTGCCTCAACAGAAACTGGCCACGGTCAATCACCACCCTGCGCCGCTTACACAAGCGAGCGGGCTTTGGGGTGTGAGCGCGCCCGCGGATGGAAGGGCGGTGGAGCTTGAACTACGCTGACACAGGATCGCCCAACGGCAGCGAGAATCCCCGCTCATGTCCTCTTCAGATCTCGGATTTAACGGGAGCCAGACTTCCGCCGGGCGTAGCGTATAGCGCTTCCCACAAGAATGCCAACTAACCCTAAAAAGAACAACGGCCCTTGCCATCGTGGAGCCCAGCCGGCATGCGGTAGGGCGTAGCCTGCGAGGGCCACCCATATAAGAACGAGCAGGGCGAGGCTGCCGTCGTCGACAAACAAGCCGAAGACCTCGCGCACGATGGTGCGCAGAGCGTTCACTTGCTCACCTCCATCGTCCCGCGGGCAGCCGTCGTCGCCGCTGCAGCGGCACTGCGGCACAGGCCCACCGCCACGGCTGCGGCGAGCAAGTAGCCGAGGATAAGGCCAAAAATGGACCAGTCTCCGCCTGGCCAGAAGAGGTTCGCACCCTCACCCACCCAGAACGTGCCGAACGCCGACGAAAGCACCCCGACCACGAATTTCAGCGTGTTTTCCGGCACGTTGGCAAGGGGGCGGTGCAGGGCAAAACCGAGGCCGATCACCAACAGCAGGGCAGCAAACGCGCCAAGGCTGGCAGGCAGCAGCAGCCCAATCCCCCCCGCGCCGATGGCCACCACAATGAACGCCACCTCTGTTCCTTCCAGCATGGTGATCTGGAACGCTGTTGCGAACGCGACGCGGTCCATCCCCTCCGTGCGCTGCAACGAGCGCAGGGAGGCCGTGTTCTTGGCGAAAGCTGCCTCCTCATCGTGCAGCGGGATCTGCCCAGCCGAGCGCAGAATCGCCTTCCGCAGCCAACGCAGACCGAACAGCAGCAGCAACACGCCGATTACAAACTGCAGGCGGTGCAGCGGTATACGGGTCAGCGCCCGGCCCAGACCGGCGATCAGCGCCAGCAAGATCGCGAGGGCGGTCGCCGCCCCGGCCAGAGTGCTGCGCCAGCCGCGCACACTGCCCACCGCCAGCACCACCGTAAGCGCTTCCACGCACTCCACCAGGGAGGCAAGAAAGCTCGCGAGCAACGAGGGTGCTGCATGCGCCCAATTCATAGATCCTAAGATGCCTGGATTCGGAACGAAGCAGCGCCTTCCTGCGAAGGCACACGCACCCGTTCAAAGCACGACGCGCACACCTCCGGCGTTACGCGTGATCCGGGTTCCATCCAAATACTCCAGCAAAGGAATCGCGTGCTTTCGGCTCAACCCCGTGAACGATTTGAAGCGAGCCACATCGAAGCTCTCGGCACGGTGACGCTGCAGCCGCTGCTTCAAGGCGTCGAGGGCTTCTGCATGCACCAGCAGCGCGTCCGATCCCAGGCGAACCAGACGCCCCGCGCGCAGCAGACCCGTGACAATCGAGCGCATCTCCGCGGCCCCGAGGCCCAGGTGCCCCGCCGCCTCCGCCACCAGCGGGGGCGCTAGACCAGCGGCCTGGTACACCCGCTCCACCTCGGCCGCTCGGCCGCTAAGGGCAGTGGGTGCGGTCTGCGCGAGACCCGCCCCGGGCAACGCCACAGCATCGCCCCGAAGCTCCACCTTGCGCGCCGCCTGCAGCCGCTGCAGCGCGAGCGCAAACACTTCGCTTGTCACACCAACCTTCGATCGCAGCTCCGTGCGGGTGCAGAGGGGCTCCCTTCCCTGCTCCAAAGTTCGCAACAGACGCGCCTGAGCCTCGTCGAGGACCTCCCCTGCGAGCAGGTGCTCCTCACCCGCCAGCACAAGAGTTCCCTCCGCGAGCCCCGGCCTGGCCAACCGCTGCAACGCTTCTCGCGTGAGTCCGGTTTCGGCGATCAACTGCCCCATCGACACACCGGCGCTGGCGCGACGCCGTACCCGGAGCTCGATCTCCTGCTCCGGACTGGCCCGGCGCAGTGTTTCAAGCCAGGCCAGCACGGCCGCCTTGCGCAAGCGAGGCAGGGGCTGGGCATCCAGCACGCGCCCGCCACCAAGGGTCAACTCCGGCGAAGGCTGCCGCACGACGAACCGGTCTCCCGGCGCGAGCACCATGGGCTTCGCCAGACGAAGCCGTACCAGATGTCCCTTTCTCTCGGACGGAATCCCGGCCGCCTCCCGTCCCCAGTGCAATACCGTCGCCAGCGACTCTGTAGCAAACGCATGCACGCGAACCCTTTGGCGATGCCGCAACGGAGGTGTGTCCGGCAGCAGTTGCAGCTCTGCGTCCACGACGCCGGTGGGGTGCAGGCTGTTCCCTGCGATCACCGTGTCGCCGCGATGCACGTCGCCCACCTCTACGCCCGCCAGGTTCAACGCTACGCGGTGCGGGGCCGCCACCTCCGCTCGCGCCCTTCCATGCACCTGCACACCGCGCACCCGTACCGCCCGGCTGCCGGGCTCCAGCACAAGCGACTCCCCGGCACGGACGCGACCCGCCTGCAAGGTGCCGGTGACGACCGTGCCGAAGCCCTTTACTGTGAAGACGCGGTCCACCGGTAACCGCATCCCCTGCGCCTCGCTCCGCTCCGGGATCTGCGCCGCGAGCCGGCCCAGAGCCGCCTTGAGCTCCCCTATGCCCACGCGGTGCAGGGCCGAAACCGCGATCACCGGGGTGCCGTCCAGAAACGTACCGGCGACCAACTCGGCTACCTCGCCGCGCGCCGTCTCAAGCCGTTCCGGCGTCACTGCATCTTGTTTAGTCAACACCACAAGCCCACGCTCGACGCCCAGTAACCCGCAGACCGCGAGGTGCTCCACCGTCTGCGCCTTCACCCCTTCATCAGCCGCGACCACCAGCATCACGGCATCGATGCCTCCCGCTCCGGCCAGCATGTTGCGAAGAAAGGCATGGTGTCCGGGCACGTCGATCAGGCTCGCCTCGAAGCGTTGCCCCGCGGGCCCGGTTAGCTCCAGCGCAGCAAACCCAAGATCGATGGTGATCCCGCGAGCTTTCTCCTCCGGCAGCCTGTCCGTATCCGTCCCTGTCAGCGCGAGTACCAGCGCTGTCTTCCCGTGGTCGATGTGCCCCGCTGTCCCGAGCACCACGGACCGTGCCGGTCGAGGCTCCAAGCTCGGGTCCATCGTCGCGCAGACCCCCGTGGACCCCCGTGTAGTAACCCGATCGATCACGCGCCGTGCCCCGCAACGTCCACACCGCGTTCTGCTGCAAATTCTGCATGCTGCACCATGCGGGACAAGGTTGCATCATCCCCCGGCGCCACCGTCCGCAGATCCAACAGCACCCGCCCTTCACTCACCCGCGCCACCACCGGCACGTCCAACCGGCGCAATGCGTCGGCCAGTGCGCCTTCC
>CAXUIF010000089.1:0-12752 GCA_964250995.1 uncultured Acidobacteriaceae bacterium
ATCTCTCCCAGCGTTACGGGCTGACTAACGGCAGAGTGGAGCGCGGTGTCGGGAGAGGACATGGTCATCCATAACAGCATTTCCGCTCAGCGAGACGGAGCAGGCGTTTCTGGCCTCGACAATAAATTCCGTCCGTGGCCGTAGCTTTCACTATCTCTGTTTCGAGAGCGAAGTGCAACCGGCATAAGAGTACGGCGAGTAAGTAGATGTCCGCGATCAGAACGCACTTCTGGATGCTGTGACGAAGCCGCCCTTGGTTGTCGCGAAGGCATACCTGGAAAGGCCCTGTGCCATGCGTCGACGCAGTGCCCTTCGGTGCGGGTTCCGTGTTCGCTCCAGCTCTCCTGTTTGGCGATCGAGGGTACAACCTACTCGCGGACGCTTGGAATGCAGCGGATGGACACTGGCTCCAACGTCTTCGCCATCGTGACCACGGAAGCGAACGAGTTGATCAGCCGGATTCATCCCCGTATACCGGTTATCCTTCACCCTCGGGAATACGACCGCTGGCTGGACAGGGAAGAGACGGATCGGTTGCCGCTCGATCTGCTGCTGCCCTATGAATCGGAAGAGATGTAAGTCTACGAGACCAATCCGAAGGCCAACAATGTTCGGAACAACGGTCCCGAGATGATGCGAGCCGCGGCGAAAGCAGCCGAAGCTGGGGATCTGCCGCCGTAAGCTGCAACCTTCGGCGCGTTCCTAGGTAATGCACAAAGCAGGTAGGCTGGCATGATGGTGAGGGTGACTGACGTTCTGCTGGGGCTGCTGCTGGCTGCCGTACCTGGAACGGCGCAGACCACTGAACACCTTTACTGACCCGGAACGAATCTGGAGCAGTACAAGCTGGACCAACTCGAAGTCATTGATTCAGTGTGCGAGGCATGCGGGACCGTGTCTATCCCACTCGGGCGGCATGGGCCATTCGCCTAGGCGAGTTCGCGAATTGGCACAGAATCCTGAGCAAGCCTGGTCACGCGATGGGGACGGTGGCTGCATCGCCTCGTGTTCCCCACGCCAATGCCGTTTGTCGTTAGGTATAGAGGCCAAGCCAATTCTAGGAATGAAGGACTGCTCCACCGAGTCAAGCGGCTCGTGTTGGTGCCAAAGTGAGGCGGCCACGCGCTGCACGTCGGCTCGAAGATTGCTCGTACGGATATCAGCAGACGCCGAGAAGGAGCTCGACAGGGAACGGCGTTCGGAGTACCCGCCTACTTCACTTCCCATGCAGACCAGAGTAGGGAAAGACGGCGAAGACCTCGGTGAAGAACGACCAGTTCAGCAATTGTGTGACCTCACGTCAGAAAAGGTCGTGAGACGCAGGGAGACAGCGGTCAGGCTCGGACCGTGTTTCTCGCAAAAAGCCTCACTTTTCGATCGGCCGGGGAACAAACAGAAGCATAGCAAAACAGAGCGCGGGTCTGTTGATGTCCGCAGAAGGCAGAGCGGACCCGAGGTGCTGCCGGTTCATCCGGGAGGGCCGTTCTGGGCCAAAAAGGACGAGGGTGCATGGACCCTTCCCAAAGGCGGACCAGCCGAACGCGAAGATCTGCTCGATGCAGCACAACATGAGTTCTCGGAGGAGACCCGATTTGAAGCGCATGGCCCATTTCACGAACTAGGAACAATCATCCAGGCCGGAGGGAAGAAGGTGAGTGCATGGGCTTTCGAAGGGGACTGCGATCCTGCGGCCCTCAACAGCAACTTCTGCAGAATCGAGTGGCCTCCTCGCTCGAACCGAGCCATTCAGATTCCAGAGGTCGACCGCGGTGGGTTGTCCCGCTACCCGAAGCGAGGAAACGCATCCTGAAGAGCCAAGTAGCCCTACTCGACAGACTGGAAGAGATCCTTAGTGGCGATCGGCCCCAAACTCCTCCCCTGAGGTGAACAGGGGTATAGCTCAGCCACCTCTCGAATGGTTGCTCAACCCGAGGCCGACCAAGCGGAAGAGTTGAGATGCAGGCAGCAGGACACACTTTCGCAGACTCAGGGCGATGGTCGTAAGCTCTTCAACCGTTGCTGGAGGCGCGACACAGGTGAGACTGCGCGTAAGGACCTCGAACCTGGATGTCTTGAGTCTCAGCACCACGGTCCGGGCCTGACGCGGGTCGCGGCGCGAAGGGGTCCAGACTTTCTCAGCGAGGCGCTTACCGATATCATCGGTCGCCGCAAGCGGCGATGTCTTCGGGAAAGGTGTGCTCGGCGGAGAGGGACTTCACGGGCCAATCGGAGACCACGGGACTATGGTCAATACCATTGGCAAGCTCGTACAGTCGCGACCCATATCGCCCGAACTGAGCCTCAAGTTATTCCACGGTATGCGCCACGAGGTCGCCCACAGTGCCGACCTTCATATGCTGCAGCCTGGACGCGGTTACTCTGCCGACTCCTGGGATGCGCCCGACGGGGAGCGGCATGAGAAAGCTCTCCACGTCCTCGGGCTGGATCACGAAAAGACCGTCGGCTTACGCCAGTCCGAGGCTATTTTGGCCAGTAACTGTTCGGAGCAAACGCCTGCGGCTTGAGCCACGCGCGTCGCTGTAGGGAGCCCGGTCTTGTTCTCGCCATGTTTAGGTAGGCCTCGTCGAAGGGCACATCAACCGTCACTCACCAAGTGACCGCGACCCTCACGGTGCACTGAACCGACGTTGCCCAGCGTTACTCAGTTCTGGGGCAGAAGGAGCAAAACGTATACATTCATTCGCGCAGAGCCGGGCGCTGATGAAGAGTCACGGCAGGGGACCCGTGACTCTTCGCGCAGGGTTTCGGTACGTCTCCGGTATCCAGGTCAGCTCTCGTAAGCGCTGGCCTGCGCTACGGCGCGCTGACAGCCGGGCTGCCGGCGCGCGTTAGCCAATCACCCGGTAGCCCAATTGGAACGGGTTTGCCGCCAGCGCACCCAGCAGATACCAGCCGGTGGCGCCGACGTGCAGCGACGGTCCGTAGGTGTAGCCGAAGCCAGTGTCCATGATGCTAGTCGCAGCTACCAGGCCTTCCCCTTGCGGAATTGCCTTGCCGCCGACCGTTTTGCCTGCGCCCAGTTCCTTTTGGGCCAGCATCGATTGCTCCAGCAGATTGATCGCGCGCTGCAGGTCGGCAAACAAGTTCTGCAGATTGTCCCGGCCTTGCAGCACCCGCGCCACCAACGCCGCGATGGTGTGCCCTGTACCTTCCAGCCACACCGCCTGGGGATCGTCCGCGGTAGAGGTCAGGCTTGCGGTGTCGAAGACCAGACCGTGGATGCGTTCTGTACCTGTGAGGCTGCTATGCGGGGCCGCGGGGGTATCTGTAGCTTCGAGATTTTTGAGCGCCCAATCGATCGTGCCCCGGAACTGGATGTTCAGGAACGCGAGAAAAGACCATGTCTGGCAGTCTTCCGGAATGGGCTGCTTGTTGATCGTCACCTGATCGCCCAGCGTACCGGTGTAGAAGAACGGACCTGCCGGGTTATACATCTGGACCACAAACTTGAAGGCATGCTGTGCCAACTGCGTCCACGTGAGATTGGTCGAGGCCGACTTGGCGTTGCCGGTCAACTTGCTCAACATGGTGAAGAACGCATACGCGTCGATGTTGTGTTCGGTCGCCTTGCCGTTGGTGGAGGGCACGGAGACGTTGGTGTAGTTGATGTACTTGATGTCGGTGCCGAACTTGAAGCCGCCCGGACCGGTGATGTCGTAGGTGTTTGAAACAATCCAGTTCGCCACGAGCAACGCACCCGTGAGGAAGCGAGCCTGTCCGGTACGGGCGTACAGCTGGGCCAGCGCCATGCCCGCCCACGCCTGATCGCCAACAGTGCTGGTGTAGAAGTAGAAGGGCGCGGCCGCGGGCTGCACATAGGCGCCGCTGCCGTCGGTCGCGGGGCGGTTCACAAAGAACGCCTGCGGAAACCGCCCATCATTGATCGGAAACGGATAAGGGTGGGCCTGTCCGTATAGCAGACCTTCCCCAAGCACGATGGCGCGCTCCAGAAGCGTCGCATCCTCGCTGGCAAGGTACGCATGGATCGCAACGGCGTTGTCGTAGGTAAAGGCCGTGGCCCCCAGTGCCTCGTCACTGTAGCTTTGAGTCAGCCGCACGGTGGACCCCGCGGCATAGGCGTCCATCATGAAGTTCTGAAACGAAAAGGCGCGGTCGATCGAGTCGGCCAGCGAGGCCACATTGCCGGCCAGCGGTGAGGTCGTCGCTGCCTGGGCGGCTTTGGCCGGCAGCAGGTACGGTGAAGCGGCAGCAGCTACGGTAAGCGCCGGCGCGTACCCCAGCAGCGCGCGACGAGACAGGTTCAGTTCCGGCATGGCAAAAACATCCTCCCAAGAAGCCATGCCACTATACCCCAGCCCCGGCGCGTCTGGACAGACCTGCCGGATGCCTGCTTTCGCGCGCCCAGCCCGTGGAAGGGAGGCACCCTGGCGCGGTTTCCCGGCTCGCGGAGCGCCCGTCTGTCGTTCCTGGACGACAGGGCGCCGTGCTCACCGATTTGGCCCGGAAAGCGGCCTAGACTGGGCACACTCCGGGGCGCACACCTTCGCCCTGGTGCGCTACGGCCGCCTTTCGCGGGCGTCCCTGTCGCTTTCAGCGCGACTCACGTTCCCTTGCTGATACCTCCAAGGAGAGCTCCTATGTCAGACACCTTAGCTGCCATCCTGATTCTGCCTGTTCTTTGTGCCCTCGTCGTGGTGCTGGAGTGTACGCGAACGGGCTGCGGCTGGCTGAACCGCCGCATACGCCGACCGCCTGGGGGGAGCAGCCTGCAGGAACGCCCACGGCGCTAGCGGTCGTCGCGGAGGACGACTGCCTCCGGCTGCTGCGCGTACTCGGCCCAGGACCCGTCGTACAAAGTGACCTGCGGCACCCCGCAGCACTCCAACCCCAAGGCCAGCACCGCCGCCGTAACGCCTGAACCGCAGGTGGTTGTCACCGGGCGACCGAGATCGACCCCGCGTGCCGTGAACGCGGCGCGCAACTGGTCGGGCGACTTCAGCCGGCCAGCTTCGGACAGTTCCGTGAACGGTACGTTGAGCGCGCCCGGCATATGCCCCGAGCGCAGGCCCGGGCGTGGCTCCGGAGCGGAGCCGGCGAAGCGCCCTGAAGAGCGTGCATCCAGAATCTGCTCACGGGCAGCCAATAGATCCTGCACCTGGGCAAAGGAGCGCACGGCCGCTCCGTCGAAGCTGGCCTGAAATTGGGCCGGGGGCCGTACGACGGCGCCGCTTTCGGTAGGTTCCCCCGCCTGGCGCCAGGCCTGCAGCCCGCCGTCCAGGACATGCACGTTCTGGGCGCCCATCGTGCGCAACATCCACCACGCGCGCGGCGCAGAGAAGACGCCTTCCTGCTCGTAGACGACCAGCGTCATCCTCTCGCTGAGCCCGAGTTCGGACAGGCTGTGTGCGAAGCTTTCCGGCGAAGGCAACATGTGCGGCAACGACGTGCCGTGATCCGACAACGCTTCAATGTCAAAGAAGACCGCGCCGGGGATGTGCTGCGCCAGGTAGCGCGCCCGCACGTCCGGTGCCGGGAGCATACCGACGGGCGGCAACGTTGCATCCAGCACGGCCACATCACGCTGGCCCAACTGCCCCGCCAGCCACGCCACAGAAACAAGGGCATCCATGCCCAACAGCTTACCGCGGCTGCCTCGTGCTTACCCGAGGGGTGTTGCCAGGTCGACGTCCCTGGTCTCCGGCATCAGCACGAGCCCAAGCAGCGTCAAGGCAGCGGAAGCGGCAAGGTAATATCCCACAAACTGCAGGCCATAGGTCTTGGCCAGCCACGTCGCCACATACGGCGCCACGGAGGCCCCCAGAATGCCCGCCAGGCTGAAGGCAAGCGAGCTGCCCGTGTAGCGCACCGGGGTCGGAAAGAGCTCCGACACGACCGTGCCCAGGGGCCCGTAGGTGAAGCCCATCAGGGTCAGCCCCACGATCATCATGGTGACCACGCCGCCGGTGCCCGCGGTAAACAACGGCGCGAGCACCAGCCCAAAGAGCCCGATCAGCACAGTCACGCCGATCATCACCGGACGCCGTCCGCGTTCGGCCAAGACCGCCGACAACGGAATCGTGAGCGCAAAAAAGACAACGCCCAGCAGCTGAAATAACAAGAACCGGCTGCGACTGTAGTGCAGGGCGCTGGTGCCCCACGAGAGCGCAAACACAATCATCAGGTAGAAGATCACGAAGGTCGCCAGGCACACGAGGATGCCCACCACCAGCGCGCGTCCGTGCCGGCGCAATACCTCCGCCATCGGCGAGCTCACGCGCTCTTCGCGCTGCATCGCCGTGGTAAAGACCGGCGTCTCGGTCAGCGTCAGCCGTACATACAGCCCCAGCAACACCAGCACGGCGCTGGCAAGGAAAGGCAAGCGCCACCCGAAAGCGAAGAACTGCGCATCCGACAGCAGCCGGGACAGCGACAGAAACACGCCGGCGGAGAGCAGGAAGCCCAACGGCGCGCCCAGCTGCGGGAACATGCCGTACAAGGCGCGCTTGTTGGGCGGGGCGTTCTCCACGGCCAGCAGCACCGCCCCGCCCCACTCACCGCCAAGACCGATCCCCTGCCCGAAGCGGCACAGCGCCAGCAACAGCGGCGCCAGCACGCCGATGCTGGCGTACGTAGGCAGCACACCGATGGCAAACGTCGAAATGCCCATGGCAAGCAGGGCCAGCACCAGGGTTCGCTTGCGGCCGATCCGGTCGCCGAAGTGGCCAAAGACCGCGGATCCGATCGGCCGAGCCAAAAAAGCGATCGCAAACGTAGCCAGCGAGGCCAGCGTGGACGAGGCCGGATCGCTGGCCGGAAAGAACAGCCGCGGGAACACCAGCACAGCAGCCGTGGCATAGATGTAGAAGTCGAAGAACTCCACTGTGGTCCCCACCAGACTGGCAAACAGCACCTGCCCTGGCGTATTGAGGGTCTTCGCCACCCCTGACTCGCTCATGACGCTCAATGTACCCGACCGGCTAGCATAGGGGCTATGCAGCCGCTCGAAAACCCAGCAGAGATCCGAGCGGCAACGACCCCCTCACGTACCAACTGGGCGGGCACTTACTGCTACCAAGCGCCGCACCTTGCCGAGCCTGCCAGTGTGCCGGAGCTGGAGCATCTACTGCCCGCGCTGCCGCACGCCAAAGCCATCGGCACGCGGCACTCCTTCAACCACATCGCGGACACCACGCACACCCAGCTCGGTCTTTCGCACCTGAAGACGATGTCGCTGGACGCAGAGCAACGGACCGTTACCGTCGGCGGCGGCGTGACCTACGGCGAGCTGGCGCCGTGGCTTCATGCGCAGGGGTTCGCGCTGCACAACCTCGCGTCGTTACCGCACATTTCTGTGGCGGGCTCTTGCGCGACCGCGACCCACGGCTCCGGCCTGGGGAACGGGTGCCTGGCCACGGCCGTGCAAGCCGTGGATCTGATCGACGCTCGCGGCCGAAGCCTTCACCTCACCCGCACTGCGGAGCCGGAGCGGCTCGGGATGGCAGCGGTGGGCCTGGGCGCGCTGGGCGTCGTCACTAGCCTCACCCTGGACGTCGTGCCTACCTTCCAGGTCGCCCAGACTGTCTTCGAGAACCTCAGCTTTGATGTGCTCGAACACTCGCTGGAGGACATCTTCCGGGCCGCCTACAGCGTCAGCCTGTTCACGGATTGGCAACACCATCGCGCCACCCAGGTGTGGCTAAAACAGAAGCTCAACGGAACCGGGGCGGTCGCCGCGCCCACGACCTTCTACGGTGCGACCCGGCAGACCCACCAGCTGCATCCCTTGCCCGGCCTGTCTGCCGAGCACTGCACCGAGCAGCAGGGCCGCGCTGGCCCATGGTATGAGCGTTTGCCGCACTTCCGCCTGGACTACACCCCGTCCGCAGGCGCCGAGATCCAAAGCGAATGCTTTGTGCCATTGAACCGGGGCTACGATGCCCTTCTGGCCGTCGAAGCACTGCGGGATCAGATCTCGCCGCACCTGCTGATCAGCGAACTGCGCACGGTCGCCGCCGACGACATGCCCATGAGCATGGCCTATGGGCGTGACTCGCTCGCCTTTCACTTCACCTGGAAGCCGGATCTGGCCGCGGTACGGTCACTTCTGCCAGCCCTCGAAGCACAGCTCGCGCCTTTCGCCGCCCGCCCCCACTGGGCAAAGCTCTTCACCCTGAGCCCCGTGCAGGTGCGCGCCCTTTACCCGCGGTTCGGCGCCTTTGCCGCCTTTGTGCGCCAGCTCGACCCGGAAGGCAAGTTCCGCAACGCGTTCCTGGCGGAACTGCTCGGCGATTGAGCGCCTGCCCGGCGGCTTTGCAGACCTGTCTTCGGACTGAACCCGCGTCTGCTACCGACGCCGGCTCAGGAAGAAGAACAGGGCGATGATTAGGAAGAAGCCTAGCCCGCCGGGCCAAAGAAAGAAGCCGCCGCGGCTCGACCCACCGATCATCAGGCAGCCGCCCAGCCCGCTGCACAACAGGACGGTGCTGAGGGCGGTCAGCACGGCGCGCAGCCGCGTCCGTTCAAGCACCTGCCTCGGCAAGCGCGCTGTCTTGGTTTCCATCGGGAGCCTCCAGGATCCGTTTTGGTGACAGGATCCCTGTGGTGAGATGCGGCCCCGCGGTCTACTTCTCGCTGGAGGGCGGTACGAGTCCCTTTAGCCGCAAATACAGGGCCAACGTCGCATACTGCTCATTGTCATGCGAGATCGTGCCCCACAGCAGCCCGAGGCGCGACCGCTTGCCCGACCCCGCCGTAAGCATCTCCGTCGCATTGGCGTCTGTGGCGGAAGCAAAGGCCTGATCGCAGGCTGCAAACGAGCTCTGGAGCGCTTGCACAATCGCCGCCTTATCCGCGGTCTCCTCAGGGCCCTTCGGCACCGCACTCATCGCCGTCCCATTCACCGCGCCACAGGCATGCGCTTGCGCCTCCGTGATGTGATTGACGACCCGCGCAAACGTCCGGATGTCGGGCGTCGGCTTATAACCGTAGCTGTCGGCCGGCATGGCATTTGCAGCCTTGAGGATGTTTGCTTTCAGGCCGTTGTACGCCCGCTGCGCTTCGGCTGCCGGCCCGCTCGGGGCCTGCGCGTCCACCGCGCTGAACGCGATGCCCAGCACCCCCAACCCCGCTACCCAACGCAATCTCCGCACGCTCACGCTTGCCTCCCTGGCTGCTGCTTGTGTCAGGGTACGCGTAGCTGCGCCCGGGTGCATAGCTCGCGGCGCTGTAGTTAGTCGGCGCAGAGCCCGCCGTCAAGGTCCGCAGAGCGGACCCGCCTGCAGACCCGGGTCCCTGTGGACGGAATTACAGGGCTGGCGTGGGCCGCCACCGGGAACGCACATTGTCCAGGGTATGCGCCCAGGCTCCGCGCATCATGACCGTATAGACGCACACGAGGCGGCGCAGCGTCAGGCCGGTGATCTCAACTTCGAAATAGCCCTGGGCCAGCTCCTGCTCCACCTTCGCAAGCAGGTCGGTGGAGGTTGGGACAGCTTCGTGCAACGGACGGCGACGCGCATGTTTCGACATGATCAGTACCTTCTGGGAAGAATTTTGGCTGTACAGGTCGCAGAGCGGCCCGGAAACGGGTTGAAAGAAGGCCGGCTTCGCGGCGGGAACGAGGGAACGAAAAGGAAGAATCCGGGCAGCCAAGAAAGTTCTCCGAATCGGCGCCCGGCAGAGCCGGACGCCAAATCTACCTAACCGACAGAGACGGGCTGATTGGCACCGCTGCGCTGTCTTTCAAGCGTGGATTGAGCATGCGGGAACTCCGGAAACTTCTGTATCCCCCGTCGGCTCGGGTCACGTTACCAGCCGTGCCATGCCGCTCTGCGACCTTCGTTGGAGCCACGAAAATGGCCGCGTTACACTCATCTTCTATGCCGCCCCGCAGCGATCGTCCCCTCGCCGAAGTCGACCCCGAGATCGCCCGCGCGATCGAAAACGAGACAGTCCGCCAGCACGACGGCCTGGAGATGATCGCCAGCGAGAACTTCGTTTCGCGCGCGGTGCTCGAAGCGGCCGGCTCAGTGTTTACCAACAAATACGCCGAGGGCTATCCCGGGAAGCGGTACTACGGCGGCTGCGAGTACGCCGACGTCGTCGAGAACCTGGCCCGCGACCGCGCCAAAGAGCTCTTTGGCGCCGAACACGCCAACGTGCAGCCGCACTCGGGCTCGCAGGCCAACGCCGCCGCGTTTATGGCCCTGCTGGAGCCGGGCGATACCCTGCTCGGCCTCGACCTGGCCCACGGCGGTCACCTAACCCACGGGCACAAGCTCAACTTCTCGGGCAAACTTTACCGCATCGCCGGCTACAAGGTCCGTCGCGACACCGAGACCATCGACTACGACCAGCTCGAGGAGCAGGCCGCCACCGAAAAACCCAAGCTCATCATCGGCGGCGGCTCTGCTTACCCGCGCCAGTTCGATTTCCCGCGCCTCCGTGCCATTGCGGACAAGGTCGGTGCCAAACTTCTGATCGACATGGCCCACTTCGCCGGACTCGTCGCCGGTGGGGCGCACCCCTCGCCGGTGCCGCACGCCCATGTCGTCACGACCACTACCCACAAGACGCTGCGCGGTCCCCGCTCCGGCCTGATCCTGTGTCACCAGGATCTCGCCCAGGGCATGGACCGGAGCGTGTTTCCCGGCCAACAGGGCGGCCCGCTGGTGCATGTCGTCGCTGCAAAGGCTGTCGCTTTTGCCGAGGCTCTGCGCCCCGAGTTTAAGACCTACGCCGCCCAGGTCGTTCGCAACGCCAAAGCCCTTGCCGCGACGCTTGCGGAACACGGCTTCCGGGTCATCTCGGGAGGCACCGACACGCATGTCGTTCTGATGGACGTCTTCAGCGGCGGCGCAGGCATGCTCGGCTCAGAGGCCGAACACGCCCTCGGGCAGGCGGGCATCACCGTCAACAAGAACGCCATCCCTTACGACACCAATCCACCGCTCAAGCCGTCCGGCATCCGCTTGGGCACGCCCGCCCTCACCACCCGCGGCATGGCTGAGGACGAGATGCGGACCATCGCCGGCTGGATCGCCGAGGCCCTGCAACATCGCCACGACGAAGCCCGCCTGCAAAGCATCCGTCACCGTGTCCGCGATCTTGCTGAAGACTTCCCGCTCTACGGCTGGCTGCGGCACGAAGAAACGGCCGCTCTCGCCGCGGTCGCGTCTTCGCGCTTCTAGACGGGCCCCGCAGTAGAGCTGGTCCAGGTTGCAAGAGAAAAGGCGCTCACTCCCCAAAGGGCGAGCGCCTTTTCATCCATCTCACAAGTGTTGTCGAGAAGTACCGTCGAGCTAGACCAGCTGGGCATCCAGCGAGATCTCGGCGGCCTTCAGCAAACGCGAGATCGGGCAGCCTTCCTTGGCCTTGGTGGCGAGCTCGTCGAATTGCTGCTTCTCGATGCCGGGCACGCGCGCGCGGGTCTTGAGATGAATCTTGGTGACGGTTGGGCCGTCATCGGTCTTGTCCATGGTGACCACGGCGGTTGTTTCCAGCTGTTGCGGCGGCCTGTCCACCGAGCTGAGCTGGCCGGAAAGGGCCATGGTGAAGCAGCCCGCATGCGCGGCGGCGATAAGCTCTTCGGGGTTGGTCCCCTGGCCATTCTCAAACCGGGTACTAAAGCTGTACTGGGTCTCATGCAGCACGCCGCTTTGCGTGCTGAGGGTACCTTTGCCGTCCTTGAGTCCGCCTTGCCAGATGGCCTGTGCGCTACGATCCATGGTTCACTCCTGTGGGCGCGATTGGGGTCCACGCCGCCGGTCTATGTGATGCGCGCCTGCACCCGAAGTGCCAATTCTGTTAAGGCGACGACCCGACGCAGGTGGTTGGGCCTCAGGGCTGGTCCGGGTTGGCCTTCGGCTGCGGAAGCGCTGTGCAGATGCAGTCGTGGACGGCGGTGGGGCGGTCTTCCCGGACAGCACAGGCGTAGGCGGGCCAGATCTGCGCCAGACCGAGAGCGTACAGTCCGATGTCCCCAGGATAGAAGTGCTCGCGGAAGGCGGCGCTCGCCGCGGTCTGGCCGTTTCTATCCGCGGTGAACCCATCCGCGAGCTTCACGGCGGAGGCGGCGGACAGATCGGGAAGGTGGAAGGCGGTCGTGAAGCGGTAGGCCTCTGTCCAGGGCGGCGCGGAACCTTGCGGACCGGGAGAGACGAAGGTGCGCCAGTCCTTCAGAACGGCACGGTGGGGATCGACGCTTGCGACAAGAAAGGCGGGGTGGTTGCCCACATAGGGGCTTACCGAGGGAACCAGCTTGGCGGGAACTGCGGCATCCCCGGCCAGACCCTGCACGGCCGGTGCGGGGCGATCCTGGCTGCCGCGATCCGCTTGCCCGGAAGTGTTCTGAACGCGGTGCAGCAGCCGGATCTCGTCCATGTGCGTGTGGCCAAAGAGCGCAAGGGTGACAACGTCGGCGTAATCCAACAGGGCGTCTGAGAGCGTGGTATCGGCAAGAAAGGGGCGGGGCTCGGCGGCGCACATCTGTGCGGGCTGCAGGAGGTAGTGGCGGAAGGAGCTATACACATCGATGCCGGGCGGAATGTGCGCCATCACCCACACGTGCTCCCCCCCGGCGCGAGCCTGCGCGAGTTGCGACCGCAGCCAGTCGATCTGGGCTCGTTCGGGGCCGCGATCCGCAGCCGCGGCGCAAGTGTTGAACTGGTGCGCCTCAAAGATGTCGTTCAGGACGATGAGCCTGGCCTTCTCCAATGGCGCGGGCAGCAGAACCGCGTAGTCCCCTTCCGGCGTAACCGCATCGGCGCTCA